>JAZJYP010000138.1:4551-18959 GCA_040390345.1 Pseudomonadota bacterium | reverse complement strand
ACGTTTACCCCGCTGCTTTGGATGACATCAATTTTCTGCCGCGCAGACTCCTAGCCTGCGCGGCGCGCAGCGCGCCACCAGCCCGTCGCCAGCAGGATGAACAGGGCGAGCGCAGCGCTGACCAGGCGTACATCGGGCGTCACGCTGGCGCCGTCCGTTGGCACCAGTGCCAGCTGCAGCGCGGCGAATTTATACGGCATCACCTTCAGGTAATCCGGATTGCTGACCAATTCGAAAAAGGCGCGCCGGCACGGATAGCGCACGACCAGCACGCGGCTCCAGTTGTCCACGGCTGCTTCCTGGCCCACCAGATTGGTGCTCGGCTGCGCGCCAGCGCGCACACCCTGCACATTGCTTGCGACGGGCATTTGCAGGCCGCCCGCCAGGGCCATGCCGGTCACTTCCTTTTCATAATGCGCGTTCGATTCCAGCGGCGTAGCCGCCTTGATCGTCACGCCGGGCCAGGGCCGCAATTGGGGGTAGTAGCGCATCAGGTTGAGCATATACACCGGCGCGCCGTCGTCGGCCTGTCCCCAGGTGCGCAGGGCGGCCAGGAAGGCGGCTTTGTCGGCGGCGGGCATCGGCGCAAGGCGCTCGATGCGCGCTGTGTAGCCGTCGATTTCGGCGGCAGTCAATCTGTGGCCAGGCGCCTGCCAGTAGCAGACCGCGAACAGCAGGGACGCGAGCAAAGCGGCGAGCATCAATTCGAAAGTGTAGGTCTTCATTGCTGATCCTGTTGGAGTGCCGCGAGGACGGCGGCGTTGACGGGGGCAGGCATGTGCAGCTGCATCCAGTGGTTGGCACCGGCCACTTCGATATAATCAAATCCGGCGTCGCAGAAGGCGGCGCTGGCGCTCATCTGCTTGCGCGTCAGGAAACGGTCGCCGTCGCTATAGATGCCCACCACCGGCACGCTCACGCGTGGGTAAGTGCGCGGCAGGACCAGGTGCAGGTTGGCCCGGTAGTAGTTGATACCGGCCGTCAGGCGGCCCGGCCGCGACAGCGCCGCGCGCCAGTGCGGCAGTTCCGCGGCAAACCCGGTAAACAAGCCAAACAGGCGCCAGTTGGCCAGCTTCAGGACCCACTCGGCGACGCCGCGCAGCTGGAACAGCAGGATGTAGTAGCCCTTGAGCTTTTGCGCAATGCCGCCGCTGCCGTAGGCGCTGGGATGCCCAACCGAGAGCATCACCGCGCGTTCGACGCGCTGCGGGTGGGCCATGAGGAACTGCCAGCCAATGACAGCGCCCCAGTCGTGGCTCACCAGCTTGACCTTGTCGATGGCAAGCGCGTCGAGCAGCGCGGCCAGGTCGGCCACCAGCTTGTCGATCCTGTAGTCGGCCACCCCGGGCGGCATCTCGCTGTCGCCGCAGCCGCGCGTGTCGGGCGCGATGACGCGGTAGCCGGCGGCCAGCAAGGCGGGAATCTGCTCGCGCCACACGGCGTGCGTGTCGGGGAAGCCGTGCACCAGCAGCACCGGTTCGCCATGGCCGGCGTCGATGACGTTCAGTTTGACGCCGTTGACGGTGACGGTTTTGGCGGGGTAGTTCATGACAGCATGCCCGGAGCGACGAGGATCTTGGCGTGTTTTTCCGGATCGCGCAGCGCGTCGAAGGCGCCGGCCACGCCGGCCAGGCCCACCACGCCAGTGATCATCGGCGCGCAGTGCACTTTTCCTTCGGCGATCATGTGCAAGGTGTCGCGGTATTCGAGCGGCGAATGGCCGAACACAAAACGCAAGTCGATCTCCTTGTGGATCGCCAGCGACGGTTCGTAGCGGTCAACCTGCATGCACACGCCGGCAACGACAATGCGCGACATCAGCGGCGCGCCGTCGATGATCTGCTGGACGATGCCCGGCACGCCGACGCATTCGAAAATGACGGGGCGCTTGGGCGCGGCCGCACCGAGCTTTTCGGCCAGGCGCCATGCCACATGCCAGGGGATGGGCAGCTTGCCCAGCTTTTCGCGCGTGCCCACGGACAGTTCCAGCAACGCCGGCAAGTCGTGCAGGTGACCATCGCCGGTGCGGTCAAGGTAGGGCGATTCGGCGGCGGGGTCGATCAGCAGGTCGGCGCCGCACTGCCTTGCCAGCGCGCGCCGGCCGGGCGAGAGATCGCTCGCCACCACGTGGGCCACGCCCTGCGCCTTGAGCAGGCAAATCACGGCCAGGCCCACCGGGCCGCAGCCGATGACGATGGCCACATCCTTGCGCGCGATCTCGCTGCGGCGCACGGCGTGCCAGGCCACGGCCATCGGTTCGGTCAGCGCCGCCAGGTCGGGGGCGAGACCGTTCGGCACCGCCACCAGGGCCGACTCCTGCATCAGCATCCGTTCGGCGAAGCCGCCCGTCGCCTTGGGGGACAGGCCGGCCAGGTGGATCTCGCTGCCGATGCGCAGCACCGGCTGGCCGACCACGCGCGCGCCAATCTTGATCTTCTTGTCGCAGCCAGGGCCATATTCAAGCACCTCGCAGCACAGTTCATGGCCGAACACGAACGGCTCGGCGCTGGTGGGCAGCACCTTGTCGAAGCCCACCTTGGCCAGCACGGCGCGGAACGGGTCGCAATGGTGGCGCAGGTGCAGGTCCGAGCCGCAAATGCCGCAGCGTTCCACCTTGACCAGCACCTGGCCGGGTCCCGGCACGGGGTCGGGGATATCGGTGAGCGTCAATGCAGCGTTCTGGCAAACTACGGCTTTCATGGATGGGTTTCCTCAAGTGCGGCAGGGCTGCCGGTTCATTGAGCAAATTGTAGCCACGGTGCCGAGAATAGACTTTATAATTTACGCCATTCGATGGGCGCAGGAACCTCGCCATGCCGCTGTATGAACCCTATCTGCCGGCCCGCTACGCTGCGCCGGTGTTCGACATCCTGGCGCCGGACGTCGGTGCGTCGGTACTGCAGCTAGCCGGCCTGGGCGCGGACAAATTGCGCCATGACGCCGTGCTCACCTACCGGGAAGTGGAACGCCTGTTCGCCGCCGCCAGCGCCGCGCTGCCTGGCGGGGGACTGGGCTTCCTGCTCGGGCAAAGGATCACGGTGGACGACCACGACACGCTCAGCGTGGTGCTGCGCCAGTGCCGCACGCTCGACACCTTGCTGCGCACCCTCGCGCGTTACCGCAAGCTGGTCACGAACGGTTTTTTCGTCCTCTACGAACGCGACGCCGATTTTGGCGACGTCGTCTTCCGCCCGGCCGCGGCGCTCGACAACAACGCGCTGACCACGCTCGAGGAAGTGTTCGCCGTGGCCTTCCACTTCGATATCATGCGCCTGGTCGGCCAGATGCCGGGGCTGGAAATTTCGCTGTCGATACCGGCGCCCGCGCACGCGGCGCGCTATCGCCAGTTGAAACCGACGCGCTTCCATTTCAGCGCCAGTGCCTTGCCCGAGGTACGCTGCAGGATTCCCGCGCATTTGCTGGACCGGCCGGTGCTGCAGATCGCGCCCATCGTTGCCGCGCCCGCCCTCACGACCGCGCCCCACCTGAACGAGCAGTCGGCCGAGTACGCGCAATGGGTGGCGCTGATCCTGCGCGAAGCTGAAGGCGTGCAGCCGCGCCTGGGCGAACTGGCCAGCATGCTCAACATCAGCGCGCGGACGCTGAACCGCTTCCTGCTGGCCGAGGGCACCAGTCTGCGCGCCCTGGGTTCGGCCATCCGGCTCGAGCGCGCCATGGCCATGCTGCGCCAGAGCGATACCTCGATCAGCCAGGTGGCCTACCGCCTCGGTTACGCCTCGCCCACCAGTTTCTATATCGCTTTTCGTAAGGGGGCCGGCATCGGGCCGCGTGAATACCGCGACGCGAGCTAATCGAAAGCCCAGGAGTAAAGCACGTCGAGCGCCGTGTTGGCGCCAGTCTGGAGCTGCAGCGTGATGCGGGGATTGACCTTGTAGCGCAGTTTGACCAGGCTCGTCGCGGTGCTGGTGCCCTGCTCGAAACTCAGGTAGGCGCGTTTGGACAGGCGCTTGCCCACGGTGACGACCGTCGTTTCGAGGCCCTTGGCCTGCGATAGGCCCAGTTCGTCGATGCCGATCGTGCTGGCCAGTTTCTGTTGCAGGCCGCCGCCGGAGCCGCCCAGCAGCGCACCGGCGGCCGCACTGAGGACGCCGAATTCCTGGCCCGCCGTCACTTCCATGCCGTGGCCCAGTACCAGCCAGGCCAGCTTGTCGCTGTCCGATACGTTTGGCGTCGATACCAGGCGCGCGACGGGTGCAAGGGCCGTGCCGCGCACCTCGACACCTGCTTCGACATTGGTGTCGGACAGCTGTTCGCCATCGGGCCGCTTGCGCACGGCCAGGATGCTCAGGGCCGGATTGTCATACGGCCCGCTGAAGGTCAGCTGGCCGCGTTCGATGGCCAGCTTCTGGCCATATGCCGCGTAGGTCCCTTCGACCACGCGGATGGTGCCGTTGGCGCGCGGCGGCCGGCGGTCGGCGGCGCGGATGTGCACCGTGCCGGCCAGCTGGGCATCCAGGCCCATGCCCTTCAGGTAGAAATTCTCGCCCAGGTCGGCTTCGATATCGACCGCCAGCGGCAGGCTGGCCGGCGCCTTGACGCTGGTGCTGCTGGCGGTCTTGCCGAGGATGACGACATCGTCGCTCATGGTCGGGCGTTCGATGGGAGCCAGTTCGATCACGGCGCGCTCGGCGCGGAATTTGCCATCGAGCGCGAAGCGTTTCTGGTCGCGTACCAGCGTGCTCTGGCCGCTGACGACGACGGTGCGGTCGGGACGGGCCAGGATTTCCAGCTTGTCGGCCACGAGCTTGAGCTGCATGCTCGCTTCGCCGCCGGCGAAGCGCAAGGCGCCGCTGGCCTGGGCGTGGCCTTCCGGGCCGTCGAACGAGAGCTGTTGCAGTTGCAGTTCGTCGCCAGCGAGCCTGGCGCGCAGCTGGCCGTTGCCCAGCTTGATGCCTTGTTCGGCCCAGCGCACCAGCAATCGCTCGCCGCTCATGCTGCCATTTAAGCTTGGCGTGCCGAAGGTGCCGCTGCCGGCCAGGGCCAGCTTGAGCGTGCCGTCCAGTTCCAGCCCCGGTTGGCCAAACAGGGGCGCCAGGAAGGCGACGGAGGCGACATCGGCACTGGCGTTCATGGCCAGCGCACTGGCGTTTTCAATCCGCCCATCGAGCAGGCGCATCGTTGCATCGACGTGGGCGCGGCCGGCACGGCTGCCATCGAGGTCGGCGACGACGCGCAGCGCGCCAGCGCTCACGTCGGCGCGCGCATCGAACTGGCGCAGGCCCAGCACCACCGGCACTTCGGCACCGACGATGGCGTCGCCTTTTTCACGGAACAGGTGCACGGAGCCGGCCAGGGCCGGCGTACGTTCGATGTCCCAGGTGGCGCCCAGCGCCAGGTCGCCATTGAGGTTTTCGCGCACGGCCGGCGAGAACTGGCCAATGTAGGTCAGCGGCACACCGGCCGCCGCACCTTTGCTGCGCCAGTGCGCGCCGTTCTTCTCCAGCGATGCAATGCTGACCGAGCCATCGGGCAGTTTGAAGTTCGCCGCGGCGACGCCAATGCGTTCAGGATGGAGCAGGCCGGCCACGCCCGCGCCTGGCGCCACGCCCAGGCGCAGGGTCGCCGGCGCCTGCAAGGAAAAGCCATAGCGGCCGTGGTTTTGCAGCGTGGCGATGGTGCCGCTCCAGCCAGCGTCGGTCCAGCTTCCCCTGGCCTCGAGGGCGGCGTCGAAGTCCTCATTGCGCGCAGACAGCTTGATGCCATGGGCTGCGCGGTCGCCGCCCGTTTGCAGGTGCGCCGCGCGCAGCGTCATGCCGGCATTGGCGTAGTTGGCGATCATGATGTCGGTGACCAGCGCCTGGCCAGACATGCCGATGCTGGCACTGGCATGCAGCGACTTGAGGCGGTGCCCGCCGAACAGGCGCAGGTCGTTGCCGTCGAGGGTGCCGCCCAACACCTGGGTAGCCCAGGTACCGCTGCCCTTGAGGGTGCCGGCGAAATCCGGACCCAGGGCCGACAGGTCGGGTGCATCGACCTTCCAGGCCAGTTGTTCGCCACTGCCATTGGCGCTAACGCTGTTGGCGCCGGCGCGCAGGTCCAGGTCGATGGCGCCGATTTTCTTGCCGCTGGCGGCAATGCTGGCATGTCCGCTCAAGGGAGCATGGGCCAGCGTGGATGGCAGCAAGGTCGCGCTGGCGCGCCATTGGGCATTGCTGCGTCCTTCCGCGGTGAAGCTGGCGTTGATGCTGCCTGCGAGGGGAGCACCAAGCGTGGCCGGATCGAAGCGCGTCGCCGTGCCGGCCAGCTTGCCCTCGAAGGCGTCGCCTGCGCGCCAGGCTTCGCCGCTGGCATGCAGGCCGTTGACATCGGCTTCGAGCGTGGTGCGAGGCGCGGCCATGGTGCCGCTGACGACGCCATTGGCACGCGCGCTGCCGGTCACGCCGATGTGCAGTACGCCAAGCTGTCTGGCGTCGACCTGCCAGGCCAGTTTTTCGCCGGGGGCCCCGAAGCTGCCATGCATGTGCGCGTTGTTCGGACCCAGCGTCAGCGTCGCGTCGACATTGCTGACGTGTTTTGCGTCGGCATGCAATTTTCCGCTGCCGCCCAAGGCTTGCTGGAACAGCGTGCTTGGGCGCAGCGTAAAGTCGGCGTTCACGCTCCAGGCGTCGGCCAGCGTGCCGCCGGCATTGATGGCGGCATTGATATCGGCTACCGGATAGCTGCCCAGGGCCGCCGGATTGAAGTGTTCGGCATCGCCTTTGACCTTGAAAGCCCGTTTGCCTTCCAGTTCCAGGCTGCCCGTTGCGTGCAGCGTGCCGCTGCCGGCGGCCAGGCGCGCTTGCTGGAGCGTGATGACAGCGTGTTCGCGCCGGGCCTGCGCATCGAGCCGCAAGCCTGCCGCGCGCAGGTGCACGTCGAAGTCATCGCCTTTCATGGCGATGTCGCCGCTGACGGCTGTCGGGTGCAGGCGCGCGTGCAAGCCCTTGAGGTCGAGCCTTTCTGTGTGCAAGGCCAACGCGGCCACACCCTTGTCGTCGATACTGCCCTGTCCCTTGAACGATCCGCCGCTGTCAAGGTCGACTTCGATGCCGTCGAGACGCAGCAGCGACAGCGAGCCGGCCAGGGTCCCGTGCAGGCTGCGTAGTGGCAGGCGCTGCTGGTCCAGCGTGCCGGCCGGGCCGCTGTTGTCGAGGCCTAGCGTTCCCTGCACCTTGCCGTTTTCCGCCAATGTGAGCGCCATGGCGGCCTGCATGTCGGCGCGCGGCAAGGCCGGTTTGAACAAGCCCGGATCGATATGCTGCGCCTTGATCGACAGCGCGCGCAGGGGCACGGCAGCAAACGGTGCCAACGCCAGCTGCGCGCTGCCGGTCGCGCTGCCCGCGGCGCCACTGAGCTTCACGCTGGTCTGGCCCAGGTCGCCGCCGAGGGTCGCCTCGGCATGGGCCTCGGGGCGCACGATGCTGGCGCTGCCGGACAGCGCAAACGGCTTTTGCGCCATCAACTGCAGGTGTGCCGCCACTTTTCCCCAGGGCGTATCGACGCTGGCCTCGCCCAGGGTCCAGGCGCGCGCATCGCCATGCAGCGTCAGGTGCAGGTGGGTGAGGGCAGTGCTGCTGCCCTGTTTTTGCAGGACCAGGCTGGCAACGCGCGCGTCGCCGATGCCGAGCGCGAAAGGCGGCGCCATCGATTCCGGCATGGCTGCGGGCGGCGACTCGGCCAGCGTTTCAACGGCCACGCCCTCGGCATACAGCTTGCTGATCGCGATGCCGTCGCTGAAGAACTGCAGCGGCGACCAGTCGATATCGACCTGGTCGGCACGGATGATGCGTTCCGGCGTGCGGTAGACAATATGGGCCACATGCATGCTGCCATACAGCGAGCCGGAGACCCCTGTCACTGCCACATTGCCGCCGCTGGCATTGGCCACTTTCTGCACCAGCGCCTGCAAGGTCGATTCGCGACCCAGCAGCCACACGGCGCCGCCCAGCAGCGCTGCGGTGACGGCCGCCCCGATGGCGAGCCTGCGTGGCCATGTGCGCTTGGTGGCCATCAGAAGGTGAAGCCCAGCGAGAAGTGGATGCGGTACTTGCGGATCGCATGGCCATAGGCGGCGTCGATATTGATCGGGCCGACCGGGCTGCGCCAGCGCGCGCCGACGCCGTAGCCGGACTTCGGTTTCAGGTCCTTGAAAATGTCGCCCGCATTGCCGGCGTCATAGAACACAGCCGCGCCCCAGGCGGGCTTGAACCAGTAGTCGTATTCGGCGCTGGCGGCAAGCAGGTAGCGCCCGCCGACAATGGCGGCGCCTTCCTGCACCCCCAGTTGCTGGAAGCCATAGCCGCGCACCGACTGGTCGCCGCCGGCGCGAAACAGGTAGGTGCCGGGCACGCCGTCCTTGGCGCGCGAGGCCAGCGCGCCGGCCTCGCCGCGCAGGATCAGCGTGGCGGTCGAGGACAGCGGCCGGTATGCAATGAACTTGCCGCTGGCGCGCACGAAGGGGCGGTCGGTGAGGATGGGCAGCAGCGCGCCGCCCAGTTGGGCGTTGAGGACGTAGCCATCGGCGGGGAACAGCAGGCTGTCGAGGTGGCGCTTGGTCAGGCTGTAGGTCAGGGGCAGGCTCTTGCTGCTCGAGGACAGCTCGCCGGCGACGGCTTTTTGCTCGGTGAGGAATTCGAGCGTGACACTGCGCTCGAGCAGCGGCGTGCCCCAGGCGCGCTTGGCCGCGATGCTCGCCACGCTGGTGACTTCGCCATTGAGGTCGGTGCGTTCGAACTTGGTGCCCACGCTGTCGTTGTAGCCGGCCGTCGTCGTCGGATAGTAGAAATCGGCATGCGCGGCCTGCTTGCGCGTCTCGAGCGTGATGGCGCTCTTCATGCGCAGGCCAAAGACCGACAGGTCATCGTAGGACAGTTGCGCGCGGTTGCCGGTGTTGGTCGAGTAGCCAAGGCCGGCGCTGACGTTGCGGTACTTGTTTTCGGTCAGGCGTACCAGCACGGGCACGGTGACCGCCTGCGTTTCATCGAGCGCCACGCCGGACAGGTCGGCGCTCACTTCGACGCCGCTGTAGTAGCCCGTGTCCTGCAAGCGCCCCTGGAATGCCTGCAGGGCCGTCTCGCTGTAGTCGTCGCCGGGTTTGATCTGGTGCAGGTTCTCCACGATGGCGGGGCGGTAGCGCCGCGCGCCTTCGATCTTCAGTGCGCCGAAATGGACTTCCGGACCGGCGTCCACGGCCACATGCAGCAGCGCGCGCCGCACCTCGGGATCGACCGTGGCGCTCGATTCGACCAGGTGCGCGCGCGGATAGCGCGTCAGCATCGCCTGGCGCAGCAGCTTGCGCTTGGCCGCTTCCCAGTCGGCCTGGCGGAACACCTTCCCGACCGGCAGGCTCCAGCCCTTGCGCAAGGGGGCGTCGCTGGCAAAGCCGGTCAGCACCAGTTCCACCTCGCCCACCAGCACCGGTTCGCCGGCATCGACGATGATGCGCGCGAGCGGTTCCGGCCCGCTCGTATCGAGGCCGGCCGCCACCTTCGGCGCATAATAGCCTTCGGTGGCGATCAGGGTACGGGCCTGCTCGGGCGCGAGCTTGACGAGGCGCTGCAGCTGGTCCAGGTCGAGGCGGGGGTTGCCGCGCCAGCGCAGCAAGTCCAGGTTGTCCTGCAACAGCTGGGCGAGGGGCCTGGGCGCGTCGATCTTGACGCTGTAGGCGATGCCTTGGGCGAACGCAGGCCCCGTTGCCAGCGCTACCGCCACGGTCAAGCCGATTTGTGCCAGAATTCGAGATCGCCGTAGCGTCATTGCTGCCTTGTCATCACTGCATCACCGCCATGTTACCGGATCGTTGAACTTGATGGCGAACGACTAAGATTAGAAAGAACACCATGCACGCTTCCGATACCGCCCTGGTCCTGTTCAGTGGCGGCCAAGATTCCGCCACCTGCCTGGCCTGGGCCCTGGAACGCTACCAGCATGTCGAGACCATCGGCTTCGACTACGGCCAGCGCCACGCCATCGAACTGACCGTGCGCCCAAGCCTGCTGGCGGCCATGCGCGCCCTCAAGCCGGAATGGCAGGCGCGCCTGGGTGAGGACCACCTGATCGACCTGTCCCTGATCGGCAAGATCTCGGATACCGCCCTCACCAGCGACACCGCCATCGCCATGCAGGCCAATGGCTTGCCCAATACCTTTGTCCCGGGGCGCAACCTGCTGTTCATGACGGTGGCGGCCACCGTGGCCTACCGGCGCGGCCTCAATGTGCTCGTTGGCGGCATGTGCGAGACCGATTTCTCCGGCTACCCCGACTGCCGCGACGACACCATGAAGGCGCTGCAGGTGGCCCTGAACCTGGGCATGGCCACGCGCCTGAAGCTGGAAACGCCGCTGATGTGGATCGACAAAAAACAGACCTGGCAGCTGGCCCGGGATACCGGCGGGCCCGCCCTGGTCGAGCTGATCCGCAGCGGCACCCACACCTGCTACCTGGGCGAGCGCGGCGTCCTCCATGCCTGGGGTTATGGCTGCGGCACTTGCCCCGCGTGCGAGCTGCGCGCCCGCGGCTACCAGCAATTCGCCGGCGGCGCCTGAGATGCGCCTCGCCCTCCTGACCGACCTGCACGCCAACCGGGAAGCGCTCGAAGCTTGCCTGGCGCATGCGCGCCAGCAGGGCGCGGACCGCTACGCCTTCACGGGCGACTTTGTCGGCTATGGCGCCGATCCGGCCTACGTGGTCGATACCGTCATGGCCCATGTGGCCGACGGCGCCATCGCGGTGCAGGGCAACCATGATTATTCGGTCACGCGCGAGACGCGCGCCCAGATGCACGCGGAGGCGCGCGAAGTGATCGAGTGGACGCGCGGCCAGCTGAACGCAGCGCAGATCGCCTTCCTGGCCGGCCTGCCGCTGGTGGCGGAGCTGGGCAATATGACCTTCGTCCATGCCAGCGCCCATGAGCCCATCAAATGGGAGTATGTGACCGGCCTGGAAGAGGCCGAGCGCAGCCTGCGCGCGACCCACGCGCGCATGGTGTTCTCGGGCCACGTGCACGCGCCGGCCCTGTACCGGCGCGCCGACGATGGCCGCATGGGCAGCCACGCCCCGGCCGCCGGTGCGCGCGTGCCGATCCAGCCGCAGCACCAGTACCTGGTCATCCCCGGCGCCGTCGGCCAGCCGCGTGATGGCAATTGCGCCGCCTGCTATGCCCTCTACGACGACCAGAAGCGCGAACTGTCGTATTTCCGTATCCCTTACGACCACGGCGCGGCGGCGCGGCGCGTGATCGCCGCCGGCCTGCCGATCGTGTTCGCGATGCGCCTGATCGAAGGCATCTGAGCAGGTATAGCCACGGGGAGATTGCGCCCCGGGATTGCATCACGTACTATTCTTTCTTACAAGAATCGATACCCCGGGGACCAGAGGCCGCATGGACAACAGTACTTCCCGACAACGCTATGCCGACTGGCTCGGGCCGCAGGTGCTCGCCGCCGTGGTGCTGGCGATGGGCCTGGGGATGACGTTCGGACTGTGGCGCGGGGCGCAGCACGACGCCATGGCCGACTTGCAGGCCGACTTCGACTACCGTGCCCGCGAGCTGATGAACAACCTGGCCCTGCGCATGACCACCTATACCCAGGTGCTGCGCGGTGTGCAGGGCCTGTTCGCCAGTTCGACCCAGGTGACGCGGCGCGAATTCTTCGACTACACGGCCGCCCAGGAACTCGAGACGCATTTCCCCGGCGTTGCCGGCATCGGCTACATCGAACTGGTCACGCCGGGCAGCCAGGCGGCCCACGTGGCCGCCGTGCGGCGCGACGGCTTCCCCGATTATGGGATCCGCCCGTCCGGCACGCGCCCGCAGTACGCGCCGGTGACCTATCTTGAACCGGCCAGCGCCGCCAACCGCCGCGTGCTCGGCTTCGACACCCTGGCCGATCCGGTGCGGCGCACGGCGCTGGAACAGGCGCGCGACTCCGGCCAGGCCGCCATGTCGGGCAAGATCACACTGCTGCAGGACGGCGCCGGGCGCGGCCCGGCGGCCTTCCTGGTGGTGTTGCCCGTGTACGCCAACGGCGCCCTGCACGTGAGCCTGGAGCAGCGCCGCGCCGCCATTCGCGGCTGGGTCTCGGCGCCATTTCGCGTCGGCGACCTGATGGCCGGCCTGGGCGGCGAACGCTCGGCCGACCTGTCGCTCGAAGTCTACGATGGCGAAGGCGTGTCCGACAGCACGCGCATGTTGCTCGGCAATGAGGTCGACGTGCATGCGCGCGTGTCGATGTCGACCCTGCAACGCATCAGCGTGGCCGGGCACCGCTGGACGGTGGCCATCGGCGCGCTGCCAAGCTTCGATGCGCGCCTGCAGACCGACAAGCCGCGTGCCATCCTCGCCTACGGCTTGCCGGCCAGCGCGCTGCTGACCATCCTGACCTGGCTGCTGGCGCGCTCGCGCGCGGCCGCCGCCGGGGCCCTGGGCCGTGCCCGGCTGCTGCAGCGCGAACAGGAAGCGAGCCAGAAACGCCTTGCCTCGCTGGCCGATACGGCCCAGCGTTCCCAGATGATGATGCGCTCGATCCTCGATTCGACCATCGACGCCATCCTGGTCGACAATGGCGACCGCCGCGTGCTCGCGTCCAACCAGCGCTTTCGCGAACTGTGGAGCGTGCCGGCCGCGCTCGACATGAACGACGACGATGCGGCCCTGATCGAGCACATGCTGGCGCAGCTGATGCACGCCGCGCCTTTCCTGTATAGCCGCTCGCTGCAGCACCCGGACGGCAAGGAACACCGCGACCTGCTGCGCCTGAAGGACGGGCGCTTCTTCGAACAGTTTACGCGGCCGGTGCGCCTGGGGGCCGACATGGCGCGCCTGTGGTCGTTCCGCGATATCACCGAGCGCAAGCAGATCGAGCAGCGTGAACGCTCGCACCGCCATGTGCTCGAACTGCTGGCGCGCGGCGCGCCCCTGCACGGCATCCTCGACGCCGTGGTGCTCGGCGTGGAGGCCACCAATCCGGGCATGCTGTGCGCGATCGGGCTGCTCGACGGCGACACCCGGCGCCTGCTCACCGGCGCCGCCCCCAGCCTGCCCCAGTTCTATAACGAGGCGCTCAACGGCCTCGCCATCGGCGAAGGCGTCGGTTCCTGCGGCGCCGCCGCCGCCAGTGGTGCGCGCGTGATCGCCGAAGACATCGCCAGCCATCCCTACTGGGCCGACTTCCGCGAACTGGCCGCGCGTGCCAGGCTCGCTTCATGCTGGTCCGAACCGATCCGCGGCGGCTCGGGCAAGATCCTCGGCACCTTCGCCATCTATCACCACGAAGTGCATTACCCCAGCCCGGCCAATGTGGTGCTGATCGAACAGGCGGCCCAGCTGGCCGGCATCGCCATCGAACAGGCCCAGGCCGCGCAAGCACTGCGCGCCGGCGAAGAGCGCTTCCGCAGCCTGTACGACAACGCCCCGGTGGCCCTGTGGGAGCAGGACTGGTCGGACGTGCGCGAAGCGTGCGCCCTGCTCGAACATGACGGCGTGCGCGACATCGCCGCCTACCTGCACGCACGCCCGGCCGAGGTCAAGCGCATCGCCGCGCTGGTGCGCATCCTCGATGTCAATGGTGCTGCCCTGGCCCAGGTGGGGGCGGCCGGCAAGGACTTGTTCGCGCTCGGCCTGGCGCAGAATTTCGACGACAGCGCCATGCCCCAGCTGGTCGACGCGATCGCCGCGCTGGCCGGCGGTTCGCTGTATTTCGCCTGCGAGAGCAGCTTCCAGCGCCTCGACGGCGGCGCGCGCCAGAACGAGCTGACCTTGCTGGTCATGCCCGGCCACGCGCATTCGCTCGACTTCGTCATTGTCTCGACGGTCGACATCACCGAGCGCAAGCGCATGGATGCCGAGCTGCTCATTCTTGCCACCACCGACTTCCTGACGGGCTTGCCGAACCGGCGCGAATTCATGGCGCGCCTGGACGACGAACTGGCGCGCATCGAGCGCAGTGTCGACGATGATGCGGCCGTGCTGATGCTCGACCTTGACCATTTCAAGACCGTCAATGACCGCTTCGGCCACGCCATGGGCGACGCCGTGCTGCGCCACCTGGCCGGCCTGATGCGCATGAACCAGCGCAAGATCGACACGCTTGGACGGGTCGGCGGCGAAGAGTTCGCCGTGCTGCTGCCCGGTGCCGACGCCGCGGCGGCCGGCGCCTACGCCGAGCGCTTGCGCCAGCGCGTGGCCGAGACGCCGCTCGTGTGCGAGGACGGCCAGGAAATCCGCGTCACCGTCAGCATCGGCATTGCCAGCATTTACGCCAGCGACGCCAGCGCCGATGCCGCCCTGATCCGCGCCGACAAGGCCCTCTACAGCGCCAAGGAAGCCGGCCGCAACCGCGTCTTCGACACCCGCGCCGCCTGATCGAACCGGGGTCAAACCCGGCAACTGGACAAATCGGGGACAGACC
>JAZJYP010000138.1:0-4465 GCA_040390345.1 Pseudomonadota bacterium | reverse complement strand
TCTGTCCCCGATTTGTCCAGTTGCCGGGTTTGACCCCGGTTTGGTTTGCCGTTGACGCTTATGCCGGCTGCGCCTTCATGCGGTTGCGGCGGTTGCGGCCAACGATCATCCAGATGATGCCGATCGGAATTAGCGCCGGCAGCAGCAAGGGCGACACCGCCAGGGCCAGCACGATGGCGCCGAGCCCCAGGCCGCCGACGAGCATGATGCCCAGGCCGGCAAACACGAGGGCCAGGATGGCACCGACGACGACCAGCACGCCCGCCGCAAGCAACAGGCCGCCGCCGGCAAAGAACACCGCCAGCACCGCGCCCAAGGGCCCATCGACTTCGTCGCCGTCGAACACGACGTTCATGTCGCCGGGGCCGAAGAACAGGTTCCACAACAGCATGGCAAACAGGAACAGGGCAACGACTGGGATGATCTTTTTCATGATGGGCCTCGCTAAATCGGGTTGGTATGTGTTCACTCTAGCGAGACGGGTATGTATCGGCCACCGGATTGCGACAGACGGCGGCTTTGGCGGGACGATCTGGCCAAAGGGCCGATAAAGTGTCGGGAAGGAAAGCGCTTGCCCGGATGCTTAGCTTGTAAAAATGCTCTCATTGCCTATACTGAATGCCTGCACTAGCGATGAGGGTTCTACCATGCACGGCATTCGTTTCCGGGAAGAGAGCGGGGCTTGTCTCTCCGGCGGCGGTCCCAAGGGGCCGCCTTCGGCGCCACCGACCATTCCTCCGATTATCATCAATCCCTTCAGCTACCAGGTGCCGGCGCCGGCCATTGACCCGCGCATCACGCCCCTCGGTCCGCCGATCACGCCGCCGATGCGGCCGGGCATCCGTTTCTGATGCCACAAAGCAAAAAACCCGCCGAGGCGGGTTTTTTGTTGGGCGCCAGGACGCTCAGGCCTTGCGGAGGCGTGCCAGGCCGAGCAGGGCCAGGCCGGCCAGCAGCATGCCGTAGGTTTCCGGTTCCGGAACGGCGGCCATGATGAATGCGTGATTGTCGGTCTCGAAGGCGATCTGGCTCGAATCGAGCGAGATGCTGGTAAACGTCGTGCCGCTGGTCGACTTGACGCCGAAGTAGAAGCCGGTACCCCAGCTGCCGTCGGCCGCCACGCTGGCGTAGCCGGCCAAGTCGGTGCCGCTGAGCGTCATGCTGCTGCCGTCGGAGCCATTGAAGGTCACCGAGTTGTACCAGTCGGGCGAGCCCATGTACATGCCGAAGTAGGTCGAGCCGGCGCCGCCAATGGCGATGGTGATCGGGCCAGTCTGTCCGGCATCGGGAGCAACCGTGATGTAGTTGCCAGTCGACAGTGGTGGCTGGGCCCAGTGGCCAGACAGGCTGCCGGTGACGATCCCGCCGCCCGTATAGCTCAAGCCCGCCGGGATGGCCGAGTCGAAATCGACAGTGATGGCCAAGCCTTCCGGGGTGAACGGGCCAGCACTGATATTGACGCTGGAGAGGTCCACGCCTGCGCTGGCGCTGAGCGAGACCAGCGCCAGCGAGGCCAGCGCAAGTTGAGTGAGTTTCATTGGGTACGTCCTTGTTTATTATGGAATTGATGTGGACAGCGAAATTCAACGACGGCAATGCCCGGACTGTGATGTGAAGTGCAGATTGGAAGGCATTGATTGCATATTGATAATAAACATGATTGATTTGCAATACAATTTTTAAATTAGAGTAGAAGTTCTAAATCGGCGATTTGTTGTGCCAGCACAAGGGGGGCGGCGAATTCGGCTATCATCGCCCCTTTGCCCGAAAGTCCAATCCGATGACCGAACAGCCCGACACCGACCAGCCCATCCAGGAAGCCCGACTCTGGCAAGGCCAGGGCTGGACCGCACGCGTGATCAAGAATGAAGACGACGAAGGCTGGGCTGTTGCCATGATCAAGGACGGGGAACCGGAACCGGCCCTGGTCGGTCCCTGGACCATGGGGCGCGACAAGAAGAACCCCAAGCCGCTCGACACGCCCGCCTTCCACACCCTGGTCAAGACGGCCAATGAAGTGCTGCGCCGCCACGAGCAGCAGCTGCACGCCCAGCTGCACAAGAGCATCCGCGTCGACGCCCTGACGATCACGCTCGACATCGTGCCCGACGACGAACATCCCTATGCCCATCTGTCGGCCATCGATGCCGACGGCGAGCGCCTGGCCCAGGTGAAAGTGGCAGCGGGCTTCAAGCTGTCCGCCGCGAGCGCGGCCGACTGGGTGGCGGGCGGCTTTCGCAGGCCCTGACGGTAAAAATTTCGCCCGCGGCCCCCGCTGGCAGGCCAGACCCTGCTAGTATTTCCTGTACGCATTTAGCTCAGAGGATTATTGATGGAAAGCCGTCTCGACCGACTTGAAACTGTCCAGGCCATGCTGCTCGAAATCGGGCAGCTCTCGACCACCTGCAGCGACATCACCGAATTCGTGCGCGCCGTCCACCGCGCCCTGGGCCGCATCATGTATGCGGCCAATTTCTATGTGGCCCTGTCCGACCGCGAAGACGGCAGTGTGCGCTTCGTCTACTTTGTCGATGAAGTCGATCCGACCATCGATCCCGAGCAGCGCATCATGCTCGCCTCGCCCGACGAGTCGCCCACGGCCTGGGTGATCCTGAACCGCCAGCGCCTGATCATGACGGCCGACGAGCACAACGCGCGCGAACACGACGGGCGCACCTGGGGGCGCGGCACCACGGCCGAACACTGGATGGGCTGCCCCCTGCTCGACCAGCAGCACCAGACCCTGGGCGCCATCGTCATCCAAAGCTACGACGCGCGCCACACCTTCAGCGAAGAAGACCAGGCCCTGTTCCAGCTGATCGCCAACCACGTTTCGGCCGCGCTGCAAGGCTTGCAGTCGATGGACCGGCTCGAGCGCGCCGTACAGGAGCGCACCGCCCAGCTGGCCGAAGAAGTGGGCGAGCGCCGCCGCGCCGAACTGGTGCAGCACTGCCTGTTCGAGATCGCCAGCCTGTCGGCCACGGCCATCGACGCCGAGATGCTGTCGAAGTCCCTGCACCGCATCATCCGCGAGCTGATCGTCGCCGACAATTTCCTCATAGCCCTGTACCACCCGGAGACGAAGGAAATCAGCATTCCCTACTTCGTCGATGAAAAGGACGCCGAAGCGCCCGTCAAGCGTTTCCGCTATGGCGTTGGCATGAGTTCCTACGTGTTGGAGAGCAAGCAGGCCTGCCTGCACGACGCGGCCAGCTACGCCCGGCTGCTCGGGGAAGGGCTCATCATCGAGCCGCTGGGCAGCACCGAGATCACCAGCTGGATGGGCGCGCCGATGCTGGTGCACGACCAGCCCTACGGCGTGATCATCGTGCAAAGCTACGACCCGAAAGTGGTCTACACGCAGGCCGACCTCGACCTGCTCGCCTTCATGGCCAGCCACGTGGCCGTGGCGATCGCGCGCATGCAGGCCGACCGCGCCATCCGCAAGGCCAAGGAGCGCCTGGAAAAGCAGAACACCTCGCTCAACGCCGCACTGACGGCCTTGCAGGAAGCCCAGTCCGAGCTGGTGCGCCAGGAAAAGCTCGCTTCGCTGGGGCGCCTGGTGGCCGGCGTCGCGCACGAGATCAACACCCCGCTGGGCATTTGCGTCACCGCCACCAGCCACCTGGTGCAGGAGCTCAAGCTCACGCGCGAAGAGCTCGAAGCGGGCGAGATGACCGAGGACAGCCTGAACCAGTTCCTCGACATCATCGACCAGTCGCTGCGCATCATGACGACCAACACCCAGCGCGCCGCCGCGCTGGTGCGCAGCTTCAAGCAGGTGGCGGTGGACCAGAGTTCGGACGACATCCGCAGCTTCAAGTTGAAGAACTATCTCGACGAAGTGCTGCTGTCGCTGCAGCCCAAGCTCAAGGGCCGCCCGATCACGCTCGAGATCGATTGCCCGGCCGACGTCCAGATGGAGAGTTTCCCTGGCGCCGTGTCGCAGATCGTCACGAACATGGTGGTCAACTCACTGGTGCATGGCTTCGACCACGAGCAGGAGGGCAAGATCACGATCGCCGTGCGGCTCGAAGAGGACGACCAGCTGGTGTTCGATTACAGCGACGATGGGATGGGCATGGACAAGGACGCGCTGTCGAAGCTGTTCGATCCTTTCTTCACGACCAAGCGCGGGCAGGGCGGCAGCGGGCTCGGTGCGCACATCCTGTACAACCTGGTGACGGGCGCCCTGGGCGGCACGGTGAAGGCACACAGCGCGCCGAACATGGGCTTGCACTACCAGCTGCGCTTCCCGCGCAAGCGCCGCCAGCAGGCGGCAGTTGAAGCTAGCTAGCCTTAAACTTCGGGGTCACATCTGACATTCGGACACGGGCTCTACCTTCGGGGTCACATCTGACATTTGGACACGGGCCCAGCTGTAGCGCGCTACAGCTGGGCCCGTGTCCAAATGTCAGATGTGACCCCGAAGGTAGAGCCCGTGTCCGAATGTCAGATGTGACCC
>JAZJYP010000137.1:10781-30452 GCA_040390345.1 Pseudomonadota bacterium | reverse complement strand
TGACCGAGACCTTCGCCGCCATCGAAATGGCCAAGCGCGCCGGCTACACCGCCGTCATTTCGCACCGCTCGGGCGAAACGGAAGACTCGACCATCGCCGACATCGCCGTTGGTACCAACGCCTTGCAGATCAAGACCGGCTCGATGTCGCGTTCGGACCGCATGGCCAAGTACAACCAGCTGCTGCGCATCGAAGAAGACCTCGGCGACATCGCCAGCTACCCAGGCCGTAGCGCGTTCTACAATCTGAAGTAAAAAGCACGACAGGCAGGGCCGTTGCCCTGCCTGCCCGCTTCCGTCCTATGCGCCTGATCACCCTCGCCATTGCTGCCCTGCTGATCCTGATCCAGTACCCACTGTGGCTGGGCAAAGGCGGCTGGCTGCACGTGGCCGACATGGAAGCCCAGGTCGCGGCGGTGCACAAGAAGAACGACGAACTGAAGGCCCGCAACGACAAGCTCAATTCCGAAGTGCGCGACCTGAAAGAGGGTACCGGCGCCGTCGAAGAGCGCGCCCGCTACGAGCTGGGCATGATCAAGCAGAACGAAATCTTCGTGCAGATCGTCGGCGCCAACGGCAAAGCCTCCACGCCGCCCCCATCCAGGTAGGGTGGGCGCGAACGCCCACGTCAAGGCGTGCGAATGAGCAGGCGCCGCACCATCATCCCCAATATTCCGACACCGGCAATCAGCACTGCCCACAGCGCCCATTGACGGTGCCGGGCCGCCGACGCCGCGTCGGCCACCGCGTCGCCGGCAGCTGCGCCGGCATGCTGCTGTTCCAGCGGCGCCGCACTGGCACTGGCTACGGCCAGCAATTCCGCATCCGAGAATCCTGGCGCCACCTGGTCGAGCGCACGCACGGCGCCATGTGCACCGGCGCGCCCGAACACCAGGCTATACGGCCCCTTGCCATTGGCCAGGAATACCAGTGTCGCCGGTGTCCATTGCAGGTGCAGCGCCGGGCGCGCACTGGTCGGCGCGAGCGGTCGCAGCACCCACTGGCTCGCGTGCGTCGGCGTCACCAGCAACTCGCCGGAACTGCGCGCCTGCCCACCCTGGGTGATACGGTAGAACGTCGCGCGCGTGAGCGGATCAAAGCGCCAGGAGCTGGCCTTGCCGATCTGGTGCGCGGGCAGTTCGCGGTAGGTGCCCAGCATCGCCGGCAGCACCACATTGGTCTCTTCAAACTGCAGGCCAACCGCTTGCGCCGTCACGGCCGGCGGCGCCACATACACCAGGTCCTGGGCGAACTTGCCCGGCGCCGGCTGCAGCACCAGCTGCGCGCTGGTCGCCGCCAGTTCGCTGCGCTCGGGCGAGTCGGCCTGGATGCTGGCGAACTGGATTGGCGTGCCGGCGCGCCAGCTCAAGCGCGCATAGCGGAAGGCGCGCGGCGCAAATTCGAGGCGGTCATTGGCCAGCGTCTGTTCGCCATTGACCAGCCAATTGAGGTCGGTCGCGCCAACCATCTCCCACACCTTCAAATCATTGCTCGTCTCCAGCCACAGCTGCGCGCTGTAAGTCGCGGCGCCGGGCGGCAGCGTGAAGTGCAGGGCGTCGACCAGCGGCGGCTCGGCTTGCGCACCCTGGCGCAGGTCGAGCACGAGGCTGGCCAGGCTGCTGCCGCCGGCCTGGTCGCCGCGCATCCTGACCGACAGGACGCGCCCGTCGGCCGCGGTGTGCACGTCCAGGTCCAGCTTGTCGGGCGCTGCCGCCTTGCCCATCAATGGGAATATCTTCACGTCGACGCGGCGGTGACTGGTGCGCGTTTGCGCCGGCGGCGTGTGCAGGGCGAAGGGCAGCGGCGCACCGCTGGCGTCGAACAGGCGCAGGTCATCGAGTTGCGCCGATTGCGCATGCAGGTAGACGGCGTCGGGCAGGCGCAATTGCGCCACGCCGGCACCGGCGGTCAAAGGCAGGCGATAGGCATAATCGGCCGGCGTGTCGGTTGGCGTCGCGCCAAAAGCAGGCAGGCAGACGCCGATGATCAGGATGCGGAAGGCTCGCATGCTTGCTCCTTGTTTGCGCTCAGGCCGGGGTAGGGGGCGATATAGCCGATGCCGAGCATCAGGGCGCCCACGCCGAGGAAGGAAACGATGCGTTCGATGCTGCCCACGCTGGACAGGTCGATCAGGAACAGCTTGCCCACCACCAGCGCCAACAGGGCGGCGCCGCACATCCACACGGGGCGCAGCTGACGCGTCGCGGCAAAGCGCATCAGCAGCAGGGCCGTCAGGCTCCACGTCAGCGACAGCGCCGCCTGCACGAATTGCGAGGCGAACAGCTTGTCGAATTGGTAGGGGATGTCGCGGTAGTTCGCCATCGTGCGCAGCAGCGCCAGGTTGAACCAGCCGTAGGCCGCCAGTGCGGCGCCCAGGCGCAGGCGCGGGCCCGGCACGGCCCCGGCGCGGTGGTGCAGGCGATAGCAGGCCAGGGCCAGCAGCATCGCAAAGCAGCTGCTCACATCGAGCGGGTTGAGCAGGGGCACATAGGGCAGGGGCGCGGTGGCGCCGTCCTGCGTCAGGTTCCACACGGCGACCAGTACGAGCGACCAGGCGGCCGCCAGCGGCAGCAAGACGGTGCGATAAAAATCGGCGACAGGCGCGGCCGGCCAGCGCTCTGCGCGGCTGCGCTGGATCAGCCAGGCGATGGCGCCCATCATCAGCCAGGCGGGCAGGAACTGCGGCCAGCTGCCGCTCACCTGCCAGCCCGCTTCAGCCAGCATGGCCGCGTCGCCTGGTGTACCGGGCGCGAGCCACCGGCTGATCCAGTGCGCACCGACCGGCCAGATCATCATCCATGGCGCGCCGCTGCGTACCGTGTGCAGGGCGCGCAGTGCGCGCTCTGGCAGGGCGGCGCCGCTGCGCGCCCATTCGCCCGTCATCCATTCGGAGGCAAGCCACAGGGCGGCGAAGGCGGCCCATGTCTCGCCATGCGGTAGATGGCGGTCGATATACAGCATCGCCAGCATGACGACGCTGGTGCCGGCCAGGCCGGCCCATACCGGCACGGCGGCAAGGCGCAGCGCGGGCCAATCCAGGCGCCGTGCCAGGCGCAGGGCCAGCGGGGAGGCCAGCGCGAGCAGCAGCATGTAGCCTGCCCAGCGCAAGTCGCCGTCCGGCCCGACGCTGCCGGTGCTGGCGATCTGGTAGTGCGTCACCAGCCAGCCCGACAGCGTCGGTGCGACCGCGCCCAGCCACCACAGGCCGGACCAGGCCAGCAGCAGCGGCGACAGCTGCGCCAGTGCAGGGTCGGCCTGGCGCCGCATCGCATGGCTACTGAAAGCCGCCGCAGCGGCGATCATCAGCGCGCCGACGATCGGTTTGTCGAACAGGTCGGGCGAGGTGCTGGACCAGTCCCATTGGCTCAGGCCCAGCAACAGCAAGGTCAGGCCAGCGACCGCCTGCACCAGCACGGCATGGCGCGAGGCGAGCGGCCACGCCATCCTGCGCGCAATCAGGACCAGCCCGATCATCGCCGCAATGGCCGAGAGGACCAGCAAGTTGGCCTGCTGCGTCCCTGCCGTGCGCAGGAATATCTCGGTCCAGGCGCCGGCCACCAGCCAGATCGTGGCAAAGCCGAGGAACACGCTGGCCAGCAGCGACGTGCCTTGCTGGTGTTTGCGGAACTGCGTCGCCATCAGGAAGGCGGCGCCTGCCAGCAGCAGGAAGCCGAGCCACAAATTCGAGTGCAGCGCCTGTTCGGGATCGAGGCCGCTGACGGCACCGAGGAAGGAGAGCCAGGCGCCCGCCTGCACGAGCAAGCCGAACATCCAGGTCAGGCGCTGGTTCTGGCGCAGGCCCACCCAGACGATGCCCGCGCCTTCCAGTGCCCAGGCAGCCGAAGTCCAGCGTCCATCCAGCGCGAGCGGAATGGCCAGCGTGCCGAACACCAGGCCCAGGGCCCCGAAGGCCTCAACCAGCAGGCCGAGGCGTTCGCGTTTGTTCGCCAGTGCCAGCGCCAGTGCGGTATAGGCCAGTCCCAGGGCGAGGGCCGAGAAGGCCATACCGAACTGCATGTCCTTGACCAGGCCAACCTGCAGGCCGAAAGCGAGCATCGGTGTGCCGAACACCAGCGTGCCATCGACGTAGCCTGTCAGCGATGGCGCCCGGCGGTGGGCATAGGCGACGGCGATGCCGATGTAGAAGGCCACGAACAGGATCAGGAACAGCTGCGTTGACAGGTAGTTTTCCGGGACGTAGCGCAGCACGCCCCAGCTGGTGCCGATGGCGAAGGTGAAGGCAAACCCAAGCAGGTTCAGGGCGCGCCATGAGCGCAGCACGGCGATGGCCAGCACGCCCGCATTGAGCAGGGCATAGTAGGAGAACAGCGCGATATGGCTGCCGCCGCCTGTGGAAGCGAGGATCGGGGTCGCGAAGCCGCCGGCAATGCCGAAGATCGCCAGCCACGGGGCGTCCTGCAGCACGGCCAGCAGGCAGGTGAAGGCCGTCAGCAGGAACAGCAGCACAAAGGCCATGCCGCCGGGGATCAGGTGGTAAAGGCGGAAGGCGCCAAAGGTGACCAGCATGAGCACGGCCACGGCGGTGCCCTGGACGGGCAGGCTGATGGTGGGGCGCAGTGCGCGGATACGCCAGGCCCAGCCCAGCACGCCGATATCGACCAGCACGATGCCGGCCAGGCGCAGCTCGATCGGCACGTTCACATGGGCCGCGGTGTACTTGAGCAGGAAGCTCACGCCAATGAACAGGATCAGCAAGCCGACCTTGGCCACCAGGTTGCCGCCGACCAGCCATTCGCGGGCCGTGACGAGCCAGCGTGGCGGATCGCGCGGTGGCGGCGCTTCGTACGGCTCGTCAACTGGCGGCGCTACGCAAGCAGCTTGCGCCAGCGGCTCGGGCTCGGACTCGGGCACGGGCACGGGCACGTGCGCTGGCGCCACGCTCGGTGCCGCAGTGGGCGCCCGGGCTGCTGCTGGTGCTTGCTCCGGGATAGCGGTAGCGGGTGGCCCGGCCCGGTCCATCTGCAAACCCATGCGCGCGACGGTGTCGCACAGGCTGACATAGTCGCGCCGCAATTCGTCGACCTCTTCGCGTGCGCGGCGCGCCGTGGCACGTGCCTGGGTGCCGAACACAATGGCGGCGATACCAATAATCAGTGCGATCAATTCCATCAGTCCCACTCCAGCAACGGTTGATGACAGGTCCCAGCATAGTGCCGCTGGACGATAGCACAATCGAAAAACAAGAAGTAGCAATTCCTGATGCCCAAGGGCTTAGTAATTGACCATCGACAAAGCCCGGGCCTATGATAGAGGCCAGACCAGACTGATTCCGGGGCTCCTGTTCATGACCGGCCGCCACCTTATTGCGATTCTCCTGGCTGGCTGTTGCTGCGCCGGGGCGCAGGCGCAGTCCGGCATCACGGCCTATGGCACGCTGGCGGTCGCCCTGCGCAATTTCACCCACGTCGATAGCGCCGGTTCCAGCCGCACGGAGCTCGGTGGTACCAGCCTCGGTAGTGGCATCTGGGGCCTGCGCGGCATCGAGCGCATCGATGCCGACCTGACGCTGCGCTTTCGTCTCGAAGGCGGCTACTTCCTCGATACTGGCGCCCAGCGCAATAACGGTGTGCTCGGTCGCGAAACCTCGGTCGGTGCCGATACCCCTTTCGGCAAACTCGACCTGGGCCGCTTGCAACTGGTGGGCAATGCGGCCGAACCGCTGGTGCGCGCCGACCCCTTGCGCGGCGCCGGCATGACCGAGACGGCCTGGCCCGGCATCTGGACCGGCGCCCGCTTTGACAATGCGCTGCGCTACCGGCTCGACGCCGGTCCCGCCTATGCGACCTACATGGTGGCGCTGGACGAAACTGGCGGGCGCACCACCTGCCTGGTGGCCGGCTACCTTGGTGGCAGCGTCACGCTGGCGGCGGCAGGGCAAAGTGCACACGACGCCGCCGGACATGCTTCGAATGCCACCGACATCGGCGTGGCCTGGACGCTCGGCGCCACCACCTTGCATGGCGCCGTGATGCACGCGACACGCGACAAGGACTTCCTCATCGGCGCCACGCCCGGTGCGGTCCTGTTCAATACCGACATGGGCCTGGCCGGCGTCAAGGCGCCGGCCTGGCAGGACGTGATGTTCTACCTGGCAGGCGTGAGCGCCACGCTGGCGCCGGGCTGGCGCTTGCGCAGCGCCGTATTCCTGGCGACGAACCGTGATGCGACCCTGCTCTCCGCCAAGCGCGGCGGCACCCAGCGCACCGCCTATGGCCTGCTCTCGTATGACCTGTCGCGCCGCACTTCGCTGCTGGCCGCAATGGACTACAATCGCTGGAGCGGTGGCTGGTCCGGCTTCTGGGGCGCCAGCACTGCCTCGCTCGCTGCGCAGGCGCCCGATGGACGCGACACGCGCCGCAGCGCCAGCCTCGGAATTTTGCACACCTATTGACGGAGAGTTGATGCGCGCGCTGCCGGCACTGCTTGCATGTGGAATGCTGATGGCGGCAGGGCAGGCGGCGGCAAGCTGCA
This sequence comes from Pseudomonadota bacterium, assembly GCA_040390345.1. Taxonomy (GTDB): domain Bacteria; phylum Pseudomonadota; class Gammaproteobacteria; order Burkholderiales; family Burkholderiaceae_D; genus Telluria_A. The sequence goes on along the minus strand of JAZJYP010000137.1, from coordinate 23,961 downwards.
CGCCGCTGCGCGTGGCCTACATCAACCAGAACGTGCCGCCTTACTACCTGGGCGATGGGCCGGCGCCGCCCGATCCGCCCGGCGCCGCCATCGAGATGATCCAGAAAATCGCCGCCAGCGCCGGCTGCACCGTCACCTTCACGCGCCTGCCGCTGGCGCGCATCCGCGTCGCACTCGCGGCCGGCAGCATCGACGCGGCGCCGCTCAATGCGCTGCCCGATGACGAACATATCGCCGTGTTCCCGCTGGCGAACGGCGTCCGGGACACCGAAAAAGCCATTGCCGCGACGACCATCGTGCTGGTGCGCGCCAGCGACAAGCTGGCCATTGATACCGACCCCGCGCGCTATTTTCTGAGCCACAAACTGGGCGTGTCGCACGGCGCATCGTATGTGATTCCGCTACGCGCCGCCGGCCTGACCATCGATGACGGCGCCACCAACCTGGAACGCAACCTCGAAAAGCTGCGCCTGGGGCGCATTGACGGCTGCACGCTCACTGTCACCGAGCTCGAGGAGTTCGATACCCACCTGCGCGCGCGCATCGGCAGCGACATCGTCCGGCTCGACAAGCCGCTGCGCGTTGCCCACACCTGGCTCGCTTTCAGCCGTGCCTATTACGACGCCAACGGGCCGCAAGTGGAGACGATGTGGTCCTGGCTCAAAGCCAACCGCCGCAGCGAATTCCGCGAGATCTTCAAGAAGTACTGACGCTTACGGACCGGCCAGGTTGCTTACGTCAAGTTTGAACTGGTAGACCCCGAAGGCGCCGGCTGCGATATACAGGTCTGCCCCCACCATGACTTCGTTGGCGCTGTAGTAGCTGGTTGCGAAATAAGCGCGTGCACCAGGTGCGGCCGGCGTGCTGAGGTCATACACGAGCAGGCCGCCCGGCGCCTGCAGCACCGCGCGCCCGGACTGGACGAATTTCACCGTCGTGTACAGGTCGATGTCCAGCGCCGCCTGCTGCACCAGCGCGGCATTGAGCACCACCATCTGGCTGTGCTGGACGTTGAAGTCGTTGGTCGAGAGGACGACGTTCTTGCTGTCGATGGCCAGGCTGCTCGGCACCCCGTTGGCCAGCTTGTAGCTTGCCTGCTGGTAGGCCAGCCCGCCACTGACGGTCAGCGCCTTGATCGAATGCTCGATGATCTTCGACGTCCAGCCATGATCGATGGTGTAGATATCATTGCCGTTGACGGCCTTCAGTTCGCCCGGCACATTGATGGCGGCGCTGATCGCCGGCGCGGACGGCACCGAAAGGTCCAGTGTCTTGACGTAATAGCGTGCCTGCGCCAGCCCGTCGCTATTGACCTCGCCCGGCTTCTTGTAATTGACCCACAAGGTGCTGCCGCTGAAGACCACGCCAATGGCTTCCTCTTCGCTCGCCATCACAATAGGCGCGCGCACCACCGGTTTGCCCATGTCGCCCAGGTCCAGGGTGGTGAAGGTATAGCTGGTCCAATAGCGCTGCGGCGCTTCGCTGCGCATTTGCTGCTTCGAGCTGGTGAAAACCAGCGCATTGCCCACCACCGTCGCCGATGGCGTGCGCACATAGGGGCCGCAGCCGGCGTTAATGCCGCAAGGACGCAGCAGCAGGATGCGCACATCTTCGTTTTGCGGCAGGCTGCTGGTGACCAGGTGGCCCAGTGCTTGCGGCTTGGACGGCGTTGACAGGTCATAGGTGTCGATCGTCGAGACATTGTTCATGTCGGTCGACAGCACCACCAGCTTGCCGCCAACGCTGTGGATGCGCGCGCCGGAAGCGACCGTGATCGAGGCGAGCGGCGCGGCGTTGTCGGCGTCGGCCAGGGGCACGATTTCCAGCGTGTCCTTGCGCAGCGCGCCGGCGTTATTGCCCCACCAGCCATTGTCGCCATCGTGGTAACGCACGCCCACGCCCCCCACGGCGACAAACTGGCTGTACGAGGGCGCCAGCGCCAGCGTGCCGCGCGCGGCAGGATTGGCCGGGTCCTTCAGGTTGAACAGGCCAAGCTGGGAATCGGACAGGTTGGCCACCAGGTCTTGTGACGCGTCGGCGATAAAGCTGCGCCGCACGTCGCTCGACAAATTCATCACGCCGCGCCGCGTCAGCGTCGTGGCCGAGAACGTGAACACCTGCACGCCCGACTGGTATTGGGCGCCGCCATTGTCATAGCCGGTGAAGGGCAGCAGCACCAGGCCCGTCTCCACAGTCTTGCCATCGGGCGCGATGATGCTGGTGGCGTTTTCCAGCACGCGGAAGGCACGGTCATCGAAGTTCGCTTCCGACCAGCTGGTGGCAAGGTCGATGTCGGCGCGCGCCAGCAGCGGCGTGGGATTGGACAGGTCGCTCACGTTGTACAGGCTCACCGACAGGGCGCGCCGGCTGTTGGCGTCGTTGAAGCCCACGCCCACCAGGCGCGCATTGGCCTGCACGGGGAAGAAGAAGTCGTTCCAACCGCTGACGACAAACTCGCTGCGTTCCTGCATCTGGCCGTCGGCCGTGATGCTGAAGGCGTGGAAGGGGTCCTTGCGCAGGTAGGTGACGAAGAAGGCGCGGTCGGGCAGGAAGGTGGTGCCAAACAGTTGCTGGCCATTGCCGAACGTGTCGTGGTCGATCGCTTTCGGATGCGCGATGTCGGCGATGTCGTACGACTCCACGTGGTTGGTATTGCTCGTCGAGGCCCAGCTATTGCTCGACACCACGCGCAGCACCGTGCCGGCGATATGCATATTTGTCTTCTTTTGCACCGTGCCCGACACGGCGGCGTCGCCGCCTTGCACCATCACCCCGTCCGGGCTGGAAATGTCGATCACGGCCACGCGCGAACCGGGTGCATTGGCGTCGCCGCGCGCCACCATCAGGCGCGACTCGGTGGCGGCGATGGCCTGGATGTAGCCGCCCAGCGACAGCGTGCCTTTCTTCTCCAATACGCCTTGCGCCCCGATGGAAAAACTCTGCACCGTGGTCTGGCCGATGATGTAGGCACCGCTATTGTCGGACATGGCCGTCGCGTCGTTGATGGCCAGGTAGAGCGAGGACTTGCCGTTCCCGCTGGTCAGGCGCGAGGTCTGGATATAGCCCGGCACGCGCATGCTTGCGGTGACACGCGGCGCGCTGCGGTTCGACACGTCCACCGTCATCACGGCCGCGCCCTGGTAGTGGTCCAGCACGTCGGCGCCGCCCTTGCTGGCGCGCCGGTACTCGTTCCAGTAGTTGACCAGGACATAGGCGAAATTGCCCGAGCGGTACATCTCGACCGGCGTGCCATTGAGGGCAGCGCGCCCGAGCATGGTGGGGTGGAGCGGGTCGCTGATGTCGATCACCTGCACGCCGCGGTAGCTCGACAGGTTGAGCAGGGTCTTGCCGCTTTCCAGCACCGCGTAGATATCGCCTTCTGCGACCGTGCGCGCGTCGGACTTGGTGACGGCGCTGGCCGCCGCCGGCACGGCCGTCATCAGGTCGTCGTTGGCGAAGGCGGTCGAGGCATAGTCGGCCGAGATGAAGGAAGTCTGCCCGCCCAGCACGGGCGGCGGCGGTGGCGTGCTGGTCGACGCCGTACCGCCACCGCCCCCGCAGGCGGCCAGGGCCAGGCTCAGTGCGAAGCCCAGCAGGCGGGACGAAAGGGCGGTATGCATGGCGTGCTCCTTGAAGGTGATGATGTCAATTTATCACCATGAAAACAAGCAGTCGCACGCCAACTGTCGGCCAATTGTCGTCCATTTGTACCGGCCGTGGCCCGGCTTATTTCTTGCGCGTAAAGCTTATTTCCATCCACTTCACGTTCTTGCCACCGGGACCGGGTGCCCACATTTCCAGGTTGTGGTGGTCGTTGTCGGCGATGGTCGTCACCATCGTATACTTGCTGGTCTTGCCGGTGGCGGGATCGGACATGTCGCCCGTCGTCTTGAGTACATTGCCCACCATCTTGCCGCTCGAGAGCGTCATGCCGGTGCCCATCGAATCGATCCAGGTGGCGACGTATTTCTTCGTCACATTGTCATAGCCCTGGTAGCCCATGCCAGTGAAGGGCTGGCCGCCGAAGCTGCCGGTGTATTGTTCCTGCACATAGCGATTGTCGAGGATCCATTTGCGCTCGATCGTGCCAGTCGACTCTGCCGGTGGCTTGGACGGGTCCATCCACTGGCGCGCCTTGGCGTCGAACGTGCCGACCAAGGGGTCGAGCTTCTTGTGCGCCTCGCCCGGCGTGGCCGCCTTGGCCATCGCCTCCATCGCCGCCTTTTCGTCCATCGGCGCTGCTGCTTTCTTCTTGTCCGCCGCCGGCGCCGCCGCGGCGACGCATAGGCCAATGACAACAACCAGGTGCTGCACGAGTTTTGCGAACGTCATGAGATCCTCCCTGTGGCTGGTGATGGTGGAGGACCATTGTGGGCGCGCCGCGCGGGCCTTGTCAATTGAACCAAGATGCCCCGTCGCCGCGCGGCCACACGCTCCCTTTATTACATTCAGCAACAGGCTTGTGTTATATTTTTTAAAACACCAATAACAAGGGAAAAGCGATGAAAGCACGCGTGCTGGCATGGGTCCTGGTCTTCCTTCCGCACTGGGCGCAGGCCCAGTCCCTGCAAGAGCGCTTTCATCGCCTCGTCGATACCCAGGGCGTGTCCGGCCATGAAGCCGATGTACGTGCCCTCGTCCAGGCCCAATTGCCCGCCTGGGCCAGGCCCCAGGTCGACGAGATCGGCAACCTGCGACTGACCATCGGCCAGGGCGCGCCGCACACCGTGCTGGTGGCCGCGCTCGACGAAAACGGCTACGTCGTCTCGCGCATCACCGACGATGGCTACCTGCGCCTGCACCGCCACGGCCCCGCTTCGGCCAACGTGCTGCGTGACCAGTTCACGGTCGGCCAGCCGGTGCTGGTGCGCTGCGCCGACGGGCGCCTCGTGCCTGGCGTGACGGCCACGCCTTCGCTGCATTTGCGGCGCTTGCTCAGCGCAGCCGAAGTGGCGCGTATCCGCGATGTCGGCGACCTGTGGGTCGATGTCGGTGCCGCCAACGGCGCCGCCGTGGCTCGCCTGGGTATTCGCGAACTCGATCCGGTCAACCTGCGCGAACGCGCCCAGTCGCTCGCCCATGGGCGCGAGGCCGGTGTCAACGCCCAGCTGCGCGGTGGCGCCCAGGCCCTGGTGGAACTGGCGCGCGGGCTCGCGCCTGAAGCGAAGCCGGCCGGCACGCTGACCCTGGCCTGGACCGTGCAATCGCAATTTAACGAACGTGGCCTGGCGCGACTGGCCGCTTCGCTGCAGCCGACCCGCGCCATCGTCATCGGCAGTGCCGTCACCACCCCCAAGGCCGCGCCGGCGGGCTGGGAGAACATCGCGCTGAGCTGGAAGACTTTGCCCGTCCTGTTCGATAACACCACCGTTGAAGTGGTGGACACCGCGCACATTGCCGCGCTGGCGCGCGAGCTGGCCACCGATGCAGGCCTGGTGCTCGGTGAACCGCAAGGCGTGCGCGTGCTCGCCGCAGCCAAACTGGCCGCCGGCCCGGCCAGCGCACCTTTCACGATCCTCAAGCAGCTGATCGACGTTTACGGCGTGTCCGGCCATGAAGCGCCTGTGCGCGACACCGTGCGTGCCTTGCTGCCCGGCTGGGCCAAGCCGCAGGAGGACGACAAGGGCAACCTCAGTTTTACCTTCGGCCATGGTGGCAAGGAATTGCTGTTTGTCGCCCACCTCGACGAGACAGGTTTTGACATCGGCAGCATTCGCCCCGATGGCAGTGCCGCCCTGCGCGAACAAGGCGGCATGTACCTGTCGCTCTACGAAGCCCAGCCCGTGTGGGTGCATACGCCCGGCGGCAAGGTCGCCGCCGTGATCGCCCCGCGCCCGCGCTACGCCGTTGCCACCAATGCCCAGCCCGACATCGAGAGCCTGTCGCTGTACTTCGGCACCGATTCGGCTGCCGACACCCAAGGCCTGGGCGTGGCAACGGGCCAGTCGGTCACCGTGCGCAAGCAACTGGCCGAACTGGCGCCGCCACGCGCCACCGCCCGCGCCGTCGACGACCGTGCCGGCATCACCGCCGTCTTGCTGGCGCTGAAGATGCTCGATCCGGCCAAGGTCAACAACCGCGTCACGGTCGCTTTCAGCGTCGACGAAGAAGTTGGCCTGGGCGGCGCGCGTGCGCTGGCACGGCGCTTCCACCCGCAGTATGCCTTCGCCATCGATACGTTTGTTTCGACCGATACGCCGACCGATCCGGCCTATCTGGCGCACACGCCGCTGGGCAACGGCCCGGTCCTGCGCGGGATGGACAACCGCATCCTCACACCGGCGGCGACAATCGACCGCATCACGGCGCTGGCGCTGGCTGCCAAACTGCCGCTGCAGCTCGGGGTGACCCAGGGCGGCGTTGATGCGGCCGCTTTCAGCGCCGGCGGCGCCATCGATGTCGGCCTGTCCTGGCCGGGGCGCTATTCGCATTCCTCGGTCGAGATCATCGACCAGCGTGACCTGGAAAACCTGGCCCGCCTGATCGCCATGCTGATGCAGCAGTTTTGACAGAGCGGGCCATGACATCGCACTACAACGATCCCGAATTCGTCCGCCATTACGCCGAAGGGCCGCGCGCCTTTGTGCCGGCCTACGCCTTCATGCAGCGCATGGCGGCCCAGCTGATCCGCGAAGGCATCGGCGAGCGCGGCCAGGTCCTGGTGCTCGGCGCCGGTGGCGGCCTGGAACTGGAAGCGTTTATCGCAGCCGCGCCGAATTGGACCTTCGTCGGCGTCGACCCGTCCGAAGAAATGCTCAAGGCCGCGCAGGAGCGCGTGGGCGACGCGCCGGTCGCCTGGCACCACGGCTATGTTTTCGACGCACCGGAAGGGCCCTTCGACGCCGCCACCTGCCTGCTGACCCTGCACTTCGTGGAAGACGACGGCAGCAAGGAACGCACGCTGCGCGAAATCCGGCGCCGCCTCATGCCGGGCGCGCCCTTCATCCTGGTCGACCTGTGCATCGACATGGCCGCACCTTCGGCACCGCGCGCCTTGCAGCGCTACCGCCAGTTCGCGCTGGATTCGGGCGCGGACTGTGACCGCGTGGAAGCGACCTGCGGCCGGGTCCGCGACGTTCTCCGGACCACCAGTGCTGCGCGCAATGAGATCCTGCTGGCGGCGGCGGGCTTTGTCGATATCGAACTGTTTTACGCCGCGCTGTCCTGGCGCGGCTGGCGCGCGAGCGCCGGCGTGGCCAGCACGGCGGTCGAATAGGGCGCCAACTGCGACCATCCAAGGCTGGCATACAGCGCGCGTCCCGCCTCGGTGGCGACCAGCAGCCGCTCGTTGGCCCCGGCCTGCAGGGCCAGGATATCGAGTGCGCCCATCAGGGCACGGCCCAGGCCTTTGCGGCGATGGTCCTCGTGCGTTTCGATGCGATCGAAGACCGCTGTGCCGCCGTTTACGACGAGGCGGCCGAGCGCAGCGACCTGCCCCTGTGCATCGAGAAAGCGCAGTACCGCGGCTCCGTGCTCGCTATCGATGCGCCTTGCGTAGCCGCCTGGCAGCGCATGTGATCCAGTCATTGGCGCGGTACGCTGCATCAGGTAGCGCGCACTGCCAATGGTCCAGCGCTCTGGCAGTGCGGCGCGCAGGGTGGCTGGATCAACGGCCGCCTTGATGAAGATGTGCGGTGCGTCGATCGTCGCCGCACACGCCTGCAGGGCAGGGCCGGCATCGAGGAAAAGATGGCGCCGCAACTGGTCTGGCCAGCCGACGTCGACGACCAGGCCGCCGCCCGCGTGGCGTGGCAGCGGCAAGCCGCGCGATTGGCTCCAGGCGCCGAGCCAGCGTTCCAGCAGCGGCAGGTCAATCTGCTGGTTCATGGCAAGCTGTAGGTGAAGGCGTAGCTGTGCACACCACCTTCGATCTGGATCTCCATTGTCCCCTGCATGCCTTTCAGGTCACCGGTCGCCGAATCAGGCACCACGCTCACGCTCAGGCAAGCCGTGCCCCTGTCCATCACGCCGGAATGCTGCAGGAAGAAGGTGCCCTTGCGGCCATCGAGGGTGGCCGTGACCTGCTCCAGCGCCACATAGCCGGCCGAACCCTGGACGTCCGTGCGCACGGCCAGCATTTCGCCGATGCTGTGGCCTTCCAGGTCGCCGTGAAAGACTTTCTCGATGCGCTGGCGGCCCCAGGGCGGAGCGTCCGCCGAACTTTGCACATGGAGTTGGACGTTGAAATTGCCGTTCGCTTGCATGGTCTTGCCTCCTGCCTGAGCCGCGCTTGCGGCGAAAATGAAAATGATCGCGATAAGGGGTTTCATGATACTGCTCCCGCAAGATTGTTGCTTCGACCCAGGTGCCGACCTGCGTTCACTGACGAATGACCAGCTTTCCGTTGGCCTCATTGCACTCCATGAGCCGATGGGCGAGGGGCAGGTCGGCAAAGTCGAAGATGCGCGCGGGCCGCGCACGCAACTTCCCGGCCTCGAGCAGCTCGACAATCTCCTGCATCGGAATCGCCGCCAGAGGGAAACCGGGTGCACCGAAATTGAAGCTGCCGAAAAAACTCAAGTCCACGCCGCTTGGCATCTGGCTCAACGGGTCGAATTCGGTCAGTTTCTCCAGGCCGCCCAGGAAGCCAGCCAGGCATGTGCGCCCACCTGTGCGGGTGGCCCGCATCGAGTCGATCACGCTGCTGTTGCCGATCAGGTCGAGCACGGCATCGACCCGGCCACCGAGCGGCGCCAAAGCGGCGCCCAGGTCCGCGCCAGGCATGATGGCATGATGCGCGCCGGCCGCCTTCAGCAGGTCGAGGTGGCCGGGCTGGCGCGTGGTGGCGATGACTTCGGCGCCCAATTGCACCGCCAGGTCAATCGCGGCCAGGCCCAGGCTCGACGTGCCACCGCGCACGACCAGGCGCTGGCCTGGCTGGAGCTGGAGGTTGCGGTGCAGGCACTGCCAGGCGGTGGCGTAGGACTCCGGCAGCACCGCCAGTGTTTCCCATGCCAGGCGCGATTCGACGGCCATGACATTGCTGGCCGGAACCGCCGTGCGGGCGGCATAACTGCCATTGATGCTGCGGCCCATGCCACCCATGAGCGCCATGACGGTTTGCCCTTCGCGCAGTCGCCCGCTGGTATCGAGCAGGACGCTGCCGACGCATTCGATGCCGCTCACGGCGGCCACCTCGCCCCATTGCCCGCTGCGCATATACAGTTCGGCGCGGTTCAGCCCGAAGGCGCGCACCTCGATCAGGACCTGGCCTGGCCCGGCCTGCGGCTCCGGCAGGTCGACGATTTCCAGGACTTCCGGCCCGCCAAATTGTTTGCGTGTCATTGCGCGCATGCTGTTCTCCTGTGGGTGATGGAAGAGGGCATGGTAGTGTGGTTGAATGTCGAATAAAATTACTTTGTTTTTAATATCAATGTAGAAAATTCATACAATGTCAGGCCCCACTCTTTTGCAACTGCAGTGTTTTAGCGCCGTCGTCGCGCAGGGCAGCCTGGCCGCCGCCGCGCTCCAGCTCAATCGCACCCATCCCACCGTGCACGCCGCGCTCAGCGCGCTCGAGAGCCAGCTGGGCATGCCCTTGTTCGACCGCAGCGGCTACCGCATGACGCTGACGGCGCAAGGAGCCGCCTTTCATGCGCGCGCCGTGCTGTTCCTGCGCCAGTACGAGGGGCTCAAGCGCGAAGCGGCCCAACTGGCGGCGGGCGAAGAGCCGGAATTGCGGGTCGTCGTTGGCGACCTGTGCCCGCTGCCCGGCACCTTGGGCGTGCTGCGTGATTTTTTTGGCAGCGCCGGCTGCGCGACGCGCTTGAATGTGCTGGTCGAAGCCATCAGCGGTCCATGGGAACGCCTGCGCGATGGCGATTGCGACTTGGTCTTCCACCACTTGGACAAGCCTGATCCGCAATTCGAGTCGATCGCCTTGTTCGAGGTCGCGCTCATTCCGGTCGCAGCACCAGGCTTCCTGGCCATCCCGGTCAGCGCGGCGCTCACGCCAGACGACATGCGCCCTTATGTCCAGTGCGTGATCCGCGATTCAAGCCGGCGCCCGGCGCAAGCGAATTACTACCTGGTCGACGGCGCGCGCACCTGCAGCGTGCCGGACCAGCTGATGAAGCGCGAGGTCATCATGCAAGGCCTGGCCTGGGGGCATTTGCCGGCCCACCTGGTCGAGGCGGACCTGGCCGCGCAACGCCTGGTATCGCTCGCAGGTGCGCACCTGCGCGGCGCCACGCTGGCACACTACGCGATCCGCCGGCGCGACGTCGTGCACGGACCGGTGGCCGAGCGCTTGTGGGCACACGTGCGCAAAACGGTTTAATTGCCTAATATACTGTGTGCCTGGCATTTACCTGAAAGTTCACAGACCGATGAAATTCACGCTCCGCCTTCTCCCCATCCTGCTCGTGCTCATTGGCCTGATCGCGCCCGCGCACGCCGACGCTGGCAAACCAATCAACGCGCGCCTGCATGTGACACATCTGTCGAGCGACAAGTGGCGTGCCGACTACGTATTGTCGGAGCCGGTGGAGGCGGTCCAGTTCGACCCGGCCGGCGCTTACCGCGCCCAGGCCTGGCGCGTGCTGACACCGGGCATGTCGCTCGAAAAGCGCGACGAGCAGGAGCGCATCAGTGCTGGCGGCAAGCGCTTTACCGCGTTCAGCGTCGAGATCTCCCTGTACCTGCCCTACGACCTGGACAAGTACACGGCTTTCGACCGCTTTTCCGATGGCGGCACCGACATCTTCCTCGGCTTCCTGGCTGGCAGCGCGCGCCAAGGCAGCCAGGAGCGTGCCCTGAGCCTGGGCATACAGTTGACCGGCTTGCCCGACGAGACCGTGATTGCGCCGATGTCGAAGAATCCTGAAGAACCGGACTACGCCTATTTCGGCCCCGCCAAGCCGGTGCCATTCGGTGTCGCCACGATCATCCTCGACCCGCAAATTCCCGCCTGGCTGGTCCCGGAAATCCAGCAAGCCAGTGCCAGGGTGGCGACCTACTTCGACCAGGCCTGGCAGCGCAAGCTGGCCTCGCCGCCGTTGATCCTCATTTCGCTCGACCCGTTGCCGTCGAAAGGCTTGTCCGTCAAGGGCGGCACGTTTGAAAACAAGATCGTCTACCGCCTCGGCGGCGACGCGCTGCAGCGCCAAGGCAATCCTGTGGTGCGCCGCTATATCGTCGAACTGATCGCCCACGAACTGTCGCACCTGTGGCAGCGCAATGTCGCGCGCGGTGGCGTGGGCGAGGGCGAGCCCTGGGTCCACGAGGGCGGGGCCGAAGCCTTGGCCGTGGCGGCGCTGGAAGGCACGGGCCTGTTTACCAAGGCAGAGGGCGACGCCTATGCCGCGAAGCTGTTCGACGAATGCGCGCAATTGCAGGGCAGTGTCGCGAGCTACCGCGGCTTCTACGCCTGCGGCTTCAAGCGCTTTCGCGACTACCACACCGACGTCCTGGCCCTGTGGAAGAACATGATGAACCGGACCGAGGCAAGCGGCGAAGTCTATTCGCAGAAAATGATCGAGTCTTTGCTCACCCCAGACCCCACGAGGAAGCCATGATACCGACCATTACCGCGTTTGAACGTTCGCCCGACCGGGGCCGGGGGCTGGCGCGCGATATGCGCGTGCGCTGGGCCCTGGAAGAAGTGGGCCAGCCCTACGATGTGCGTTTCGTTTCCTTCAGCCAGATGAAGGAGCCTGCGCACCGCGCCCTGCATCCATTCGGGCAGATTCCCACGTATGAGGAGGGCGACCTTGTCCTGTTCGAGTCGGGCGCGATCGTGCTGCATATCGCACACCAGCATGCCGGCCTGTTGCCCGACGATGCACGCGCCAGGGCGCGCGCCGTTTCCTGGATGTTCGCCGCGCTCGATACGGTGGAAACGCCGATCTTCGAGTTCTCCCTGGCCAAGGTCATCGAGGGCGACAAGAGCTGGTTCGAACAGCGCCAGCCGATGCTCAGCGAACGCGTCCACGTCAAGCTCGGTGAACTTTCCCCGCGCCTCGGTGATGCCGACTGGCTCGACGGTGCCTTCAGCGCCGGCGACCTGCTGATGGTGACGGTGCTGCGCAGGTTGCATGGCACCGGCATCCTGGAGGCTTATCCGAACATTGCCGCCTACGTCGCGCGCGGCGAAGGGCGGCCCGCCTTCCAGCGCGCTTTCGCGGCCCAATTGGCGGTGTTCACCGGCTAATCAGGCGGCAAAAGGGGCAATCCGATGCCGGTACATCCAGCCGACAAGCTGGTAGAAGCTGTTCGGGGCGAGGCGTTTGAGGAACCACGCCAGCCGGTACAGCGGCTGTGGTATCGAATAGAGCTGGCCCTTGCCCATGTCCTTGACAGCATGCGCCGCAACGGACTGGGAAGTATGCTTGCCCGCTTCCATGTCGCGCTTGAGGAATCGCCCCACTGAGCTGGCAGTGCTCATGTCACGTCCTGCCTTGATGGCATTGTCAAGCAGTCCGGACTTGAATGCAGCGGGGCAAAGCACGGTGACGCCAATATTGGCGCGAGACAATTCTGTGCACAGCGTTTCGGACAAGGCGACCACGCCCGCTTTGCTGACATTGTAGTTCGCCATTTCCGGCAGGGATAACAAGCCTGCCGCCGACGCGACATTGAGGATGTGGCCCGATCCCTGCGCGATCATGCCCGGGACAAAGGCCCGGCAGCCATGGATCACGCCATCGAGGTTGGTGGCCATCAAGTCGGTCCAATCGGACCAGCCGATGTCAACGAAATTGTTGGAGTCGGCGATGCCCGCATTGTTGACCAGCAGGTCAATCCCGCCCCAGGCTTGCACCAGCTCGTGCTGGACCCGATCCCATTGGGCCTGCTCGCGCACTTCCAGGGCCAGGCCGATCCCCGTGCCGCCGCGACGGTTCACCTCGTCCACGGTGCGTGCCACCGCCGCCGGCTGGCGCCCGGTGACGGCGACCTTCCAGCCGCGCGCGGCAAGGTGGTAGGCCAGGGCTTCGCCAAAACCGCTGGTCGCGCCGGTGATCAGTGCGCGCCGGGAAGGGAAGCGCTGCTCCAGTGACTTCATGGTGTTTCTCCGAGTGAATTGCGCAAGTATAGAGAAGTGGGCGGCCCATTAAGTTAATATTACATGCCAATTTGACGCGCCTCGACCACCGCCGCCCATGCCCCTGTATCAACCCATCATTCCCGCGCGCTACGCCGCGGTGCTGCTTGACACCGTGCACGCGCTCGCGCCCGCACG
>JAZJYP010000137.1:0-10771 GCA_040390345.1 Pseudomonadota bacterium | reverse complement strand
GGGGTCGATCCTGCGGGCGGCCGGTTTGAGCAGCAAGCGCGTGCGCGACCCGGATGGCGTGCTCGACATGGCACAATTCGACCGCTTGATGCTGGCGTGTGTTGAACGACTCGGGCGGGACGACCTGGGTTTTGAATATGGCTTGCGACTGGGCATTGAGAATCATGCAGCGCTGGGCATGGCCTTGCGTCGTTGCCGTACTGGCGACGCCATCCTGAGCATGATGAACCGTTACTGGCACCTGACCACGACGTGCTTTGCCGTACGCTACGTGCGCAATCGCCGCACGGGGCAGGGCGAGGTGATGTTTCGGCCGGTCGCACCGATGAGTACCCAGACCTTGCACATCATGGCGGAAATGTTTGCCGTCAGCTTTCAACGCGACCTGATGGCCATGACGGGCCGCCGCGCTGGTTTGTCGATCTACCTGTCGCAAGCGCATCCGCCCCATCTTGCCCGCTATCGCGCTTTGCATCCGACCCAGTTCAAATTCGACGTGGCAGGCCTGCCGCAGGTGCGCTGCGTCTTGCGTCCGGCCCTGCTGGACTGTGAATTGCAGCATCCGGCTGGCGGCGGCGGGGCGGGGCAAGCGCCCGTGCTCGATGCTGCTTCGCCGGCCCCGACGCGGCAATGCGCGGCCTACGTGATGTTGATGTTGAACGAAGCCGAAGGTGTCCAGCCCGATGCCCATGCCATCGCCCAATGGCTCAACTTGACGCCGCGCACCTTGATTCGTTACCTTGCCGCCGAAGGCTGTTCCTTGCGCGAGCTCGGCGCGTCGATCCGCCACCGCCGCGCTTGCCATATGCTGACCCAGTCGCACCAGGCCATCGGCCAGATTGCCCAGCGCCTTGGCTACGGCAGCGTGATCGCATTCAGCGCGGCCTTCAAACGGCGCGCTGGCGTGGGGCCGCGTGCTTACCGGATTGCCGCGGGCCCAAACTGACAATGTCGTTGCCCTGCCAGGCCACCAAGCGACCCTACGGCAATGTCAACATTGGGGTGCGGTTTCAACCGGTCGACGCTGGATGTCAAGCACGCCGCGCTCGATCAGGAACTGGTTCACGGCCGTGTCGAAGTGCGAGTAATAGACGACATTAGTCGCGTGCCCTATTTGACACCATGTGCCGACTCGTACTCGTCAATTTTCCGGGCGCGGCGGTAGGCCTGGGTACCCATACCGTACCAACGTCTAAAAGCGACGGTAAATGCGGAATCATGACTATAGCCGAGCAGGGCAGCGGCGCGGGCGCTACTGAGTCCCTTTGTCAATAAATGTGCCGCCGCCGATCGGCGTTGGGCATCCTTAAGTATTAGAAAGGTTGTGCCCTCCTGGCGCAGGCGGCGTGTGAGTGTGCGCGGGTGCATCGCCAGGCAGCTGGCAATGTGTTCGTGTGTGCAGCGGTTAGTGGCCAGCAAGGGGCTGATCAGGGCGTCCACTTGGCTACTCATGCTGACCTTGCCGGCGCCGAAACGCCCGACCAGGAAGTCATGGATTAAGGTAGTGCGCGTTTGGTTGGCGCCGGGCAGGCGCAGCCCGAGCATGTCGCTCGCCATGACCAATCCCGCCGCTGGCTGGCCGAAGATGACCGAGCAGCCGAACCGCGCACGGTAACGGGCCGGTTCCCCCATCGGCCCGTGACGGAGCCAGATTTCGGCCGCTTGCCAGGCCCCGCCAGAAATTTGTTTCAGGATTTGGAAGGCCAGGCAAATGCACAACTCCTCGTTCTGCGGCGCCGCCGCCAAACCGTTCACATGCAGGTTGACGGACAGCAGGCAATCGCTGCGGTTTCTCAGGCCATGGTGGGCGAGGGTGAGCGCCTGGTCGTGCGCATGCATGGAGGACTCAGCCACCAGCAGTACATCCTCGAGCGTATCGGCGGCTTCGATGGCCAGCGCGATCGGGCCCATGATGTGCATTGATTGCAGGTCAGCAAGGCGGCAGCCGAAGTCGGGGCAGGACAGGGTTTCGGCCGCCCATTCCAATGCCAGGCTGAAGCTGGGACGCACCACATAATGACCGGACATGGCGATATCGCCTTCTTTCAGGCCGGCCGCGCGCAGCAGCGCAGTGCCCTGGCCACCGAGTGCATGGACCAAGTCGATCAAGCCGTGGAAGGCGTCGGCGCGCACTAGTTGGGGCAAGGTCGCTCCTGTGACAAGGGAAAAATGTCCGCAAATCATAATCTATTCTCGCCGCTGCGACTGATAATGGTCGTTTCCCCGGCTCACCGGGAACCCTTCGACGGAGACAAGGCATGACATTTTCATTAAAAGGCATGGCCGCTGCGGCGCTTGCCGCAGCGCTGACATGCGCAACGGGCATTTGCCAGGCGCAGGCTTGGCATTGGTATAACGATAATCCGGATTTCAAGCCGTCCACGCTGCCAAATGGGTCCGTTGTCAATTTCAGCGCCTGGCAAAAGGTCTTGCCGTATACGCGCCTCGATGGCAAGCCGGCACGCGCCCAAGTAGTGGCCGATCGGGTGTGGATGATTTCGGGATATTTCTACGGCCCGGTCATCGTCGAAACGGCGCGCGGCTTGCTGGTGTTTTCATCGGGCGAAAATGCCGATGAGGGCAAGATTTTCCGCGATATTATCCGGCGCGACGTCAGTAGCAAGCCAATCATCGCCTTGTTCTACGACCACGCGCACTATGCCAAAGGCGCCCGCACCTTGCTCGATGGCGATCCCGCGATGATCGTGGCCCATCCCGATTCGAACCGCATCCTGCGTGAATCGGGCTACCTGTCCAATCCGACGATTCCTGAAATGCTGCCAGCGCTCGATGGCCGGGCACGCGTCCACTTCGCCAGCGACTTGCCTGCGACCGGGCCCGATGCCAAGTTGGGCGGCTCGTCGCTCGACCTGGGCAAACAGAGTGCATGGATGCCGGCGACCCATACACTGGCCGATGGCGAGTCCATCACCGTCGATGGGCTCGACATCCAGGCCTTCCACGCTGTCACCGATACCGAAGATTCGCTTACGTTTTGGCTACCCAAGCAAAAGATCGTTATCGATAATGTCTTGTGGCCAACCGTGCCCAACCTCTACACCTTGCGCGGTGATCGCTACCGCGACCCGACGCTGTGGATATCGGCGCTCAAGAAGATCCGCGATCTTGAGCCAGAAGTAGAGCTCAATGTCGGCGCCGGCGCCAAGGCCCTGTATGGCAAGGCCGCCATCCGGGATGCCTCGAACGCCCTGATCGACGCCTCATCCTTCATCTACGACCAGTCGATTCGCCTGACCAACCAAGGGGTACGGATGCAGGAATTACGGCACCATATCGAGATGCCGGCCAGCCTGCTGAAACACCCTTATGTGAACGAAGGCTATGGCCAATTCGACAGCTGGCCAGAGGCCATTGCCGTGCGCAGCCAGGGCTGGTTCTCCGGCCATGTGGAGGATTTGCACACCCTGCCAAGGGCGCAGTCCTCACGCCAGTGGATGGCGCTGGCCGGCGGCGAAAAAGCGGTGCTGAAAGCATATCGCAGCGCCATGGCGGATAAAAAATACCTGTGGGCCAAGGACTTGGCGATCAGCCTCTATGATGTCGCGCCGGGTAATCCGAGCTACCGCCAAGGCCTGGCGGACGTGTTCCGTGCGCTCGGGCGCTACAGTCCCGGCTCGATCCCGCGCCACTTCTATTTGTCGGCTGCGCTCAGCCTCGAAGGCGCTGCCGGCATTGTGCGGACCACGGTTCAGGGCACGGACTGGGTGATGGCGGACTTGCCGCGCGCGGTGGACCATTTGCGCACTCGCCTGGACCCGGCCAAATCGGCGGGCCAGGAAGGTATGTTGTTGTTTGAAATTGGCGAGCAAAAAATGGCACTCCATGTGCGAAATTCGGTGGCCGAATTCATTGCCAAGCCTGAAAAGCACTACCGCCGTCCCGACGCCGCCATCCGCGTCAGCGCGCTCCAGTTCGCACGCTATTTCCGCGGTGAAATCAACGCCTTGGCCTTGCTGGACGGCGCTGGCGCCGATGCGGCGGCGCGCGCCTTGCTGACCTTGTTCGACGACTACCAAGAGGCGCCGATGTATCCGGCGCATTGAGTAGTCGGCGCTGATCCGGCGCTTGATCGATCCGTTTCAGAACACGCAGCATGCGCGCAGGGCTGGGGCTCGTCGTTGCGGTAGAGGGCGAGCTGGTAGCGCTTGCTGGAATTGGCCAGCTTGGCCACGCGTCAATCATGACAGCCGGCGCTGCAAGCGCAGGATGATGATGGTTGCAAAACGCAGGCGACGTCATGCTGGTGAAAGTGCATTGCCAACGATTGGCTCGTATTCCAACCGACCCAGAAAGGTATCTCGAATGAACGGTGTATTTCACGCAAGCTATGCATTGGCGCTTGTTTTTATTTTCGGCGAGACTGGCCGGCGCGGCTTGGGCTATTTCTCAATCAATGCGACGACCATGATCGAGGATTATCTGGCTGGCGTGATCTTGCTGCTGGCCGCGCTGTTTTGGCGCAAAAAACACAGGATGGCAGGGACCTGGATGACGGCAGCCTGGGCTTATGCGACCGGAACCATGTTCGTCCCTTTTTTTGCGCATCTGGAAGCGTTTCTGCGCAATGTGACAATGCGTATGGATCAGCCGCATACCGAAGTCAACGCCATCGTCGTCAAGGGACTCATGTGGGCGCTGTGCGTGGTTTGTCTAGTTATTACTGTGCGCAAACAGTCCAATTCCGTCGCATAGTGAACGTCCAACGCTGAGACCAATCGGCCTGCCATCAGTTGGCCGACGGTTTCCGATGGAGGGTTGTCAGCAATTTGCGCAACTCGGGCGGCAAAGGAAGCGGCCGATTGCTGCTGCGCTCGACGTAGACGTGGACGAAGTGGCCAGCCGCGCAGGGCAGGGGATCGTCGTTACGGCACAGCGCGATCTCGTAGCGCACGCTGGCGTTGCCCAGCTTGGCGACGCGGATGCCGGCGTGGATCGTGTCCGGAAAACTGATCGAGCTGAAGTAGGAACAGCCGCTGTCGACCACGAAGCCGACCATGTTGCCCTTGTGGATGTCCAGCACGCCACGTTCGATCAGGAACTGGTTCACCGCCGTGTCGAAATACGCGTAGTACACGACATTAGTCGCGTGCCCTAATTGACATAGCTTGCAACGCTTGCATGGCGTCGGAGGCCAGCGTAGCATGCAATCATTGATTGCAATTTTAGGGGTTTGCAATGGCTACCAATCTAGTCGTGAGAAACGTCGAAGAAGACGTGGCTCTGGCACTCAAGCAACGAGCGGCAGCCAATGGGCGCAGCGCTGAAGCCGAGCACCGCGAAATCCTGAAAGATGCGCTGCAACGGCCGAAGCGACGCCCGTTTGCTGAAGTTCTGGCGAGTATGCCTAACGTCGGAGAAGACTCTGATTTTGACTGCCGCCATGGCTAAGGATGGCGATGTACCTGCTTGACACCAATGTCATCAGCGAGGCGCGCAAAGGCAGGACGGCAAACCGAGGAGTAATCGGATTTTTCCAGTCCAATCTGGCCAGCGATCTTTACATCGCTGTGCAATCGATTGGCGAGATACGACGCGGTGTTGAAAATATCCGGAGGCGTGGTGATCGTGTGCAAGCTGAACGCCTTGAGTCATGGCTCGGCTTGATCTTGCTTGAGTACGCTGACCGAATATTGGGCTTCGATAGCGAGTGTGCTCAACTTTGGGGGCGCTTGATGTCGCCCCAGGCCACCAATCCGGTCGACAAGCAAATCGCAGCGATTGCGCTCATTCATGGCCTTCCTATTGTGACCCGCAATGAACGAGATTTTGCGGCAACTGGCGCTACTGTGCTGAATCCTTTCTTATAGATAATTGATGAGACAGAATGTTACTAACATCGTCAGGAGCGGCCTTGCTTGGCTGTTGCTGACTGGTGCGGTCGAAGCAGCGCCTCGGCGGGCAAGTTTGACTTGGCCAGTATTCGTTCCTCGATTGGGCCGCGTCGCACTGCGGCGCAGCGCACGTTCGCTGATCTCGGCATGAAGCCGAGCAAGGCTACAGAAGATGCGCTTGTATTCGACAGCCCAGGCGATTGGCGCTACGACCTGAGGATCGTGGCCAGGCGGGACGTCAATCGCGACGGAATTGAAGATCTTGAGGTGTGCTTCATTGATCGAGCCTTGAATGGCGGAAGCTATGACAATTCACAGGGTTTGCTGATTACCCGGTACTCGGCAGCTGGCTACGCGGTCGCCCTGAGTTACCGTCCAGATGATCGCACCTGCCAGGAATAAGCACGCTACTTTGATTCAGGGTTGCAAATTGTTTCCAAGACACTTCGTACATTTTCTGGAATAGGTACGGCACGATTGCTGCTGCGCTCGACGTAGACGTGTACAAAGTGGCCCGCTGCGCAGGGCAGGGGATCCTCGTTGCGGTAGAGCGCGATGTCGTAGCGCACACTGGAATTGCCGAGTTTGGACACGCGGATGCCGGCGTGGATCGTGTCGGGGAAACTGATCGAATTGAAGTAGGAGCAGCCACTGTCGACCACAAAGCCGACCACCTCGCCGTTGTGAATGTCCAGCACGCCACGCTCGATCAGGAACTGGTTTACCGCCGTATCGAAGTACGAATAGTAAACCACGTTAGTCACGTGCCCTATTTGACAGCGCTATTCAAATCTGCTCTGATAGCACAATTGTGCTACATTTGAGTGGCACTTGGAGGCCGCTATGTCAACCACAACGATACGCTTACCTGAAGACTTGAAGGCACGCATTGCTAGTGCGGCCGAACGTGCTGGCAAGACCACCCATGGCTTTATTCTTGAAGCTATTGCCGAAAAGGCCGAACTGGAAGAACAACGAGCCAGTTTTGATGCCGAGGCCGATTCACGGTTTGCCCGGATCGTCGCGTCCGGGAAGACAATTCCGTGGGCCGATGTGCGTCGCTACCTCGAAGACAGGATTGCGGGTAATGAGGCGCGACATCCCGTTGCGAGGAAGGGGAAATGACATGGCGCGGGTTGAGCTCGCTCCAGAAGTCGTGGAAGATTTCGATCGTATCCTGGCGTACTTGTCTCAGCAAAAGGTCGCCAATGCTGCTGGAAGCATCATGGAAATCGTGCAGGCAATCGAGGTCCTTGAATACAATCCTCTGATCGGCAGGCCGGTATCGTCCGACAAGCGTGAGCTTGTTATCGGCCGCAAAGCACGCGGCTATGTCGCCTTGTATCGGTATGTCGACGAAATTGATACGGTATTTGTTCTCGCCGTGCGCAGCCAACGAGAGGCCGGATATGCGCGAGCATGATGTAATTGAATATGCGTCCCGAAGGTAGGCACTTGATGAAGAAAGTCCACTTGGTTTCAAGCGCTATCATTAGTCTCCTATTGATGAATGCAGTACAAGCGGCGCCTCCTGTCAGCTATTTCCCCAAGAAGGACTTGGGACAGTTCTTGGCAGATAAGTTTGACTTGGCCAGTATTCGCAGCTCGCTTGGGCCGCGACGCTCACCTGCACACCGTACTTTTGCCGATTTCGGCATGAAGCCGAGCAAGGCCACTGAAGATATCCTCGTGTTTGATGGCGCTGGCGACTGGTACTACGAATTGAAGATCGTGGCGAGGAAAGACGTCAATCGCGACGGCATTGAAGATCTTGAGGTGTGCTTCATTGATCGCGCCTCGAATGGCGGAACTTATGACTCTTCGCAAGTTCTGCTCATTACCCGATACTCGGCAACTGACTATGCCGTTGCCGTGAGCTTTAGCCCAGGCGATGGCAAGTGTCAGCAACACCTGCGCTAAATGGATTCAGTACTGCAAATTGTAGTCAGTACATTGCGTACATTTGCGGGAATAGGCACCGGCTGGTTGCTGCTACGCTCGACGTAGACGTGCACAAAGTGGCCAGCGGCGCAGGGCAGGGGGTCGTCGTTGCGGTACAGCGCGATCTCGTAGCGCACGCTGGAGTTGCCCAGCTTGGCCACGCGGATGCCGGCTTGGATGATGTCGGGGAAGCTGATCGAGCTGAAGTAGGCGCAGCCGCTGTCGACCACGAAGCCGACCACGTCGCTCTTGTGAATGTCGAGCACGCCACGCTCGATCAGGAACTGGTTCACCGCCGTGTCGAAATACGAGTAGTAGACGACATTGTTGACATGGCCGTACACGTCATTGTCCATCCAGCGCGTGGGGATCGCGAGGAAGTGCGGGAAGGCCGCGCGCGGGGCGCCGCGCAGCTCAGTGCTTGACATCGCTGGCGGGAAGCAACACTTCGACGGGCGTGTCGCTGGCGAACAGCTGGGCGCAGTCGACGGTGTCGAACTGGTAGTGCTTGCCGCAGAAGTCGCAGTTGATGCCCAGCGCGCCCAGGTCGGCCAGGGCGCCATCGACTTCGGCGCGGCCCAGCAGCTTCAACATATTGCCCACTTTTTCGCGCGTGCAGCTGCAATGGAATTGCGGATGCTGCGGGTCGAACACGCGGATCGTCTCTTCCCAGAACAGGCGGTTCATCAGGGTCTGGATATCGGTCGAGAGCAGCTCGGCTTGCTGGAGCGTGGAGGCGAGCATGACGGCGCGGTTCCAGGTTTCCAGGTCTTCCGCTTCGCTGGCCTGCTTGGTCTGGTCATCCTTGCCGCTGTGGCGCGGCAGCTTTTGCAGCAGCAGGCCGCGCGAGATGTCGTTGTTGGCGCCGAGCCACAGGCGTGTGTCGAGCTGCTCCGAACGCAGCATATAGTTTTCGATGACGGTGGCCATGTTCTCGCCGTCGAGCGGCACGATGCCCTGGTAGGGTTGCTGGCCGGGCAGCTTGTCGGCCGGGTCGAGCGTGATGATGAAGCGGCCCTTGCCGTGGGCGTTCAGCAGCGCCATCAAGCCGGTGTCGTCGGCGATCGGCGTCTCGGGCGCGATCTTGGCGGTGGCGCGGATGCGCAGGTCGGAATCGCATTCGGCCACCAGCAGGCGCACTGGACCGTCGCCGTGGATCTGCATGATGATCGAGCCGTTGAACTTCAGGTTGGCCGAGAGCAGGGCGGCGGCGGCCACCATTTCACCGAGCACCGTCTTGACGGCATTCGGGTAAGCGTGGTGGGTCTGGATCTCGCGCCAGGTGTCGGAAATTTCGACAAACTCGCCGCGCACGGCGGCGTTGTCGAAGATGAATTTTTGCAGGGTGTCTTGGTTGTCCGTCATGTCTTATCCGATGCGTGTCATGGCTGTCTTGTAGTACGCGCCGCGTTCGGCGTAGTGGTCGGCGTTGCCTTGCAGATTGGCCAGTTCCGCTGCCGTCAGCTGGCGCACGGCCTTGGCCGGGGTGCCGATGATAAGGCTGTGGTCGGGAAACTCCTTGCCCTCGGTGACGAGGGCGCCGGCGCCGACCAGGCTGCCCTTGCCGATCTTCGCGCCATTCAGGACGACGGCGCCGATGCCGACGAGCGAACCGTCGCCGATGGTGCAGCCGTGCAGCATGGCCTGGTGGCCCACCGTCACGTTCTTGCCCAGCGTCAGGGGATAGCCCATGTCGGTGTGCAGCACGCAGTTTTCCTGGATATTGCTGTTGGCGCCGACGGTGATGCGTTCATTGTCACCGCGGATGGTGACGTTGAACCACACCGAAGCGTTGGCTTGGACCGTGACTTTGCCGATCAGGGTGGCGGAGGCGGCGACAAAAGCGCTGGCGTCCACGTCGGGCGCGTCGGCGCCCAGTTGGTAAATGGCCATGTGGGGTGGGAAGGTGCGTTGGGAATGGCGCTATTTTACGCTGGCGCCGGCTTGCCATCGAATTTTGGGATGGCAGGCAAGAATTCAACAGCGGCGTATAATGCGAACGGTCGTACTTTTTTCAGGAAGCCGCCATGAAACCATCCCGTTCCGAATTCCTCACCATCCGCGGCCTGCGCACCCATGTGCGCCATTGGGGGCGCGAGGGCGCGCCCAAGCTGTTCATGGTGCACGGCTGGATGGATGTGGCCGCGTCCTTCCAGTTCGTGGTCGACAGCCTGGTGGGCGACTGGCATGTGATCGCGCCCGACTGGCGCGGTTTCGGCCTGTCCGAACGGGCCCATGCCGATACCTATTGGTTCCCCGACTATGTGGCTGACCTGGATGCCATCCTTGAGCACTATGCGCCGGGCGAGGCGGTGAACTTGCTGGGCCACAGCATGGGCGGCAACGTGGTGAGCCTGTATGCCGGCGTGCGGCCGGCCCGGGTGGGCAAGCTGATCAACCTGGAAGGCTTCGGCATGCCGGCGACCAAGCCCGAGCAGTCACCCAAGCGCTACGCCAAGTGGCTTGACGAGCTGCACGAGGCGCCGAGCCTGCGCAGCTATCCGAGCGAAGAGGCGGTGGCCAGGCGATTGCAAAAGACCAATCCGCGCCTGTCGGACGAGAAGGCGGCGTTTTTGGCCCAGCACTGGTCGGCAAAAAATGCCGACGGCGAATGGGAAATCCTGGGCGACCCGGCGCACAAGAAGCCCAGTCCTTTGCTCTACCACGTGGAAGAAGTGCTGGCCTGCTGGCGCTGCATCACGGCGCCGGTGCTGTGGGTGGAGGCGGACGACACGAATATGTGGCTGTGGATGGGCCCGAAGCCGGAAGCGCGCATCGAAATCGACCGCCGCCTGAGGCAGCTGTCCAAAGTAACGGCGAAAATGATGCCCGATGCCGGCCACATGCTGCACCATGACCAGCCGCAACTGCTGGCTGCGATGATCGAAGAATTCCTCGCCGCCTAAATCGGGGTCAAGTCTGTCATTCGGACACGGGTGTAATCGGGGACAGACCCCAGAAGCACGATCGGGGTCTGT
>JAZJYP010000136.1:0-57766 GCA_040390345.1 Pseudomonadota bacterium | reverse complement strand
GGCCGAAGCAGTCGTCGCTGTCCATGATGGAGAAGCGGTCCTTCAGGCCCACGCCTTGCGCCTCCTGGCGCAGGATCTTCACACCCAGCGAGTGGAAGGTCGAGACGGTGAGCTGCTTGGCCTGGCGCGGCTGCTTGAGCAGCTTGCCGATGCGTTCCTGCATTTCCAGCGCGGCCTTGTTGGTGAAGGTGAGCGCGGCGATGGTGCGCGGATCGTAGCCGCACTCCTCGATCATGTAGGCGATTTTTTGCGTGATCACGCGCGTCTTGCCCGAGCCGGCACCGGCCAGCACGAGACAAGGGCCGTCGAGATAGCAGACGGCTTCGCTTTGCGGCACATTCAAGCCGAATTTGGGGGCGTGGGACATAGGCGTGCATTGTACAGCCTGCCCCACTGCGCCATCAGAAGCCGGACAGGACGATCTTGCCGATGGCGTGGCGCGCTTCGAGCGCCGCGTGCGCGCGCGCCAGGTTGGCGGCGTTGATGGTGCCGTAGCGCTCGCCCAGCGTGGTCTTGAGCGTGCCGGCGTCGACCAGGCGCGCCACTTCGGTGAGCAAGTTGTGCTGTTCGACCATGTCGCGCGTGGCGAACATCGAACGGGTGAACATCAGTTCGAACACGAAAGTGGCGCTCTTGGCGAACAGCAGCTCCAGTGGCAGCGGCTGTTCGTTTTTCACGATCGCGCAGATCTTGCCCTGCGGCGCAATGGCGGCGGCGATGGCGGCGAAGTGCGCGTCGAGCTCATTCAGGCACAAGATGAAGTCGACCGTGGGGATACCCAGGGCAAGCAGCTGGGCCGGCATGTCGCCGCTGTGGTCGACGATATGGGACGCGCCCAGCTGGCGGCACCAGGCCGCCGACTCGGGGCGCGACGCCGTGGCAATGACGGTCAGGCCGGCCAGCTTGCTGGCCAACTGGATGGCGATCGAGCCGACCCCGCCGGCGCCACCGATGACGAGCAGGGTCTTGCCCTGGTCGGCGCCGCCGCGGGCAACGCCGAGGCGCTCGAACAGGGCTTCCCAGGCGGTGATCGAGGTCAGCGGCAGGGCGGCGGCCTGTTCGCTGTCGAGGCTGGACGGCTGGCGGCCAACGATGCGCTCGTCGACCAGGTGGTATTCACTGTTGGCGCCGGGGCGGGTGATGCTGCCGGCGTAATAGACCGGGTCGCCCACCTTGAACAAGCCCGCCTGCGGGCCGGTGGCGACGACGGTGCCGGCCACGTCCCAGCCCAGCACGACCGGTTCGGGGCCATTGTGGGCGCGGCGCTGCTTGGTGTCGACCGGGTTGACCGAGATGGCGGCGACCTTGACCAGCAAGTCGCGGCCCTGGGCTTGCGGCTGGGGCAGTTCGAGGTCGATCAGTTGCGCGGCGATGGCGACGGCTTTCATGGTGAATCTCCTGTTGCGTGGAAAAGAAATGCCAGTGTGCGCCACCCCGATTCATTTGATAATTGGCATAATGCTTGAATAACTATTTTGAAAAACAAGATAATGAATCTCGACTTGCTCGATGTGGCCCTGTTCGTGCGGGCCTGCGCCACGCGCAAACTGTCGGCCGCAGGGCGCGAATTCGCCCTCTCGCCGGCGGCCACCAGCGCACGCATCGCCCAGCTCGAAAAGCTGCTCGGCGCGCGCCTGCTGCATCGGACCACGCGCCAGGTCACCCTGAGCCAGGAAGGCGAAGTCTTCCTCGAGCGCGCCGTGGCCCTGCTCGATGCGGCCGAGCAGGCCCGGGGCGCGGTGGGCAGCGCCAGCACGGCGCCCCAGGGCTTGCTGCGCATTGCCGCTTCGGTGTCGTTCGGGCGCCTGCATATCGTGCCGGCCCTGGCCGAGTTCCTGGCCCTGCATCCGGGCATCCGGCTCGACTTGCGCCTGTCCGACACCGTGATCGACCTGGCCGCCCATGGCATTGACGTGGCGATCCGCATCGGTCCCCTGCGCGATTCGGCCCTGGTGGCACGCCCGCTGGCGCCGAGCCGGCTGATCGTGTGCGCGGCGCCGTCCTACCTGGCCGCGCACGGCACGCCGCAGCACCCGGAACACTTGCGCGAGCACCAGTGCATGGTGCTCGACGGCCAGAATCCCTGGCGCTTGCGCGATGCGCAGGGGCGGCAATTCACTGTGCGGGTCGGTGGGCGGGTGCAGAGCGACAATGGCGAAGCGATGCGCGACGCGGCCATCGCCGGCCTGGGCCTGGCGCTGCAGTCGACCTGGGCGGTGACGCAGCAGCTGCGCAGCGGCGCCCTGGTGCAGGTGCTGGGCGACTATCCGGTGGCGGTGGCCTCGATGGTGTCGGCGCTCTACCTCGAGCGCAGCTTCCTGCCGCCCAAGACGCGCGCCTTCATCGATTTCTTTGCAGCGCGCTTTGCTGGCACCGAGCCTTACTGGGACAGGGACTTGTCACCCGCGAACAGGGCTTCGTAACGCAACATCAGCTCGTCGACCAGGGGAAGGAATTTATCCAGTTCCGACTGCGTCGAAGGCGATTGCCAGTCGGTTTTCCAGTTCAGTACTTCGCCAGTGTGCAGGACCAGCTGGCCGATCGCGACGCCACCGGGCTGGTAAGGCGTCGCCAGGGCCCAGTGGAAATCGCGCCGATAGGACTTGCGCAGATTGCCCAGGCCAAAGTCGACGATGATCGCTTCATCGATGACGCACATGGCGTGGCCATCGATCTGTCCGGGACCGGCCATGCCGGCGCCGCCAAGCATGAACCGGCCACGCGCCGAAGTCACCTCGACATAGCCGGACACGATGCGCGCGGTGTGGCCATAGCGCTGGACCACCCGCGCCACGAGGGAGGCCATCAGGAAGCACACCGAACCGAAGTTGTGCAGGTAGAGCCAGCCCAGGTCGTAAAAATGATCGTACAGCGATTCGACCACGTGGTGCAGGCGCGGCCAGGGCGCTACGATCAGCAATTGTTCATCGCGCAAGTGCTTGCGCAAAATGAACAGGCTTTCGAATTTGTGGTCGTAGGCGTCGAGCAAGTCGACCAGGCGTGCACTGAGGTGGATGCGTTCGCCCTCGACCAGCAGCAAGTCCGCGCGCTCGAAATGGGCGATCTGTTCGCGCACCAGTTCCGGCGTGTGCGGCAGTACCGCGAAAACACTGTGCAGGCTCGATTCAGCCTTGCCCGCGTAATCGATGCCCAGTTTCAGGAACAGGTCATAGCCGACCATCGACGTCGTCAGGGGAATGTGCTGGACCAGCCAATTGCGCACGTCGGCGACGCCTTGCAACAGGGAAGTGACTCGTTGAATATGCATGCCGCAATTCTGACTGATGCACTGGCGCCCTTCAAGGCGCTGACACATTCCGTTACCAATTTCAAGGCGTATTGACGCGCCACATGGCTGGTTCGGGGAGCTCGCCGCGCGCATGCGTTACCATAGTGGCTTGGAAGCGTTTTGGGACTGTGTGCATCATGAAATTCGAACACCTGATTGAAATCAACGACCCGCTCAACCCGCTGATCGATACGCTCACGCGCGAGCAGCTCTGGCGCGGCCTGGTGCTGCGCGCCGACTCGCCCAAGTTGTTTGTGCCGCACCTGGACGAGTGCACCGTCGACCAGCGCGAAGCGGGCAGTTTCCGCCGCCGCCTGCGCTACGGCGAGCTGGAAATCGAAGACATCGTGACCCTCACGCCGCTGCAGCAAGTGCGCTACGACGTGCGTGCGCAAAAGGATATCAGTGCCTCAAGCCTGACGATGACGATCGAAGCGCCGTCGGAGCAGC
Organism: Pseudomonadota bacterium; assembly: GCA_040390345.1. Lineage (GTDB taxonomy): Bacteria > Pseudomonadota > Gammaproteobacteria > Burkholderiales > Burkholderiaceae_D > Telluria_A. The sequence continues at coordinate 54,027 of JAZJYP010000136.1, read as the reverse complement.
GCCTGTTTGTGCGCTTCCAGTATGACGATGGCCATGACGCCGAGACCGACGCCGCCAACGCCATGTACGACGACTTCAAGCGTTCGGCCTATGTCGAAGCGGACATCGACACGATCCGCATCGTGCGCGAACTGGCCGCTGCCGGGCGCCTCGACGCCAGTTACCTGAACTGAGATTTCAGCCGGGCCGGAATACCTCGTCGATGCTCTTCGCTTCGAGCAAGTGCATGGCCCAGACCGACAATTCAGCGCTCGCCGCCTTGGCCAGGCGCTGATCCAGCTCTGCGGGCATGGTGCCGAAGCGGCGCGCGATCTGCGCGGCCAGCAAAGCACGCTGGCCGTCTTCTCGTCCTTCTTCTCGTCCTTCTTCTCGTCCTTCTTCTCGTCCTTCGACGCGGCCGCGGCGCCAGCCGGACCGTTCAAACAAGTTCACGAAAGGGTAAGCCATGGCATTTCTCCTTTCCATGTCAAGAATATGTTGCTGAAATGTTCTCTCCAATAAGGGCGGCAACACCATCAACCAATCCAGGATGCCGAGCACGTCCCCCGCGCGTCCCGCTTCCCAGCCTTTGGCATAGAGCTGCTCGGAAAGTCGCACTTTCTGGCTCAAGCGATGAAGGGCTTGCCCCTTGGTCGCCATGGTCAGCAAGTGCGCCGCCGTCAATATCCCAAATAGATTATCGTTTGACAGCAACTGGGGCATTTGGTTCGCGAAATCGTGCAGTTTGACGAGCAAATACCGCACTTGCGTCTCGGCACCAAACAGACGGTAGCTATAGGCGGCAGGGCGCCAGTGCGGAGAATCATCGGCCAGCACCAGCAAGGTCGCGACGGGGCGCTGATACAAGTCAAAAATGCGGTAGTGATAGTTGAAGGCACGCAAGGGCAAATCAGGGTCACGCCTGGCCTGCACCTCGATATGCAGGTAGGCCGTGCCGCCATCGTCGCGTCGGACCTCGGCCAGTTTGTCGAGTATGCGCTTGCCTGCCTTGGCATGGTGGCTGACCTGGGCCAGTTCCTGTTCACGAAAGACGGGGGCGCACGACCAGTCGATGCCGGCGTGGACGGCCGGGAAATAGAAGGCGAGGAATTCGGGGAAGTAGCGGCTCAGCGCGCTCTTCCAGGGTGCATCGTAGTCGGCACGCATGGGGACTCCGTTCCGGGTCAGTCCCCTTGCGACCCTGGCCGCCGCAGTAAAGTTCCGCAGCCCTTACACGCTGGCGACGCGGCCCCAGAGCTGGTCGAGGTTGAAGCCGATCGCGGCCTGGGTTTCGTTGAGCACTTCGCGGATCGCGTGGCGCTCTTCGTGGGTGTCGCGGCGGATGATCACATCGAGCGGCGCACCGCGCGGACCGACCAGCGCGTCGACGATCGGCGTCGTCGTGCTGCGCCCCTTGCGCGTGACCACGCCGATTTCACCATTAAGCAGGCGCACGAAGGTGCCGATCGGGTAGACCCCCAGTTCGCGGATGAACACGGCGGCCAGTTGGGCATCGATGGTGGTCTTACCTTCGAGCAGGATGTCGCGCAGGGCCTGGTTGGGCACCATCTGCTTGCGGTAGGCGCGCGCGGAGACGCGGGCGCAGTAGCGGTCGGACAGGGAAATGATCTTGGCCAGCTCGGGAATCTGGGCCGACTGCATGCCTTTCGGATAGCCGGTGCCGTTTTCGTTTTCGTGGTGCAGCAGCACGCAGTCGAGCCAGGCGCGGTCCCTGATGCCGGCGCGCTCGAGCAGGTGCACGCCCGCTTCCGGATGCTCGCGGATCAGGGCGGCGTCGTCGGTCGAGAGCGGGGCGGCGGTGCCCTGCATGCGCTCCTGGTGTTCCAGCATGCCCACGTTCATGGTCAGGGCGGCCAGGGTCACCGTCATCACTTCTTCCGGCGTTTTCTTCATGGCGCGGGCGACCAGCATGGCGACGATGGCCGTGTCGATGCTATGGCGCACGGCGTAGGGGCCGGCCTGCTGGTTGTGCAAGATGGTGGCCAAGGCCACGTCCGGGTGCAGTTCGACCGCGCAGATGACCAAGCGCGCCGTCTCTTCGAGCTTGGTAGCGGCCTGCACGCAGCGGCCCAGGGCGATTTCGGCCAGCAGCATCTGCAAGCGGCGGTTGACGGCGTTGAGGATGCGCAGCACCGACGGGGGATCTTCGGCCCGCTGGCTGCGTTTTTCCTCGAACGCGACCTTGCCGCGCTTGACCAGGCTTTCAATCTGGTTGTCGTTGGCAATCTGGTGGCCTTTCTTGGCCAGCAAGCCGCCGCCGTCGCCATAGACATCCCAAGGCAGGGGCTTGCCCACTTCCAGTTCGCCGGGGTTGATCGCTCTCAGTTCCACACCATTTCTCCGTATCTCACAAGCACTGCTGGTTATTTATCTTAGCCCTCTGGCGGGGCCTTTAATTGCTTTAAATCATCTCAAACGCCCGGCACGCAGTCCTGGCCGGATTCACAGTCGGGGGCGCCTTTGGCCAGTTCGGCGGCCAGTTCGCGCAGCGCCGTGCGCACGCCCTCTTCCACCACCGGGTGGTAGAAAGGCAGTTCCAGCATCTGCGCCACCGTCAGCCGGCTTTGGCAGGCCCAGGCCAACAGGTGGCCTATATGTTCGGCGCGCGGGCCGGCCATTTCGGCTCCCAGGAAGCGGCCCGTGCCGTATTCGCCATACACCCGCAGCATCCCCTTGTTTTGCAACATGACGCGGCTGCGGCCCTGGTTCTCGAATGAAACGGCGCCGATGGCGCAGCGCGGCTGGCCCGGCGCATGCAGTGCGCCGTAGCCGGCGCCAACGGTGGCAATTTGCGGTTCGGTAAAGGCGATGGCCAGCGGCACGCGGCGCAGGCCCGGGTGCACGGCGGGATAGCGCCCGGCGTTGTCGCCGGCGATGCGGCCCTGGTCGGCCGCTTCGGGCAGCACGGGGCGCTCGTCGTCGGCGTCGCCGGCGATGAAGATATGGCTGGCGCCGCACTGCATGGTCAGGGGATCAAACAGGGGAATGCCGTCTTTGTCGCGCTGCAGGCCGCTGTGTTCGAGGCCAAGCTCATGGACGTTGGGGGTGCGGCCGGCGGCGGCCAGCACCAGCTCGAAATGTTCGGCGCGCTCGATGCCGTGGCCGTCGCGCAGGGTCAGGCGCACTTCCTCGCCATCGCGCGCGGCGCCGGTCAGCGTCATGTCGAAACGCAGGTCGAGTTCGTCGCCGAGGGCGCGCGCGGCAGCGCTGCGCACGTCCGGGTCGCTCAATTGGGCGACGCTGCGGCCGCGCGCGAAGATGGACACGCGCACGCCCAGGCGTTGCAGGGCCTGGCCCAGCTCGAGGCCAATGACACCGCTGCCGATGACGGCCAGCGAAGCGGGCAAGTCGGTCCATGCAAAGACGTCGTCGTTGACGATCACGCCGGCCAGGCCTTGCAGCGGGCCCGGCACGAGCGGGGCCGAACCGGTGGCGATGACGATGCGCTGGGCCGTTACGCGCGTGTGCTGGTCTACTTGCAAGGTATGGGGGCCGGTGAAGCGGGCATGGCCGCGCAGCTTGTCGCTGTCGGGAATGGCGCCGACACCTTCAAGCACGAAGCCGACGAAGCGGTCGCGTTCGCTGCGCACGCGTGCCATCACGGCCTGGCCGTCGATATGGACGGCGCCGGGATGGACGCCAAAAGCGGGGGCCGCGTGCAAGGCATGGGCGGCGTCGGCCGCGGCGATCAGGAGCTTGCTGGGCATGCAGCCAACGCGCGCGCAGGTGGTGCCGTAAGGGCCGGATTCGATCAGCACGGCGCGCCGATGCTGCGCACGCGCAGCCCGGTAAGCCGCCAACCCTGCGGTTCCGGCTCCGATCACGGCTACATCGACTTCCATTTCTTGCATGGCACCGACCTGATTTTCGCTGTAAATGTCACATTGTTGTGACACTTTCACCACCTTAGGAGCGCACCACGGTGCGCGTTTTTATGCCTGACACCGCACAAAAGAGCGCCCATTCTACACATAGTTGATATAGCTTTATCAGAATTTGCACACTAATGAGGCAAAGCAACCACACTGTTTCTGCGGCAATTGTTAAATGATGAGTCAAAATGTATTGCATATCCACACCGTCATAGGAGAAACCGTGCGACACGGCTCAGCGCATTCGTATTAGTATTACTAATCGAATTCATTTTTAATTAGCTAAGCTTATGGGAAACCTCGATTACCGTGCTTTGGCGGTCCTCGACGCGGTGGCCACGACGGGCAGTTTCGAGAAGGCGGCCTTGCTGCTGGGCATGAGCCAGTCAGCCGTGTCGCAAAGGATCAAGGCGCTGGAAGACGCCACCGGGCGCCTGCTGGTCATCCGCGGCACGCCCTCGGTGCCGACCGGCCTGGGCCAGCGCCTGGTGGTGCACCACCGCCATGTCAAATTGATGGAAGCGGCCCTCGACATCGACCTGGGCCAGGACGTGAGCCTGCCCGACGTGGCGGTGGCGGTCGATGCCGACAGCCTGGCCACCTGGTTTGCGCAGGCGCTGCCGTCCCTGCTGTCGCCGCCGCGCTGCCAGTTCGCGGTCGCAGCGGCCGATGCCGAACATGCCCTCAAGCTGGTGCGCGAAGGCGCCGTGTTCGGCGCCGTGGCCAGCGCGCCCGACGGCCCCGCCGACCATGCCAACGGCACCTCGTCGACGCCGCTGGGCATCTTGCGCTACCTGTGCGTGGCCACGCCGGTGTTTGCCGGCCACTGGTTCGGCGATGGCTTTTCGATCGAGGCGGTCAAGCTGGCGCCGGCCGTGGTCAGCGAGCGCAAGCTGCTGGCCGGTTTCCTGGCGCGGCATTTCGACTACAAGGGCGCCTTCCCGCACCACACGCTGCCGGTGTCGGGCGCGCTCAATGGCTGCATCAGTGCTGGCGTGGCCTACGGCCTGATGCCGGAACTGCAGGCGCTGGCGCTGATCGACAAGGGCAGCCTGGTCGACCTCAATCCGGGCAAGACCTTCGACCAGGCGCTGGCCTGGCATGCGTGGAATATCGACACGCCCTTCACGCGCACCCTCTCCGAGCACATCGTCGAAACAGCGCGGCGCACCCTGTTCCAGCCTTAAATATCGAGCGGGTCCACTTCCAGCGACCACTTGATACGGCCCTTCATTTCGCGCAGCGTCGCCAGCCAGTCTTTCAGGAACGCTTGCAGCGCCGGCCGCGAGGGCGACTCCACCAGCAGCTGCGCGCGGTCGACATTGTGCACGCGTGTCATCGTCATCGGGATCGGGTCGTTGATGGTGATGCCGGCGTGGTCGATGCAGTCGCGCGCCGCTTCGAGGAAGGCGATCGCCGTGGCGATCTCCGGCGCCTCGGCGCGCAACAGGGCCTGGTACATGAAGGGCGGCAGCGCCGCCTGTTTGCGCTCATGCAGCAAGGTGGCGGCGAAACGGTCGTAGTCGTGGTTCACCACGGCCGAATACAAGGGGTGCTGCACGTAGCGCGTCTGCACCAGCACTTCGCTCACGCTGCCGCCTTCGGTGCGCGCGGCGCGGCCGGCGCGGCCGGCCACCTGCATCAGTTGCGCAAACAGCCTTTCACTGGCGCGGTAGTCTTGCGAGAACAATGCCGTGTCCGGATTGAGGATGCCCACCAGGGTCAGCTTCTTGAAGTCGTGACCCTTGGCGACCATCTGCGTGCCGATCAGGATATCGACCTCGCCCCGGTGCACCGTGTCGAAGGCCGCCTGCGCACTGCCCTTGCGGCGCGTGGAGTCGGCGTCGATGCGCAGGATGCGCGCCGCCGGGAACATCTGCTGCAGCCCTTCTTCGACGCGCTGGGTGCCGCGCCCCAAGGGCTGCAAATCCACGTTGCCGCAGGTGGGACAGGAGCGCGGGATGCGCAGCTCCAGGCTGCAGTGGTGGCAGCGCAGGCGGTGTTCCGGCTTGTGCAGCACCATGAACGAGGTGCAGCGGGTGCAGTTGCTGATCCAGCCGCAGGCGTCGCAGCTGATCACGGGCGCATAGCCGCGCCGGTTCAGGAACAGCAGCGACTGTTCGCCCCGTTCGAGGCGCTGCTTGAGCGCCGCAATCAAATAGGCCGTCAAGCCGTCCTTGGGCCGGTCGCGCTCCATGTCGAGCAGCTTCACGCGCGGCAGCACCGCGTCCTTGACGGCGCGCTCGCGCAGTTCCAGCTTCTTGTAGCGCCCCGAGCCGGCGTGATGCCAGGTCTCGAGCGAGGGCGTGGCCGATCCCAGCACGATGGGAATGGCCAGCTGGCGCGCACGCCACACGGCCAGGTCGCGCGCCGAATAGCGCAGGCCTTCCTGCTGCTTGTAGGACGGGTCGTGCTCTTCGTCGATGACGATCAGCTTGAGGGCCGGCAGCGAGGACAGGATGGCCAGGCGCGTGCCGAGCACGATGCGCGCGCGGCCCTGGTGGGCGGCCAGCCAGTTGAGCATGCGCTCGCCCTCGGACAGGCTGCTGTGCAAGGTGGCCAGCATCACGCCGGGGAAGCGCGCGCGGATATTGCCCTCCAGTTGCGGTGTGAGGTTGATCTCGGGGACCAGGATCAGGATCTGGCCGCCGGCCTCGCGCGCCAGCACCTCGGCGCAGGCTTGCAGGTAGACCTCGGTCTTGCCGCTGCCCGTCACGCCATACAAGAGCATGGGCGCGAAGCCGGCGGCGCTGCCGATGGCGTCGGCCGCCGCTTGCTGGGCAGGGTTCAGCTGCGGCATGTCGACCGGGGTGCTGTCGTGCGGCGCATCAGACTTGGCCAGCTTCTTGAGCGCACGGTCGAGCGCCACCGTGGTCAGCACGCGCAGGTTCTTGGGCAGGCCGGGCAAGGCCACTTCGCCTAGCGGGCGCTGGTAATAGTCGGCGGCAAAGGCGGCCAGCGCCAGCCAGGCGCCCGACAGGGGCGCGAGCTGGCTGCGCACGGCCAGGGCATCCTTGAGCTTGTCGGGCGCGACATCGCTCGCGCTTTTCACCGCCACAATGAGCCCGACTACTTCGCGCCGGCCAAAAGGCACCAGCGCCAGCTGGCCCGGCAGCGGCTCCGCGCCTGCGGCGCAGGGCCAGCGGTAGTCGAAGCAGCTGGTCAGCGGCGTGTCGAGCGCAATGTGGAGGATGCAATATGCCATCGAGGCCTGTCAGGAACGGTCAACATCGGTAATTAAGGCATCAGTTTGGTGCAAATTCAAGCTTTCTCCACAGATAAGTCCCTCTTGTGGACAACTTTGTGGACAAAGAATTTTCATACAAGCAAAAGATTTGTCCTTAAACAATACTCTGCACGGATGTCCCAAAAACGGGAAATAATTCAACTTTAAAATCAATGACTTACAAAACGCCTCATAGGAGAGCCTCGTAACCACTTTTTACATGCCTTCTGTGCATAAGTGAGCGTTTGACTGGAGGATTTGTAGTCACTTTTTTGCCAATTGGCAGGCAAATCTGCCTTCTGCCAGATATGCGTTTGACGCAGATCAAACCGGCCACGCCGAACTTGGCAAAATATCATGCATTGCAGCACAATGCTCAGGTAAAACTTCAACAAATCCGCTAAGTCACGGTAAACGCAGCACTTTTCACTTTTATCCACACATCCTGTTGATAACTTTGTGGACAATATTCCAAAAACTGGGTTTTCACTCTGTATGCATGTCAAATCAACATCGACACGCTCAGCAGGAAAAAAGTACAAGCCCTTATAAATCAATCACTTGCGAGAGCAACAAAAAAACGCGCCCAGCAGGCAGTGCGACTGCCTCGCTCGGCGCATTTTGTGCATAAGTAGGATCTTCCCCACAGCTTAACCGGTTTGAGGCGGCCCGTCCGGAGCGGGCTCGGGAGCGACAAATCTAGTTAAACTACATCAGCGCGCTGCTGGCGGCTGAAGCTGTGGACGGCCTCGACCATCGCCGTCACCGACTCCGGCGGCGTGAATTGCGAAATGCCGTGGCCCAGGTTGAACACATGGCCCGATTGCGCGTCCGGCTTGCCGTAGGCGGTCAGGCTGCGCTCGACTTCGGCGCGGATCTGTTCCGGGCTGGCGAACAGGATGGCCGGGTCCAGGTTGCCCTGCAAGGCGACCTTGTGGCCGACCAGCGCGCGCGCGCGGCCCAGGTTGACGGTCCAGTCCAGGCCGACGGCATCGGCGCCGATGTCGGCAATCTGGTCCAGCCACAGGCCGCCACCCTTGGTGAAGACCACGGCCGGAATGCGCACGCCATCCTTTTCACGCTTGAGCTGGCCCACCACCTGCTGCATATAGCTGAGCGAGAATTCCTGGTAGGCGCCATCGGCCAGCGCACCGCCCCAGGAATCGAAAATCATCACCGCCTGCGCGCCGGCGTCGATCTGGGCGTTGAGGTAGTCGGCCACGGCACAGGCATTGATGGCCAGGATGTGGTGCATCAGGTCCGGGCGGCTGTACAACATCTTCTTGATGGTGTGGAATTCCTTCGAGCCGCCGCCTTCGACCATATAGCAGGCCAGCGTCCACGGGCTGCCCGAGAAGCCGATCAGCGGCACGCGGCCATTCAGGGCGGTGCGGATCTGGGTGACGGCCCTGAACACATAATCGAGCGAATCGAGGTCCGGCGCGCGCAGGGCCAGCACCTGTTCTTCGCTGCGCAGGGGGCGTTCGAATTTCGGGCCTTCGCCGTCGGCAAAATACAGGCCCAGGCCCATCGCGTCGGGCACTGTCAGGATGTCGGAAAACAGGATCGAGGCGTCCAGCGCGTAGCGGTCGATCGGCTGCAATGTCACTTCGGTGGCATAGTCAGGGTTCTTGGCCAGGCCCAGGAAGGAGCCGGCGCGCTCGCGCGTGGCCCGGTACTCCGGCAGGTAGCGGCCGGCCTGGCGCATCAGCCACACCGGCGTGTACTCGGTCGGCTGGCGCAGCAGGGCGCGCAGGAAGGTATCGTTCTGGAGCGGGGCGAATTGTGGCATGGCTGACAATAGAAAACGGCGGGAAAGCCGCTATTATCGCATCCACAAGGGTCGCGCTGGCGGATTGCGCGCGGATTCACTATCATGCTTCACCCATTGAACGGACCGGTATCATGACTGCAGCGAAATACAGCGCCATTGGCGGCACCTGGCCTTCCCCGATCAGCGCGGCGATGGTGGCGGCGGGCGCCTCGCCGCTGTCGCAGCTGGCTGTCGACGGCCAGGATATCTACTGGCTGGCCGGGCGCGCCACCGAGGGCGGGCGCAATACGCTGATGCGCCAGCGCGGCGCCACCGTCAGCGAACTGACGCCGATGCCCTTCAATGTGCGCACCCGCGTGCATGAATACGGCGGCGGCGCCTGCCTGGTCACGCACGGTGTCGTCTACTTTTCGCATTTCGCCGACAACCGCCTGTACGCCGTGCGCGATGGCGCCGCGCCCGAGCCGCTCTCGGCCGGCGGCGACTTGCGCCACGCCGACTTCGTGCTCGACGCCCGCCGCCAGCGCCTCATCAGCGTACGCGAGGACCACACCCTGCCCGGCTACCCGTGCAACACCCTGTGCGCCGTCGGACTCGATGGCAGCGAAACGGTGCTCATGAAAGGCAGCGACTTCTTCGCCGCGCCGCGCCTCTCGCCCGACGGCAGCATGCTGGCCTGGCTGACCTGGTCGCACCCGCGCATGCCCTGGCAAGGCACCGAACTGTGGTGCGCGATGGTCGCGCCCGACGGCAGCCTGGCCAAGCCCTTGCTGGTGGCGGGCGGCCCCGAAGAATCGGTATGCCAGCCCGAATGGTGCCCGAACAATGTGCTGCATTTCGTCTCCGACCGCAGCGGCTGGTGGAACCTGTACCGCCTGGTCGGCAACGCCGTCCAGCCCCTGTGCGAACGCGCCGCCGAATTCGCCACGCCGCACTGGACGTTCGGCGGCTCGATGTACGCCTTCCGCAATAGCGAAGAAATCGTCTGCACCTATATCGAGAACGGCGTGAGCCGCCTGGCCACGCTTTCCACGGCCACGGGCAAGCTGCAGGCCATTGCCAATCCTTATGAAGAGATCCGCGAACTGCGCGTCACCAGCAATGCCATCATCATGCTGGCCGGCGCGCCGACCATCCCCCTGGAGCTGGCGCGCATCACGCTCGACACGGGGCGGCGCGATGTGCTGGCGCGCTCGATCGACAAGCTGCCGTCCACCGGCTACCTGTCGGTCCCGGAGAGCATCAGCTATCCGTCCGGGGGCGAGACCGCACACGCCTTCTACTACCCGCCGCACAATGCCGACTGCGCAGCGCCCGAAGGCAGCAAGCCGCCGCTGATCGTCATCATCCACGGCGGTCCGACGGGCATGGCCACCAACACGCTCAAGCTGGCCACCCAGTTCTGGACCAGCCGCGGCTTCGCGGTGCTGGACGTGAACTACCGCGGCAGCACCGGTTTCGGCCGCAGCTACCGCGATGCGCTCAAGGGCCAGTGGGGCGTCTTTGACGTCGAAGACTGCGTGGCCGGCGCGCATTTCCTGGCCACGCGCGGCATGGTCGATGCGGATCGCCTGATCATCCGCGGCGGCAGCGCCGGCGGCTTCACGACCTTGTGCGCGCTGGCATTCCACGATGTGTTCAAGGTTGGCGCCAGCTACTACGGCGTGTCCGACCTGAAGGCGCTCGACTCGGATTCGCACAAGTTCGAATCGCACTACAACGAATACCTGATCGCCGCCGCCCCGGCCGCCGAAGCGCTGTACCTGGAGCGCTCACCGATCCACCACGCCGGCAAGCTGACGCGCCCGATGATTTTCTTCCAGGGCCTGGACGACAAGGTGGTGCCGCCGCCGCAATCGGAAGTGATGGTCGAAGCGCTCCGGGCCAATGGTGCGCCGGTGGCATATATCACGCTCGAAGGCGAAGGCCATGGCTTCCGCAAGGCCGACAGCATCATCCGCACGCTCGAAGGCGAGCTGTATTTCTACCAGCGCGTCTTCGGCCTCACGGCGCCCGGCCAGGCTGCGCCCTTTGAGATCGACAACCTGGAATGAGCCGTAGCCAACAAGCGATTGTGGCCTTGCTCGCCCTGGCCGGCGAGCCGATGGGACGCACACGCATCCACGAACACCTCGCGCACGCCAACATCGCCGACGACGAACAGCAGCTGCTGGAAGACCTGCAAGCGCTGCACGACGAAGGCAAGATCGAGAGCATCAACGGCCGTGGCGTCGCGGCGGCGCCGGCCGCCGCCTGGCCCGCCATTCGCGCCGTCATCGACTCGGGACTGTTCTACCCGCTGTGCAAAGCCTATGAACAGATCACGCCCCTGCGCAAGAACTGGGAAGGCTACGTGGTCCTGCGCAGCTACCGCCAGGGCGTGGCCTTGCTGCGCATGGCGCTGATCAACGGCGACGATCCGAAGCGCGTGGTGCCGCTGCTGCATGCCTGCCTGGCCTGCCACGAGGCGGCTTACCTGCATCCGCTGGTGGAGGCCTGCGCACGGCCCTTTGAGCCGTCGATATTCGCCCACATCCATCCGCTGCTGCGCGACGAAGTACTCACCGTCCTGGTGGGCAATGTGCAGCGCGAGCCGGCCAACGCGCCCCAGTTGCGCGCCTACGCCGAACAGTACCTGGCCCGCAATACCGCCTCAATGGGCCTGCGCATCGCCTTCGCCGAACACCTGATCCTGTGCGGCCGCCTCGACGACGCCGGCAAGCAGCTCGAAGAACTCGACGACTCGCTGTCCCAGTTCTTCAAGAGCGTCATCCTCGTGCTGCGCGACGAACACGGCGCCGCCCTGCAAGGCTTCGAGCAGGCACTCAAGACCTTGCGCCGCGAAACGGGCAAACGCAAGGCCGTTTTTGACGGCATCGGCGGCCACCTGTATGTGCTGGCCCTGCTGAAAAGCGGCGATGCCAAGCACATGAAGCTGGCCGACGCCTACCTCGACATCGCCACCCGCGCCGTGCAGAACCATGACACTGCCGTCTACCAGCAACTGTCCATGCTGCGCCAGATCCGCGGCGGCACCGTCGACATGGCAGTGCTGCCCTCGCGGAACTGGGAATCGGCACTGCAGCCGGCGATGTTCCGCGCCCTGCTGCACTACTGGCTGGCCGTGCCGCAGCTGGCCGACAAGCGCGCGTTGCTCGAACAGATGCTGGAGGCATCGGAGGCCGCCGGCTTCGACCTCGTCTCCGCCCAACTGGCCTCGGTGCTGGGCCGCATGGGAAGCGTGAGCCACGAGCAGCGCGCCATCGCGCTGCGCCAGCGCCACCGTTTCGCCGACATGCCGCTCTGGTTCGACCGCGAAGAGCCGTGGCAGCGCCAGCTCAACGCCCTGATCAACCTGCAGCCGCCGGTCAACGTGGAAGTGGTGCGCGAGGGCCGCCTCGTGTGGCTCATCAAATTCGACCCACACTACGGCGTGCAGGAGCTGGAGCCGCGCGAACAGAAGCGCGACGCGGCCGGCGGCTGGAGCCGAGGCCGCGCCCTGGGTCTCAAGCGCATGGCCGAAGAAGCGGGCGAGCTCGATGTCCTCACCGCGCAGGATGTGCAGGCGGCCGCCACCATCAAGGCGCACCGCTACTTCAGCAGCAGCGGCTCGCGTTACGAATTCGACATCGACAAGGCCGTCTCCGCGCTGATCGGCCATCCGCTGCTGTTCTGGATGGATTCACCGGGCACCCGCGTGGAACTGCTGCCGGGCGAACCGGAGCTGCTGGTCAAGGCCGGTGCCGGCAGCGTCACCATCACGATGCAGCCGCCCGTTACCGACGACAGCGGCGACGTCTGCGTGAGCAAAGAAACCTCAAGCCGCCTGCGCGTGGTGCGCATCAGCGACGAACATCGCCGCATCGGCGCCATTGTCGGCAGCGGCCTGCAAGTGCCGCTGCACGCCGAACAGCAGGTGTTGCAGGCGATCAGCGCCATCTCCTCCATCGTCACCGTGCAGTCCGACATCGGCAGCAGCGCCGCCGACATCGCCCAGGTCGAAGCGGACGCACGGCTGCACCTGCACCTGCTGCCCTACCAGCAAGGGCTGCGCATGCAGATCCTGGTGCGCCCGCTGCCGGACGCCGGCGCCTATTACGTGCCCGGCAGCGGTGCCGAAAGCGTCATTGCGGACCTGAACGGCGCGCGGGTCGAAGCGCGCCGCAACCTCAACGCCGAGCGCGAGGCGGAACGCCAGCTGGTTGGCGCCTGCCATGCCCTCGACAGCGCCGAAAACGACCACGGCGAATGGCTGCTCGGTCAGCCGCTCGGCTGCCTGGAGCTGATCAACGACCTGCAGGAACTCGACCCCGCCAAGGTCGTCGTGGCCTGGCCGGAAGGCGAGTCCTTCAAGGTCGTCAAACGTGCCGACACCAAGTCAGTGCGCATGACCATCAAGCGCGACAAGGACTGGTTTGCCGCCAATGCAGAAATCGAGATCGACGAAGGCAAGGTCATGGACCTGCGCGCCCTGCTCGATTCGCTGGCATCGAGCCGCGGCCGCTTCGTCGAACTGGGCAACAACCAGTTCCTCGCCTTGAGCCATGAGCTGCACCGCCGCCTGATGGAGCTGTCCGGCTTCAGCGACGCCCACGGCAGCGGCGTGCGGGTTCACCCATTGGCCTCGTTCGCGCTGGAAGAACTGGCCAGCGACGCCGGTGGCGTCAAAGCCGACAAAGCCTGGAAAGAACACCTGGCCCGCATGAAGGCGAGCACCACCTTCACGCCGCAGCTGCCCTCGACGCTGCAGGCCGAACTGCGCGACTACCAGGTCGAAGGCTTCGAATGGCTGGCCCGCCTGGCCCACTGGGGCGTGGGCGCCTGCCTCGCCGACGATATGGGCCTGGGTAAAACGCTGCAGGCATTGGCCCTGATCCTCACGCGCGCGCCGCAAGGGCCCACGCTGGTGATCGCCCCAACGTCGGTCTGCATGAACTGGATCAGCGAAGCGGCGCGCTTCGCACCAACGCTGAATGTGAAGCTGTTCGGCGCGGGCGACCGCGCCGACACGCTCACCAGCGCAGGTCCCTTCGACCTCGTCATCGCCAGCTACGGCCTGCTGCAGCTGGAAGCGACGCTGTTCGCCGGCGTGAAATGGCACACCATCGTGCTCGACGAAGCCCAGGCCATCAAGAACAACCAGACCAAGCGTTCGCAAGCCGTGATGGCCCTGCAGGGCGACTTCCGCATGGTCGCTACCGGCACACCGCTGGAGAACCACCTCGGCGAATTGTGGAACCTGTTCCGCTTCATCAATCCAGGCCTGCTGGGTACCAGCGACCAGTTCAACCTGCGTTTCGCCGGCCCCATCGAGCGGGCCCAGGACAAGCGCGCCGCAGCGGGCGCGCGCGCGCGCCTGCGCCGCCTGATTGGACCCTTTATCCTGCGCCGCACCAAGGCCCAGGTGCTGTCTGAACTGCCGCCGCGCACCGAGATCGTGCTGCCGGTCGACCTGACACAGGAAGAGACGGCGCTGTACGAATCGCTGCGCCGCGACGCGCTCGACAAGCTCGCCTCGATGGAAGGGCCGGAAAGCCAGAAGTCAATCCAGATCCTGGCCGAGATCATGAAGCTGCGCCGCGCCTGCTGCAATCCCAACCTGGTCGCACCGGCATTGAACCTCGCCAGCAGCAAGCTCACCGTGTTTGCACGCCTGCTCGACGAACTGCTGGAGAACCGCCACAAGGTGCTCGTGTTCAGCCAGTTCGTCGACCACTTGACGTTGATTCGCCGCCACCTCGACATGCGCGCCATCGCCTACCAGTACCTCGACGGTTCGACCCTGATGCAGGAACGTAAAAAGCGCGTCGACGCCTTCCAGGCCGGCGAGGGCGAGGTGTTCCTCATCAGCCTGAAAGCGGGCGGCGTCGGCATCAACCTCACCGCCGCCGATTACGTGATCCACATGGACCCGTGGTGGAATCCCGCTGTGGAAGACCAGGCCTCGGACCGTGCGCACCGCATGGGCCAGCTGCGCCCCGTGACCATCTACCGCCTGGTGGCACGCCACACGATCGAAGAAGGCATCGTCGACCTGCACAAGCACAAGCGCGACCTGGCCGACAGTCTGCTCGAAGGCGCCGACATGGCCGCCCGCATGTCACCCACCGATATGTTGCGCATGCTGCAGGAAGGAATGGCACACCAATGAATGCACCGGAAGCGCTTGCCTTCGTCGCCCAGCACGGCGTCGTGCTGGTATCGGCCAAGGGCCCGGTGCCCAAGCTGGTCGACGCGATCGCCGGTGAAACCATCAAGGGGAGCTGGTGGGGCCACGCGAAGGGCAAAGAGATCTTCAGCGTGCTGCAGCAGGTCGGGGACAGTGATGACATCCTGACCTGCCGCCTGGTCGGCGCCAAGGTCACGCTGGTGCACCGTCGCCTGTGGCCCGCGCTGGTGGCGGCGGCTTCGCACTTCCCGGCTGCGAACCTGTGCCAGGTGATCGAAGAACACACACCGAGCGGGCGCCATGTCGCCCATGACATCGCCTTCCCGGACTGGGTGCCCAAAGACGTGGCCAAGTCTGCGGCCAGACTTTCCCTCAACGACGCGCTCAAGGCCCTGGGCGCCTGGACCGGAGAATGACATGCGCCTGATCGCCAGCCTGCTGTTCGCCTGCGGCGCCGCCCACGCGGCCTGCCCACCGGAAGCGGCAGCGCTCAAGACCGCGAACTGGGAAATGGCCGACAGCGCCAGGCGCCAGCAGCTGGCGCTCAAGCTGCTCGACTGCCTGTCCTTGCCCGACCCGGCGCTGCGTGACGACGTCGGCTTCGACGGCCTGCAAACCTGGATGCGTACCGAGAAGCTCGACAGCGCCACCATCAATACCATCCGCACTTCCTTGCTCGCGCGCCTGAATGGCGACGACCCGCAGGGTTTCGGACGGCCTTTCGCCGCGCTGGCCCTGGCCGAAGTGGCGCGCATCGATCGCCGCAAGCCTTTCCTGACTGCGGCCGAACGTGGCGACCTGGTGGCGGCAGCGAGCCGCTTCCTGGCCGGTGTGAGGGACTACCGCGGCTTCGTCGAAAACGAGGGCTGGCGCCACGGCGTCGCCCACGGCGCCGACTGGATGCTGCAACTGTCGCTCAATCCGGCCCTCGGCAAGGCGGACCACGAAGTCATGCTGGTCGCCATTGCCGCGCAAATCGCGCCACCGGGCCAGCACTTCTATATTTACGGCGAAGGCGAACGCTTGATGGCGCCGGTCTATTACCTGGCGCAGCGCGAGACGCTGCCGGCGGCCGACTGGGATGCCTGGTTCGCGCGCCTGATGGCCGGCATCCCCGACGCGGCCACTTCCCAAGCCACGCTGGCGCGCCGCCACAACCTCAAAGGCTTCCTCCAGCCGCTCGCCATTGCCCTGGCCGCACGCGGCTCCGAAGGCCAAAAGACGCGACTGCTTCCATTTGTTACAAGGTCGCTCAAGCAGCTCGAATAGTGCTAACCTGACGCCCCTTGCCCTATTCATTGACGAGGCTTTACACGATGATCAAGACGAAGATTGCCCTGGCATTGCTATTGACGAGCTTTGCGCTGGCGCCGGCTTCCGCCGCCAGGAAAAAGTCCGGCAAAGCCAAGGCGACCAAAACCGTTGCCAAACCTGCAGCTGCAAAAGCAGCTCCGCTGGCGCCTGAGCGCCGCCAGGACAAGGCACTCGACACGCTGGCCACCCAATTCCTCGGCGCGCTTTGGGCCATCGATCCTGACGGCGCTATCGCCGCCGGCAAATACGACGGTGCCGCCAACCTGGTCGTGCCCGACGACGCCGCGCGCGCGCGCCAGCTGACGTTCGCCAACGACTGGCTGCAGAAGTTCAACGCCATCGACACGCGCCAGCTGTCGATCAAGCAGCGCACCGACCTGGCCCTGCTGGTCAACAAGCTCAATGCCGACCGCTGGTACTTGTCCACCTTCCGTGAATATGAATGGAACCCGGCGGTATACAACATCGCCGGTGCGATCGACCAGATCCTCAACACCGAATACGCCGCCAAGCCGCAACGCCTGCGCACCATCCTCAAGCGCCTGGCCAATATTCCGGCCTACTACCAAGCCGCGCAAGCGAGCATCGTCAACCCCACGCACGAGCATTTGCGCCTGGCCATCGCGCAAGCTCCGGGCAACCTCAGTGTGCTCGACGACGCCGAAAAAGCCGCGCTCGAATCGATCCTGACGACGCCGGAAAAGTCGCTGTTCGCGCAGCGTGTGGCCGTCGCGCGCGCCGCCGTTCAGGGCTATGTCGACTTCCTCACCGCGCTCGACGCGCAACAGGAGGCAGCCCACAGCGCACGCTCCTTCCGCATCGGCAAAGAGCTGTATGACGCCAAGTTCGCACTCGACATCCAATCCGGCAGCAGCGCCGAGCAGACCTACCAGAAAGCGCTGGCCGCACGCGAGCAGCTGCTGGTGCGCATGAACGGCCTGGCCGACGAACTGTGGACCAAGACCATGGGCGAGGCACCGAAGCCGATGGATCGCACCGCCAAGATTGGCGCCGTGATCGACAAGCTCTCGAGCCGCCACGTCGCGCGCGAAGACTTCTTCCCCGAAATCCGCCGCCAGATTCCGCAGCTGCAGGACTGGGTGGTGCAGCACAAGCTGCTCACGCTCGACCCGAAGAAGCCACTCAATGTGCGCGAGACGCCCATGTATGAACGTGGCGTGGCCGGTGCCGGCATCGAAGCACCGGGCCCATACCGCCCGCAGGACAAGACCTGGTACAACGTCACGCCACTCGATGGCGCGACGCCCGAAGAGGCCGAGAGCAGCCTGCGCGAATATAACTACTGGATCCTCCAGATCCTCAATATCCATGAGGCCATCCCTGGCCACTATGCGCAACTGGTGTACGCGAACAAATCGCCATCACTGGTCAAGTCCCTGTTCGGCAATGGCGCCATGGTCGAAGGCTGGGCCGTGTATGGCGAGCGCATGATGCTCGAATCGGGCTATGGCGACAACGCGCCCGAGATGTGGCTGATGTACTCGAAGTGGAACCTGCGCAGTGTGACCAACACCATCCTCGATTACAGCGTGCACGTGCTGGGCATGACGGAGGAACAGGCGATGGACCTGCTCACGCGCCAGGCCTTCCAGACCCACAGCGAAGCGGTGGAGAAGTGGCACCGCGTGCAAGTGACGTCGGTGCAGCTGACCAGCTACTTCAGCGGCTACAGCGAAATCATGGAACTGCGCGAGCAGCGCAAGCAGGTGCTGGGCGCACGCTTCGACCTGAAGCAGTTCCACGAACAGTTCCTCAGCTATGGCAGCGCGCCGGTGCGCATGATCCGCGAACTGATGCAGTAGCCAAAACGACATTGTATTGTCGGTTATGGCGACCTAGACTGGAAGTGTCCCGGACGGGACGAGTAAGACCGTCGATACGTGGCGGCAGGGTTGAGTGTTGGTGTTAGTAGGCCGCTCAACCCTGGTTCAACAAAAGGGCGCTGCGGCGCCCTTTTCATTTGAGGGCATCAAGCAGCTCCGGTGCAGGATAAGGCTTGGCGAAGGTGAAACCTTCCGGTGACGGACCGTGCGTTTGCAAGCGCTCCAGCACCTGCCGGCCTTCCTGCGGCGTGGGCTGGTGCCCGGCCGGTACCCACCACAATGCCAGCATTGCCGTGTCCATCTTCTCGAACCAGTCCTTGCGCTGGCGCAGCACGCCCAGGTGCTCGCCCGAATAAACATAAGTTTTGAGCGCATCGTAAGATGCCCACACCGACATGTTCACGATCACGCGCGGATCGTCGAAGGCCTGGATGGCCGTCGCGTCGCCGTTCTCCGTTTGCAATCGCCATACAAAGCCAGGGCTGTTGTCGGCCAGGCGGTTGATGTGGTCCAGCTGGTCGACGAAGCCTTTCATGATCGGGTCGTCCATCGCGCCTTTCGCCCGTCCCACATTGATCTGCGCGAGTTGATAGCCTTTTTCTGTCACTGTGCCTCTCCTTCGTTTAACAATGCCAGCAGTGCCTCGCTTGGCACCACTGTCGCATATTCGCCGTGCAGGTTCGACAGCGCCATCGCATGCACTTCCTGCGCGCTGCGTGCGACGCCGTCGAAGTCCGCCTGCGCATAGGCGAAGGTGGCGTCCGATCCCACCCAGGCCGCGAAGCCCAGGTTGCCGGCACTGCGCGCTGTCGATTCAACCGAATTATTGGTACTCACGCCCACAATGGCCAGGCGCGCGATGCCGCGCTGGTGCAGCCAGCGTTCCAGGCCCGTGTGGATAAACGCGTCCGGCACATTCTTCTCCACCACATGCTCGTGCGCCAGTGGCGCCAGCGCCGGCTGGAACTCCGCACCCGGCTGGCCGGGCCAGAACACCGAAGCGGGCGCGCGCGACATGTGCCGTACATGCACGACCGGCGCCTGCGCAGCGCGCCACGCCTGCAGCAAGTGGGCGATGGCCTGTTCCGCGCCGTGGTTATTGCGCTGCGCCGGGTCCGTGCCGGACATCCCGCGCTGCATATCGACGATGATGAGGGCAAGGTCGCGACTCTTCAAGGTGCACTCCAATACGTGAGGATCGCTGCGATGTAGAGGGCTGTGGCCATCACGATGCCCCGGAAGGGGATGCGGAACCAGTAGCGCCGCGCCAGGAAGACGTAGCCGCTTAACAGGACCAGGCCAAGCACCAGCAGGAAAGTCGACGCGAACAGCATCGCCGTGTGGGCAAGCGCCAAGTAGCCATACACGAGGCCAAACAGCATCGCGCCAAAACTATGGCTGGCATTGAAGCCGATCCAGGCCCGCCACATCGTCGTCTCGCGCGTGAGCACGAGCGGCACTTCCTTGAGCCGTGCCTGCAAGGCCGCATCGCGCGGATGCAGGGCCTGCCCGCGAAAGGTCAGCAACAGGTGCATGCTGCCCAGGCCCAGAATAATCAAGGCGCTGGCCAACATCAGCAAGCTTGCGAGTGGTGTCGTCATGGTGCCCTTCAACGAAGCGGCCCATTAGCCAGGCCCGATCTTCGAGGATACCATTTGCCCGATAATTTGGCTGGAGGGGGACTAGGTGGGGACCTTGAAGCAAGTCTCGCCTGGCGCCTGATCAATGTTGATACCGCTGCGAACTTTGATACTCCCGGTTTGATGGCAAACGACTTTGCGAAGCAGAAGGTCGTCAGCACCGATCCATGCTGATGCGCCCGGTCCGCCCAAACAAGCTCACTATTCGAAGAGGGGCACTACAATGTTGGATCGTTCGGGCACCATAGGCGCGGCGCGACCAGATGCACCTGTTCGTCGGCCACCGCGCGCAGGCGCACCTGCATCGCGCCTGTGACGCCAAAGCTCTGCAGATCGGCCACCGTGGCAGGAGAATCACCCGTCAGCGCCGCGTACAGGATCAGCGCCGCCAGGTAGGCGCCATTCGGTGCCGAATGGTTGCCATCATCGGCGTGCAGCACCACGCCGGGAATGCGCAGGGCCGCCAGGTCCCAGGCTTGCGGAATCGGCGCCACGCAAGCGGGCTGCTTCTGCGCGATGCTCACGTGCAGGTCGTAGATGCGCGCAGTTTCATCGATGCCGCGGCGCGACCACTCGGGGAACATCACGGGCAGCGTGCCCTTCGCGCGCGCCTGCCGCACCCACTCGACGGCCGAATCGATGGGGTAGTCGAACAGGCCGGAGGCGCTGTATTTTTGCGCTTGCAGGACCAGCGCGCTCCACTTCTGGCTATCGAGCAGACGATGCGATTCGGGGTCGGACATGCGCTCGTCAAGGAACAGGTAGTCTGGCGCCACCACCACCGCCACCGTCTTGCCGGGGCGGCCGGCGCGCAGCATCGCTTCGAGCATGTCGGACAGGCCGCTCACCGAAGTATGGCTGTTGCCGAACATCAGCACACTGATGTCGGCCGACGCCGACGCCTGCGGCGGCGGCGTGACGACGGGCGATGGCGCCGGCGTGGCCGTCCCGCCGCCACCACCGCAGGCACCGAGCAAGGTCGCCAGCAGCAGGAAAATCAACAGGACAGGGCGGCGCAGCACGGCATCACCTCAGCGAGTTCGGGTACGTCCAGCATAGGCGCAATTGCGCGCGCCGTCAAAAACGCCGATGCATCAGCTTGACTTGCGGCGCCCAGGTTCGGCCTTGTGCAGGAAGCCCGAGAAAATATCGCGCGGCGGCGCAATGCCCAGCTGCGCAAGGATGCGGCCGACCGCACCGCGATGGTAGCCGCCGTGCGTGGCCACGTGGGCCAGCATCTCTTCACGTGTCATGCAAGCGGCGCTGCCGTCGGTGAAGGTAAAGGGAATGGCCTCGGCCAGTGCATCCGCGGACAGGCCCGCGATGTGCTCGACATACCAGCGGTCCGTGCGGCGCACCGCTTCGTGCAAGGCGTCCAGGCTGGGCGTCTCCGGCGTATTGGTGGCGGCGTAGCCATGTGCTACGCCCTGCAAATGGCCCGCAAAAATGCGGTCCACGACATAGATGTGGTTGAGGATGCGGATGGCGGCATGGCGCTCGCTGTCGTGGGTTGCGGCGTCGACCGACTGCATCAGCGCAAACAGTTCCTCATTGGCCCAGGCCTTGTATTGAAACAGGGAGGCGAGCAAGCTGGCAGCACTCACGGAAAGGCCTCCTTCAGAGCGGACGCAGTTGATCTGACAGTGAGCGGGTTTTGTCCGTCACCGCCGTGCCGGTATGGAGCGTCGACTTTTTTTCGATCAGCATGAGGTGACACTCTTCCTCTGCCACCGGATTGTGACGCACGCCTTTGGGCACGATGTACATCTCGCCTTCGGCCAGCTCGACGCTGCCATCGTCCATTTCGATGCGCAAGCGTCCGTGCAAGATCATGAATAACTCATCTTCATCGTCGTGGCTGTGCCAAGCCAGCGTGCCTTTGACTTTCGCTACTTTGATGTATGCATCGTCAACTTCCCCGATCACGCGGGGCGACCAGTATTCGGTCAGGGATGCGGCAATCGCTTTGGGGGAGGTGGACATCGGGGCGGCCTTTCATTGAGCTGAACAATGATTCTAGCCCGATCCGGCATTGGCTGCTCACGCCAGCAGATGTTTGCGCATGAAAGCGGCCCGCTTCACGCCATAGGATTCGAGGTATTCCTGTACTCCCAACCTAGGCGCGGATACGCGAGATAGTCATTCATCAATTCGAGCGTCGCAAGATGGTCTTGCCCTTGCTAGTCTGGTAAAGATAGTGGCCTTGATCGACCCGCACGCGCGCGATTTCTGGATCGGCGCGCGCGACAAAGTCGTCGACCACATGCATGCGGCCGTCGGGGCGCCGTTCGACAGCGAAGTAGCGGTTCAGGTTGCGGCCCGGGATTTCGACGTACAGCAATTCGAGCCGCGCATCGAGACGGGCGCCGAGCTGATTGGCATAGAACGAGCCGTAGCCTGGGAAACGCAAGGCATCGAGCGCTGCCGAGAGGTCCTGCTCGCTGGCGAAATCCGGACCAAACCTTGCCGCCCGCATCAACGTTTCCGCGCGTTCCAGCGATTCCTCAGGCAGATTGGCAGGCGCATTCTTGTACTCGACAAAATTGGCATACGGGCGCGTCAGCGGAAAAGTCTGCCCAAGGTATTCGACCACCTCGATGCACTTGGCGAATGCGGGCACCGCGCCAACGGCGCCATAGAACAGGACGATCTGGGAGGCGGTGGAATGCAGTCTCATGCATTCTATTTTGACTGAATTTACCTCTTGGAAACTATCGAAAAGTCACATCTGGCATATGGCGATGACCTTCTGCATGAACACGCTGAGCGGGTCGTTCGGGGAATCGCCAAACGGCCTGGGCGCGCTCAGTTCATACTTTGCTGATTAGTTCCGCCATCCTCGTTTGCCATCCGGGACCGGTGGCCTTCCAACGCGCGATCACGTCCGCAGGCAAGCGCAAGGAAATTAGCTTCCGGCGGTTACCTGAAACTGGACGCCCACCTTTTTTAACGACGCCGCGCGCCAACATCTCATCCGTTAATTCTGGTAAGTCTTCATATTCAGATTCTTGGACGACATGCTGGTCTATGCGCTCGAAGTCAGACCCGAAGGAGAGGGGCAATTTTCGTTTGTTCACGCTCGTTTGCCTTTCTTACGCTAAATACATGGCGGTTCGCTCCACCTACTGTGTATCCGATGACGACCATTCGGCAATTCAAGTAGCCGTAGCATATGTATCGATGCTCACCATAGTTCTTGCGCGTGTCCTCAAGCTCGTATGTTACGCCAGCAAAGGCGGACGCGACATCGGCGAAATCGAGTCCACGCTCGACCAAGGTGCGATGTCGCTTCACTGGATCGTAGGTCACGTCCATAGGTTAGTGTATATACAAAAACCATCGGCTTCAAGAAATCGGGGCGAATGGAGGAATCCGACGCTGGCCCATCCCTCTGGGACGCGCGCCGCGCAGAAAAGTTCAGCCAAGGCGGAAATGTCGAATGCTTGAGATCACGTTTTGGTGGCTGCAAACCAAAGGCAGAGGACGCCGACGAGCAGGAAGAAGATCCAGGAATAATGCTTGCCGCGCGCGGCGATCAGGGCGGTGATGCCGGACAGGATGAAGGTCAGGCCAATCGCAAGTACCGTGTTCTGCACGGAGAAGTTAGCGGAGGCGATTTCACACAGGATGGCGGCAATGCCCCACCAGGCAATCGTGGTGATGTGCCAGGCGAAGCGCAACACGCGCTTGGTGAAGTCGGCGCTGCCGCCCAGTTTGGGCAGGTCGTCGCGGCGGAACAGGCGGACCAGGAGGTAGCGTTCGCCCAGCACCGAGTGGGCCAGGCCAATGGCAAACAACAGGAAGGCGGCAAGATACAGGGCAATCATCTGTATCCGCTCCGGCCTTATGCGGTTTCTTCGGGCGCCTGCGTGGCCTTGACGAAGACCGGTGCCACCAGCAGGCCCAGTTCGAAGAGCAGGCACATCGGTACAGCCAGCGCCAGCATGCTGATCGCGTCGGGCGGTGTGACGACGGCCGAAATGGCGAAGGCGCCCACGATGGCGTAAGGCCGCACTTCCTTGAGCTTGGCCACGCTGACGATGCCCATGCGCACCAGAATCACCACCACGACCGGGACTTCAAACGTGGCGCCAAAGGCCAGGCACATCGACATCACGAAATCGAGGTAGTTTTCGATATCGGGCGTGACGGCAATCGAGGTCGGTGCGAACTCGCTGATGAAATGGAACACGCGGCCGAACACGAAGAAGTAGCAGAACGCCACGCCGGCCATGAACAGCAGCGACGACGACACCACCAGCGGCAGCACCAGGCGCTTTTCGTGGGTGTACAGGCCGGGGGCGATGAAAGCCCACAACTGGTAGAACACCCACGGCAGGGCGAGGATGAAGGCGATCACCAGCGTGACCTTCATCGGCACCAGGAAAGGCGCGATGACGCCGGTGGCGATCATTTTGGAGCCGGCCGGCAGCGAGGCGATCATCGGGCGGGCCAGGAAATCGTAGATGGCGGCCGGTCCCGGCCAGGCCATCAGGCCCGCGCACAGCACGGCAATGCCGATCGAGGCCTTGACCAGGCGGTCGCGCAATTCAATCAGGTGGGAGATGAAGGTCTCTTCACCAGCAGCTTTTTCGGTCATTTAGAAGAACGACGAGGTGGAGTTGGCGCGGGGGCGGAATTTCTTGACGCGCGCGGCGCCGGACATGATGTGGCTCTTGCCGCCGTTGCGCTGTTTGTACCAGCCGGGAATGGCCGAGTTGCGCACGAGTTTCTTGCGGCGGAACTCGCGCGCCTTGCGTTCGAGGTCGCTCATCGTGGCCGACGGCAGCGTTGCCGGATGGTCGCGCCAGGCCGCTTCCACGTCGTCGACACTGCGCGCGATGGTGTTTTCCACACTGTCCTTGATCGACTGGGCCGACTCCTGCACTTCCTTTTGCAGGTTGCGCAGCTCGTCGAGCTCGATCTCGCGGCTCACTTCGGTTTTTACTTCGTGCAGGTAGCGCTGGGCGCGACCGTACAGCGTCCCGGCCATGCGTGCCACTTTGGGCAGCTTTTCCGGGCCGATCACGACAAGCGCCACCGCCCCGATCAGGGCGAGCTTCGTTAATCCAAGGTCGATCATGGGAGGACGTCGCTTATTGCTTCGTCTTTTCCTTGGCTTCGACGTCGATGGTCGACTTGTCGGCCACCTGGGCCGTCGGTGCAGCTGGCTTCTCGTCGTCTTTCATGCCGTCCTTGAAACCTTTGACGGCCTTGCCCAGGTCGGAACCGATATTACCGATTTTCTTGGTACCAAAAACCAGCATCACAACGACCAGCACGATCAGCCAGTGCCAAATACTCATTGAACCCATTGTTCTCTCCGAAATTCGTTAAACCGCTTCCGCCAGTATACGCGATCAGCGCTGGCCCTTCCATGGACGGGGTCCCCCGTACATGTGAAGGTGCAGATGGTACACCTCTTGCCCGCCGTCCGGGCCGGAATTGATCAGGGTTTTGTAGCCACCGCCGGGCGTGCCGTCGGCATCATAGCTGACTGCGCAGCCATGCTCGGCCGCCAGCCTGGGCACCAGCGCCAGCATCTTGCCCAGCACGGCCTGGTGGCTGGCGTCGCAATCGGACAGGGTGGCCACGTGGACCTTGGGGATCACCAGCAGGTGCACGGGGGCGGCCGGATTGATGTCCTTGAAGGCGAGTAACTCGTCGTCTTCATAGACGATGGTCGACGGAATTTGGCGGGCGGCAATCTTACAAAAAATGCAGTTTTGCATGGTGCTTCCTTATTCTTTACGGGCAGCTTTTTCTTCGAGGCCGGACACGCCTTCGCGCCGTGCCAGCTCGTCAAGCACTTGCTGGGGCGTCAGGCCAAACTGGGCCAGCAGCACCATCGAGTGGAACCACAGGTCGGCGCATTCGTAGAGCACCTTGGACGTGTCG
Source organism: Pseudomonadota bacterium (assembly GCA_040390345.1). Classification (GTDB taxonomy): domain Bacteria; phylum Pseudomonadota; class Gammaproteobacteria; order Burkholderiales; family Burkholderiaceae_D; genus Telluria_A. The sequence goes on along the minus strand of JAZJYP010000136.1, from coordinate 28,290 downwards.
CCGTCCATGCGCGCGTCCTTGGCCGCCATGACGGTCTCGGTGGCTTCTTCGCCGATCTTTTTCAGGATCGCGTCGTCGCCCTTGGAAAACAGGCGCGAGACATAGGAGGTGGCGGGATCGCCACCGTTTTCCAGCTTGCGCGATTCGATGATGGCGGCGAGGCGGTTCAGGGTGACGCTCATTTTTTCTTCTTCGGTTTGGTATAAATCGTTTCCGGATCCTGCAGCACCGGCTCGGTGACCTGCCAGTCCTCGCCCTCGAACTTCTGGAAGAAGCAGGAGTGGCGGCCGGTATGGCAGGCGATGCCGCCCTTTTGCTCGACCTTGATCAGCACCACGTCTTCATCGCAGTCGAGGCGGATCTCCAGCACCTTCTGCGTGTGGCCCGACTCTTCGCCCTTGTGCCAGATCTTCTTGCGCGAACGGCTCCAGTACACCGCTTCGCCCAGCTCGACCGTCTTGGCCAGCGATTCGCGGCTCATCCAGGCAAACATCAGGATCTCGTTGCTGCCCGCTTCCTGGGCAATCACGGGGACGAGGCCATGCTCGTCCCATTTGATTTTCTTCAGCCACTTCGCGCTAGCTAGCACCATGTTCGGCTCCGTCATCATCAATCCAAACGCATCGGAATGCCCTGCGCGGCCATGAAGCGCTTGGCTTCCTGGACCGTGTGCTGCCCGTAATGGAAGATGCTGGCGGCCAGCACCGCATCGGCACGGCCTATCTTGATCCCATCGGCCAGGTCTTGCAAGCCGCCCACGCCGCCCGACGCAATCACGGGGATGCCAACGGCGTTGGACACGCTGGAGGTCAAACCCAGGTCGAAGCCGACTTTGGTGCCGTCGCGGTCCATGCTGGTGAGCAGGATCTCGCCGGCGCCGAGCGCCTCCATTTTCATCGCCCATTCAACCGCATCAAGGCCGGTGGCATTGCGCCCGCCATGGGTGAACACTTCCCACTTGCCGGGGGCGACCAGCTTGGCGTCGATGGCCACGACGATGCACTGCGAGCCGTGCTTTTGCGAGGCGTCGAACACCAGCTGGGGATTGGTGACGGCCGAGGTATTCATGCTGACCTTGTCGGCGCCGGCATTCAGGAGGCGGCGCACGTCTTCCACCTTGCGCACGCCGCCGCCCACCGTCAGCGGGATGAAGACCGACGATGCCACCGCTTCGATGATGTGCAGGATCAGGTCGCGCCCGTCGGACGACGCCGTGATGTCGAGGAAGGTGATTTCATCGGCGCCCTGCTCGTTGTAGCGGCGCGCGATTTCCACCGGGTCGCCGGCGTCAACCAGCTCGGTGAATCTGACGCCCTTGACGACGCGGCCATCGGTCACGTCCAGGCAAGGGATGATGCGTTTGGCGAGCATATCAGTCTTCGCTTAATGCGTCGGCGCGCAGCTGGGCCGAGGACAGGTCGAGCGTGCCTTCGTAGATCGAGCGGCCGCAGATGACGCCTTCGATGCCTTCGTCCTGCACCGCGCACAGGTCTTCCACGTCCTTGATGTTGTGCACGCCGCCGGAGGCGATGATGGGGATCTTGACCGCCTGCGCCAGTTTCACCGTCGCTTCGATGTTCACGCCGCCCATCATGCCGTCGCGGCCGATGTCGGTATAGATGATCGATTCGACGCCATAGGCCTCGAACTTCTTGGCCAGGTCGATCACTTCGTGGCCGCTCATCTTGCTCCAGCCATCGGTGGCAACCTTGCCGTCCTTGGCGTCGAGCCCGACGATGATGTGGCCGGGGAAGGCGCCACAGGCGTCGTGCAGGAAGCCGGGATTCTTCACCGCGGCCGTGCCGACGATGATGTAGCTGATGCCGTCGTCGAGGTAGCGCTCGATGGTGTCGAGGTCGCGGATGCCGCCGCCCAGCTGGACGGGGATCTCGTCGATGCCGTTTTCCTCAGCGTAGGCCTGCACCACTTGCAGGATCGCCTTGACGGCCGCTTCGTTCTTCGGCTTGCCGGCGAAGGCGCCGTTCAGGTCCACCAGGTGCAGGCGGCGCGCGCCTTGCTTGAGCCAGTGCAGGGCCATGTCGGCCGGGTCTTCCGAGAAGACGGTGGCAAGTTCCATATCGCCCTGTTTGAGGCGAACGCAGTGACCGTCTTTGAGGTCGATGGCAGGAATGAGCAGCATGATCGATATCGTTTAAGGTAAGCGGAATCAGGGATTCCAGTGGACGAAGTTTTTGTACAGGAGCAGACCGGCCGTAGCGCTCTTCTCCGGGTGGAACTGCGTGGCGACGATGTTGTCGCGCGCCACGGCGCAGCAGAACGGCGAACCATAATCAGTTTCGCCGATGGTGTGCGCAGCGTCTTGCGGTTGCGCGTAAAAGCTGTGCACGAAATAGAAATAGCTGTCGTCGAGGATGCCGTCCCACAGCGGATGCTGCTGGACCTGGCGCACGCGGTTCCAGCCCATCTGAGGCACCTTGAAACGCGAACCGTCTTCCTGCAGCTTGCCGTCGAGCTGGAAGCGCACCACCTTGCCCGGCAACAGGCCCAGGCCGGGCGTATCGGCTTCCTCGCTGCGGTCAAACAGCATCTGCTCGCCCACGCACACGCCCATCATCGGGCGGGTCTTGGAAGCGCGCAGCAGCGCGTCCTGCACACCGGACTCGCGCAAGCTGCGCATGCAGTCGCGCATGGCGCCCTGGCCAGGCAGGACGATGCGGTCGGCGCTGTCGATGTCCGCCACTTCGCCGGAGATCATCACATCGGCTTCGGGAGCGACCGCGCGCAGGGCTTGCGCAACGGAGCGCAAATTCCCCATGCCGTAGTCGACTACTACAATTTTGTTCATATCGGATCCGTCAGGCGTAGTGGCTTACAGGCTGCCTTTGGTCGATGGGATGGTGCCGGCGGCGCGTGCGTCGAGCTCGGCGGCCATGCGCAGGGCGCGGCCGAAAGCCTTGAACACGGTTTCGCACTGGTGGTGGGCGTTCTCGCCACGCAGGTTATCGATGTGCAGCGATACCAGCGCGTGGTTGACGAAGCCCTGGAAAAATTCGTGCGCCAGGTCGACGTCGAAGGCGCCGATCATCGCGCGCTTCCAGGGCACGTGCATTTCCAGGCCCGGGCGGCCGGAGAAGTCGATGACAACGCGCGAGAGCGCTTCGTCGAGCGGCACGTAGGCGTGGCCGTAGCGGCGGATGCCCTTCTTGTCGCCGATGGCCTTGGCCACCGCCATGCCCAGCGTGATGCCCACGTCTTCCACCGTGTGGTGCGCATCGATGTGCAGGTCGCCTTTGGCTTCAATGTCCAGGTCCACCAGGCCATGGCGCGCGATCTGGTCGAGCATGTGGTCCAGGAAGGGAACGCCGGTGTTGAGCTTTTGCTGGCCCGTACCATCGAGGTTGATGGACACGCGGATCTGCGTTTCGTTGGTATTGCGCTTTACTTCTGCGGTGCGGTTCATGAAAGGGCTCGCGTGAGGGCATCGAGGAATGCCGAATTTTCTTCCGGGGTACTCACGGTGACACGGATGCAATTGGTCAGCGTTGAGTGCATTTTACTCATATTTTTGATCAAGACCTTTTCGGCGAGTAGTTTCGCGCAGGCACTATCGGCATCGGGTACGCGGATCAGCAGGAAGTTCGCCGCCGATGGAAACACTTCCACGCCCGGCAGGGTCGCCAGGCCGGCTGCCAGCGTGGTACGCGCGGCATTGATGGCCGTGGCCTGCTCGCCGAGCACGTCGAGGTGGTCGAGGGCGAATTCGGCCGCCACCTGGGTCAGGACATTGACGTTGTAGGGCGGGCGCACCTTGTCGAACTGCGCCAGCAGGGCCGGCGCGCACGACATGTAGCCGAGGCGGATGCCGGCCAGGCCCAGCTTGGACAGCGTGCGCATGACCACCATGTTCTGGAACTCGGGCAGGCGTTTCATGAAACTCGTCTGCGCGAACGGCTCGTAGGCTTCGTCGACGACGGCGATGCCGGTCTCGCCCAGCGCTTCGATGATCTCGACCATGGCATCGGCGTCGTACAGGTTGCCGGTCGGGTTGTTCGGGTAGGCCAGGAAGACCACCGCCGGCTGGTGCTCCTTGATCGCCGCGAGCATGGCCGCCCTGTCGAGCGTGAAATCGGCCTTCAGGGGTACGCCGACGAAGTCCGCACCCGCATACTGGGCCGAACGGGCGAACATCACGAAGGCCGGCACCGGCGCCATGATCACGGCGCGGCGCGCCTGCCGGGCGCAGGCCGTGGCGATGATGGAGATGATTTCGTCCGAGCCGTTGCCGAGGATGACGTCGTAACCGGCCGGCACACCGAGTTTGGCGCAGATGCGCGACTTGAGGGTGGCATAGGACGGTACCGGGTAGCGGTTCAGGACCGCGTCGGCCAGGCGCTGGCCCAGTTCCGTGCGCAGCGCCGCTGGCAGCTGGTAGGGATTTTCCATCGCGTCGAGCTTGATGTAGCCGCTCGCGTCGGCGACATGGTAGCTGGCGATGGCCTGGACGTCGGGACGAATCGTGTTGGCGATCAGGTTTTCGAGGAAAGACATGCTTCTTCTGCTCCTTGTGGGGTTCTCACGGATTTGCGTTTGGGTGCCTGTTCAGGCGCGCTGAGCCGGGCTTCGATCGTCGCGCAGTATTCCGCGTTCAGTTCGAAGCCCACGTAATGTCGCCCGCAGCGCTTGGCGGCCACCGCCGTGGTGCCGCTGCCCATGAACAGGTCCAGCACCACGCCGCCAGGCGGGCACGACGCCTTGATCATGCGCTCGATAATCTCCAGCGGCTTCTGGGTCGGGTGGTCAGCCCGTTCCGGATGCTCGCGGTGCAGGCGCGATACGCTCCACAAATCCTTGGGGTTGTAACCCACTTCCAGCCATTTCGCGCCGACGAAGATCGAGCGCGAACGGGCTTTCTTGGTTTCGGCGTCGTACGGGATACGCACGGCGTCGAGGTCGAAGTAATAGTCCTTGCGATTGACGAAAAAGCCGATGGTGTCGTGCACGGACGTGAAGCTGCGTACCGATCCCCCCATCGACGGGACGCGGCGGTCCCAGATGATTTCGTTCATCATCGTCATGCGCTTTTTGAGCATGACGAAAATCTCCGGCGAAAAACGCCAGGTCAGGAAGATGTACAGGCTGCCGTTCGGTTTCAGCTTGGGCAGGGCCTTGTCGATCCACGCCTCGGTCCAGGCCAGGTAGGCCTCGACGCTTTGCTGGTCGGAGGCGTTGCCGTAATCCTTGCCCAGGTTGTAGGGCGGATCCGTCAGGATCAGGTCGATGGAACCGTCCGGGATGCGCGCCAGTCCGGCCAGCGCATCCTCGCAAAATACCTGGTTGAGCCAGTCGCTCATTTGAGGCGCAGTTCCGCGCTGCGCGCGTGGGCTTGCAGGCCTTCGCCGTAGGCCAGTTCGGCCGCGACCTTGCCCAGGGTCTGGGCGCCTTCTTCCGAGACGAAGATGATCGACGAGCGTTTCTGGAAGTCGTACACGCCCAGCGGCGACGAGAAGCGTGCCGTGCGCGAGGTTGGCAGCACGTGGTTCGGGCCGCAGCAGTAGTCGCCCAGCGACTCGGACGAGAAGCGGCCCAGGAACATGGCGCCGGCGTGGCGGATCTTGTCGGCCCACTTGCGCGGATTCTCGGCCGAGATTTCCAGGTGCTCGGCGGCGATGTCGTTGGCGATCGCACAAGCCTCTTCCATGTCGCGCACCTTCACTAGCGCGCCGCGCTCGCTCATCGAGGTCTGTATGACATCCTTGCGCGGCATGGTCGGCAGCAGCTTGTGGATGCTCGCTTCCACGCGGGCGATGTAGTCGGCATCGGGGCACAGCAGGATGGCCTGCGCCAGTTCGTCGTGCTCGGCCTGCGAGAACAGGTCCATGGCCACCCAGTCCGGGTCGGTGGTGCCGTCGCACAGCACCAGGATCTCGGACGGGCCGGCGATCATGTCGATGCCGACGGTGCCAAACACGCGGCGCTTGGCAGCGGCCACATAGGCGTTGCCGGGGCCGACGATCTTGTCGACGGCCTGGATCGTTTCGGTGCCATAGGCCAGGGCGCCCACCGCCTGCGCGCCACCGATGGTGATCACGCGCGTGACCCCTGCAATGGCGGCGGCGGCGAGCACCATCTGGTTTTTCACGCCGTCCGGCGTGGGCACGACCATGATGATTTCCTGGACCCCGGCCACGTGGGCGGGAATCGCATTCATCAGCACCGATGACGGATAGGCGGCCTTGCCGCCCGGGACGTAGATGCCGACGCGGTCGAGCGGCGTGATCTTCTGGCCGAGGATGGTGCCATCGGCTTCGGTGTAGGTGAAGCCGGACAGTTCCTGCTTCTGGCGCTCGTGGAAGGCACGGATGCGCCCTGCGGCCGTTTGCAGGGCCGCGCGCTGCGCTTCCGGCAGGCCGTCCAGCGCTGCCTGCAGTTCGGCCTGCGACAGGTCGAAGGCCACGATGCTGGCGGCGTTGACGCGGTCGAAGCGGTTGGTGTACTCGAGCACTGCGGCATTGCCGCGCGTCTTCACTTCATGCAGGATGGATGCAACAGATCGTTCGATCGCCTCGTCGGTCGATGCTTCAAATGCCAGCAAGGCGGACAGGCTTTGCTTGAAGTGTGCGTCCTGGGAGTCGAGTTTGCGGATCTGGATAGCCATGATGTTCAGTTGTTGGTTTTCGACGCTCGTTCGAATGCTTCGAGGATCGGTTGCAATCGCGCGCGCTTGAGTTTGAGCGCCGCCTGGTTGACCACGAGGCGCGACGAGATCTGCATGATCTCCTCCACCTCGACGAGATTGTTCGCGCGCAGGGTGCTGCCGGTCGAGACCAGGTCGACGATGGCGTCGGACAGGCCCACCAGGGGCGCCAGTTCCATCGAGCCGTACAGCTTGATCAGGTCCACGTGCACTCCCTTGGCGGCAAAGTGTTCGCGCGCCGTCTGCACGAACTTGGTGGCCACGCGCAGGCGCGCGCCCTGGCGCACGGCCGTCTGGTAGTCGAAGCCGGCCTTGACCGCCACCGACATGCGGCAGGCGGCGATGTTCAGGTCGATCGGCTGGTACAGGCCCTCGCCGCCATGCTCGAGCAGCACGTCCTTGCCGGCCACGCCGAAGTCGGCCGCGCCGTGCTGGACATAGGTCGGCACGTCGGTGGCGCGCACGATGATCACGCGCACATCGGGGTCGTTGGTGGCCAGGATCAGCTTGCGCGAGGTTTCCGGATTCTCGGTCACGCGGATGCCGGCCGCTTCCAGCAGCGGCAGGGTGTCGTCGAAGATGCGGCCCTTCGACAGCGCCAGGATCAACTGCGAATTGGCGGGGGTGCGAAAGGCGCTCATTTGAGCCGCACGATGTTGGCGCCAACTGCGGACAGCTTCACTTCCATGCGGTCGTAGCCGCGGTCGAGGTGATAGATGCGGTCGATGATGGTTTCGCCCTGTGCGGCCATGGCGGCAATCACCAGCGAGGCCGACGCGCGCAGGTCGGTGGCCATCACAGGTGCGCCAACCAGGTGGTCCACGCCCTTGATGAAGGCGGTCTTGCCTTCGATCTGGATCTGGGCGCCGAGGCGGTTCATCTCTTGCACATGCATGAAGCGGTTTTCGAAAATCGTCTCCGTCACGCTGCTGGTGCCGGCGGCGATGGTGTTGACGGCCATGAACTGCGCCTGCATATCGGTAGGGAAGCCCGGATATTCGGTGGTGCGGAAGTTGACCGGTTTCGGGCGGCCCGACATCTGGCCACGGATCCAGTTGGGACCGGCAGTGAGGATGACGCCCATCTCGCGCAGCTTGTCGAGGCCCGCGTCGAGGATGTCGGTGCGGGTGTTCTTGAGCAGCACGTCGCCGCCGGTGGCCGCCACGGCGCACAGGAAGGTGGCCGCTTCGATACGGTCGGAAATGACTTCGTGCTGGGCGCCGTGCAGGGACTCGACGCCGAAGATGACGAGGCGGTCGGTGCCGATGCCGTCGATCTTCGCGCCCATTTTCACCAGCAGGTGGGCCAGGTCCGTCACTTCCGGCTCGCGCGCGGCGTTCTCCAGGACGGTTTCGCCTTCGGCCAGGGTCGCCGCCATCAACAGGTTCTCGGTGCCGGTGACGGTGATCATGTCGGTGACGATGCGCGCGCCCTTGAGCTTCTTGCACTTGGCGTAGATGTAGCCGCCCTCGATCGTGATCTCGGCGCCCAGCGCCTGCAGGCCCTTGATGTGCTGGTCGACGGGGCGCGAACCGATCGCACAGCCGCCCGGCAGCGACACTTTCGCTTCGCCGAAGCGCGCCAGCAAGGGGCCGAGCACGAGGATCGAGGCGCGCATGGTTTTGACCAGGTCATAGGGCGCTTCGAGCTTGTCGATGGCGCTGCCGTTGAGGACCACGCGGTCATCGGTCTGTTCAACGCGCAAGCCCGTCTGGGCCAGCAGCTTGAGCATGGTCTTCACGTCGTGCAGGTGCGGCACATTGGAGAGGTCGACGTCGCCCGAGGACAGCAGGCCCGCGCACAGGATGGGCAAGGCCGCGTTCTTGGCGCCGGAGATGACGATGTCGCCGTCGAGGCGCTTGCCGCCATTGATCTGGAGTTTGTCCATGTTGTTAGCCTTGGTATTCTTCTGGGGTGAGCGTCTTCATCGACAGGGCGTGGATTTCTTCGCGCATGCGGTCGCCCAGCGCAGCGTAGACCAGCTGGTGGCGCTGGATCGGGCGCTTGCCGGCAAAGGCGGGCGAGACGATCACGGCGGAAAAGTGCTGGCCGTCGCCCTCCACTTCCAGGTGGGTGCATTCGAGGCCGGCCTTGATGTAGCCGTGGATAAGTTCAGGTGTCGTGGTCATGATAATTAGTGGCGCAATTTATAGCCGCGCCGCAGCAGGTTGATGGCAACTGCCGCCAGCACGGCGAAGAACACTGAAACGATCGCCAGGCTGGTCACCGGGTTGACGTCGGACTGGCCGAAGAAACCGTAGCGGAAGCCGTCGATCATGTAAAAGAACGGGTTGAAATGCGATACAGCGAGCCAGAACGGTGGCAGCGAGTGAATCGAATAGAACACGCCGGACAGGAAGGTGGCCGGCATGATCAGGAAATTCTGGAACGCGGCCAGCTGGTCGAACTTTTCCGCCCAGATGCCAGCGATCAGTCCCATGGTACCGAGGATCGCCGCGCCAAGCAATGCGAACACGAGGATCCACAGCGGGGAATTGAAGGACAGGTGGGCAAACCACACGGTCGTGACGAACACGCCGAAGCCGACCACGATCCCGCGCACCACCGAGGCGAGCACATAGGCCGAGATGATTTCCCAGTGCGACAGCGGCGGCAGCAGGATGAACACCAGGTTGCCGGTGATCTTGGACTGGATCAGCGAGGACGAGGAATTGGCGAAGGCGTTTTGCAGGACGCTCATCATCACCAGGCCGGGGATCAGGAAGGCGGTGTAGTTCACGCCGTGCACTTCCACGTGGCCTTCGAGCACGTGGCCGAAGATCAGGAGGTAGAGCATGGCGGTGAGCACCGGGGCGGCCACGGTTTGGGTGGCGACCTTCCAGAAGCGCAGCGTTTCTTTGTACAACAGGGTCTGGAACCCTACGGAGAACAGGTTCACAGCGTTCCTCCATCCATGATCTGCAGGAAGATGTCTTCCAGGTCGGCCTGCTGCAACTGCATTTCGTCGATGACGGCGCCGCCTTCGCGCAGGCGCGCGAGGATCTGCTCGACTTCGGCGTACTCGTTCACGCGCAGGCTGTATTTGTCGGCGCCATTGTGTTCGTCGTGGGCGATCAGGTGCTTCAGCTCGTCCGGCAGGGTGCCACTGGCCAGGCGCACATTCAATTGCGAACCGGAGATGCGGCGGATCAGGGCGGCCATCGTGTCGAGCGCCACCACCTTGCCGGCCTTGAGCATGGCCACGCGCTTGCACATGGCTTGCGCTTCCTCGAGGTAGTGGGTGGTCAGCACGACGGTGTGGCCTTCGCGGTTCAGGCGCGCGATGAACTTCCACAGGGTCTGGCGCAGTTCCACGTCGACGCCGGCGGTGGGCTCGTCAAGCACGATCACGGGCGGCTTGTGCACCAGCGCCTGGGCGACGAGCACGCGCCGCTTCATGCCGCCGGACAGGGCGCGCATGTTCACGTCGGCCTTGTTGGTCAGGTCGAGGTTGTCCATGACCTCGTCGATCCACTTGTCGTTGTTCTTCAGGCCAAAGTAGCCCGACTGCAGGCGCAGCGTTTCGCGCACCGTGAAGAAGGGATCGAACACCAGTTCCTGCGGCACCACGCCGAGCTTGCTGCGCGCGGCCCGAAAATCGGTGACGACATCGTGGCCGTGGATCTGCACGCTGCCCGCGTCCGGCCGGATCAGGCCGGCGATGGTGGAAATGAGGGTGGTCTTGCCCGCACCGTTCGGCCCGAGCAGGCCAAAGAATTCGCCTTGTTCAATCGTCAGGGAGACGCCGTCCAAGGCCTTCAGGCTCTTGTAGCTTTTCTCGACGCTGTTAATCTGGATCGCTGTCATGCTTCGTTCAGGTTGGGCAAATGTCTATACAAACCACATAGAATTTGCAAGGGGAAACGGTCAATTATAGGGGAATTTCGATTTCGCCGAATGGCGGGGGCGGTGGGTGGGTGAGCGCAAGCGCTACCCACCAATCAATGGTGATGCAGGAGGGAGTCGACGTCGTACAGATTGACGAGGCTGGTGAGGCTGGCGGGAACGTTGATGTAGGACAGGGTCGTGCCGGCCTTGCGCGCCATGCGCTGCCAGGCCAGCAGCACGGCCACGCCGGACGAGTCGACCGTCTTCACGCCGCCCAGGTCGATCACGGCCTGGCCGGCGCGGATCGCCGCGCACCCTTCAGCCAGTGCCGTGGTGGCGGTCTGGAAGGTCAGCGCGTCGAAGGTGGGCAAGGTGGCGTCGCGCATTATTTGGCCGTCTTGAGGGGCTTGCTGGCGAGCTTCTTGTTGCGCTCGGACAGGGCCTTGATCAAGCCGTCGATGCCGGACTTGCCGATTTCGGCAGCGAAGTTGCCCTTGTAGGTTTCCACCAGCCAGGCGCCGAGCACATTGATGTCGTAGATCTTCCAGCCGGCCGCCGTCTTGGCGACGCGGTAGTTCAGCTGGATCGGCTCGCCACGGGCGACGTTGACCTGGGAGCGCACTTCGACTTCCTGGTCGTCGGCGGCGGCGCGCATCGGCTTGAATTCCACCGTTTCATTCTTGATCTGCGACAGCGCGCCCGAGTAGGTGAAGATCAAGAGGGTGCGAAATTCCGTCGACAGCTGCTTTTGCTGGTCCGGGGTGGCGTCGCGCCAGAAACGGCCGGCCGCCAGCGAGGTCATGCGCTGGAAGTCGACATACGGCAGGATCTTGGTTTCGACCAGGTCCATGACCTTTTTCTGGTTGCCGGCCTGGATGTCCTTGTCGGCCTTGGCCGTGTCGATGACGTCCTGGCTGATGCGCTTGACGAGGGCGTCCGGCGCTTCGGTGGCGGCGGGAGCGGCGCCGGCGCCGGTGGCCAGCGCCAGGGCGGCGATGGTGAACAGTTGTTTGATGAGTTTCATAGGCTTTTTCTTGATCTTCAATGGTTTATCCAGCGTATAACTACTTCGACGCTGTTTCGGATGACACCGGCGGCGGCGACTCGTCGCTGTTGTCGGCCTTGTCCTTCTTTTGCGGACGGCTTTCGCCATCATAAATACGGCTTTCGCGGCGCTGCAGGAAGCCGTCGCGGATGAATTCGTAACGGTCCAGCGCGGCCTCTTCCATCAGGTTCGACGCGTCGAGCACGGCGGCGCGCTGGTCGACGGCGCGCACGGCGATGCCGATATTGCGCGTATCGACCGGGTACACATAGGCCCAGGGATCGGCCTTGAAGTCCATCGGCAGGGCCGCCGTATCGCGCACCGTCGACGGGCCCAGCAGCGGCAACATCAGGTAGGGACCGGAGGGCACGCCCCAGGTGCCGAGGGTCTGGCCGAAGTCTTCATTGTGCTTGCGCAAGCCCGCTTCGGAGGCGATGTCGAGCACGCCGCCCAGGCCGAAGGTCGAGTTGAACGCAAAGCGCATGACGTCCGACATGCCTTCCTGACCCTTGCCCTGGAGCAGGTTGTTGACCGCGCTCCAGGCATCGGCCAGGTTGCCGAAGAAGTTGGACACGCCCGTCTGCACAAAGGTCGGCGTCACGCGCTTGTAGGCGGTGGCGGCCGGCTTGAGGGCGGCCTGGTCGACGGCGTCGTTGAAGGCGAACATCGAACGGTTGAATTTCTCGAAGGGGTCCTTCGGGTTGGCGCCCGTGCTCGCGCAACCCGTCAGCGCACAAGCGAGGGCGAGCGCGAACACGGCGCGGCGCCAGGCAGGACGTGGCAGGGATGCTGAACTCATTTAGCGGCTTCCTTTCCTTCCGCAGCCTTGCTGTAGATGAACTGATTGATCAGGTCTTCCAGTACGGCTGCAGATTGGGTGCGTGCAATTTTGTCACCAGCAACGAGGTTGTTGGTGTCGCCGCCGGGTTCAAGGCCGACGTATTGTTCGCCGAGCAGACCGGCGGTGAGGATCTTGGCGGAGCTATCCTTGGGGAACTTGTAGGTCGCGTCCAGGTTCAAGGTTACCAGCGCCTGATAGCTCTTGTCATCAAACTTGATGCTCATGACCCGCCCAACAACAACACCGGCGCTCTTGACCGCGCCTTGCGGTTTCAATCCACCAATATTGTCAAATTTAGCAGTGACCTGGTAAGTCTGCTGGTTGAAGGAGGAGAGCGAACTGGCGTTACCGGCTTTCAAGGCCAGGAACATCAGCGACACCGCGCCCAGCAACACGAACAGGCCGACCCAGATATCCACGATTTTGCGATGCATTTTGTTAATCCTATTTGTTAAACATCAGGGCAGTGAGCACAAAGTCCAAACCCCAGACCAGCAGGGAGGCAATCACCACCGTGCGCGTCGTCGCGCGCGATACGTCTTCCGGCGTCGGCTGGGCAACATAGCCCTGGAACAGTGCCGTGAAGGTCACCGCGACGCCAAACACAAAACTTTTCAGTACGCCATTGGCGATTTCTTTCCACACATCCACACCGGCCTGCATTTGCGACCAGAACGCACCGGCGTCCACGCCGATCAGCTGCACGCCGATCAGGTAGCCGCCGATGACGCCGATGGCCGAGAAGCAAGCCGCCAGCACCGGCATGGCCACGATGCCGGCCAGGAAACGCGGCGCCAGCACGCGCTGCACCGGGTTAATCGCCATCATTTCCATCGCCGACAATTGCTCGCCCGCCTTCATCAAGCCGATCTGCGCCGTCAGCGACGTGCCGGCGCGGCCGGCGAACAGCAGGGCCGTCACCACCGGCCCCAGTTCGCGCGTGAGCGACAGCGCCACCAGGCGGCCCAATTGCTCTTCGGCGCCGTACTGGTTCAGCGTGTAATAGCCTTGCAGGCCCAGCACCATGCCGACGAACAGGCCGGAGACGATGATGATGACCAGGGAATAATTCCCGATAAAGTGTATCTGTTCCGTAATCAGGCCGGGGCGGCGCATCGCACCTGGCGTGGCGCCGAGCAGCGTGAAGAAGGAACGGGTGGCGAAACCGACTTGCTCAATGGCTTCGCGCAGGGGACGGCCAAGCGCCGCCAGCACATTCGAGATCATACACGCGCTCCCAAACCGAGGTCGTCTGCCAGGCTGCGGCCCGGGTAATGGAAGGGCACCGGTCCATCCGGTTGCGCATTGACGAATTGTTTCACATACGGGTCTTCCGAGACGCGCATGTCGGCCGGCGTGCCTTCGGCGACGATCTTGCCAGCGGACATGAAATAAACATAGTCGGCGATGGCGAAGCATTCGTGCACGTCGTGCGAGACCAGGATCGAGGTCGAGCCGAGCGCATCGTTCAGACTGCGGATCAGGTTGGCGGTGACGCCCATCGAGATCGGGTCAAGGCCGGCGAAGGGCTCGTCATACATCACCAGTTCCGGGTCAAGCGCGACGGCGCGCGCGACGGCGACACGGCGCGCCATGCCGCCGGAAATCTCGGCCGGCTTCAACTGGGCGGCATTGCGCAGGCCGACGGCGTGCAGCTTCATCAAGACCAGGTCGCGGATCAGTTCTTCCGGCAATTCGGTATGTTCGCGCAGCGGGAAGGCGACGTTTTCGAACACGCTCAAGTCGGTAAACAGGGCACCGAACTGGAACAGCATGCCCATCTTGCGGCGCAGGCGGTAGAGGCCGTCGGTGTCGAGCGTGTGCACGACTTCGCCGGCCACCGAGACGCTGCCTTTTTGCGGGCGGATCTGGCCGCCGATCAGGCGCAGCACGGTGGTCTTGCCGCAGCCGGAACCGCCCATGACGGCGACGACTTTCCCGCGCGGGAAATCCATGCGCAAGTTCGACAGAATCGAACGCTCGCCGTAGGCAAAATGCAAATCACGGATTTCGACAAGATTGGACACAGGGCAAGGCTCGTTTTTGGGAATGCCGTATTGTAGTGCAGAAAGCCACATCGCTGCTGGCGGCACCCCTGTTTGAAGGGAGGGGAAGAGACAAGATTACAACACTAATGAACTGCGGGTCAGATATTTACTTTTGTAAGTAATTGTTTTTTCAGGAATTATGTACATATCGTTTTGTACGTCTGACAACGCAAAATGGAAAACTGTTGTCCATAGACAATTCGTGCAGCGCAACAAAACGCCAGGTCAAATCCAATGGAATCCGTGCGCCACCACGGCAGTCAAGCCAAGCGCGACGGAGATGATCGTGCCAAAAAGAATACGAAAATCTGTCGTGCGAATCGCCAGAATCTGTTGATTGGTATGCTGGGCGTTCACCCGATGATCCGCCTTCAGTTCACCGACGTCTTCCTGAAGGTGTTCCAGGTGGACCTCAACGCGCGCCAATCGCTCTTCAATCGCACTAAAGCGCGCATCGCTGTCGCCGCCAAGGGCTTGGAGTGGACTCGATGCAGGCATGGCGTCTCCTCGGGACAGGTCGAAGACACCATTCTAAAATCCGGGGTAAGGAAGTCAAGCGGCATTCCTATGCCGCCTGACATAAGGCAAACGCTTAGCGCGGCAGCACGGACGAGCCCATCAGGAACTCGTCGACGGCGCGCGCGCACTGGCGGCCTTCGCGGATCGCCCACACCACCAGCGACTGGCCACGGCGCATGTCGCCGGCGGCGAACACCTTGGGTGCCGAGGTCGCATAGCAGCCTTCGCCATCGGTCGTCGCGCGCGCGTTGCCGCGCGCGTCCTTTTGAACACCAAAGGCGTCGAGCACTTGCTGCACGGGCGAGACGAAGCCCATGGCCAGCAAGACCAGGTCGGCCTTCATCTCGAATTCGGAATTGGGCACTTCGCTCATCTTGCCGTCCTTCCATTCGACGCGGCAGGCGACCAGCTTGTCGACCTTGCCGCCCTTGCCTTCGAGGCGCTTGGTGGCCACGGCCCAGTCGCGCTCGCAACCTTCTTCGTGCGAGGACGAGGTGCGCAGCTTGGTCGGCCAGTAAGGCCAGACGAGGGGCTTGTTTTCCTGTTCCGGCGGCATCGGCATCAGTTCGAACTGGGTGACCGAGGCGGCACCATGGCGGTTCGAGGTGCCCACGCAGTCGGAACCGGTATCGCCGCCGCCGATGACAACCACGTGCTTGCCGGTGGCCTTGATCTGGTCCTTGACCTTGTCGCCGGCATTGACCTTGTTTTGCTGGGGCAGGAAGTCCATCGCGAAATGCACCCCCTTGAGCTCGCGCCCTGGCACCGGCAAGTCGCGTGGCTGCTCGGCGCCGCCGGCAATGACGACGGCATCGAAATCCTTATCCAGGTCTTCGGGGAAGATTGTTTCCTTGGCCCAGTTGTTGACGTTGACGGGGAAGTCCTTGCCCACCAGCACGCCGGTGCGGAAAGTCACGCCTTCGGCTTCCATCTGCTTGACGCGCAAGTCGATGTGCGATTTTTCCATCTTGAAGTCGGGGATGCCGTAACGCAGCAGGCCGCCGACGCGGTCGCTCTTTTCGAACACCGTCACGGCGTGGCCGGCGCGCGCCAGCTGCTGGGCCGCGGCCATGCCGGCGGGGCCGGAGCCGACCACGGCGACCTTCTTGCCGCTCTTGACCAGCGCCGGCTGCGGCACCACCCAGCCATGCGCCCAGCCTTCGTCGATGATCTTGTGCTCGATCGACTTGATGCCGACCGGATCATTGTTGATGCCCAGCGTGCAGGCCGATTCGCACGGCGCCGGGCACACGCGGCCGGTGAACTCGGGGAAGTTGTTGGTCGAATGCAGCACGTCGAGCGCGGCGCGGTAATTGCCGTGGAAGACCAGGTCATTCCAGTCCGGGATGATGTTGTTGACCGGGCAGCCCGAATTGCAGAAAGGGATGCCGCAATCCATGCAGCGCGCGCCCTGCACTTTCGCTTGCGCGTCCGTCAGGTGGAGGACGAATTCCTTGTAGTTCTTGACGCGCTCGGCGGGCGCCAGGTAGCCCTCGTCCTGGCGCTTGAATTCCATGAAGCCGGTGATTTTACCCACGATGTTTTCCTTTTGTTCCGTTACGCCGCGATCTTTTCAGACGCTTCGGCCGCTTCTTCCATGCTGCTGTTGTGCATTTCTTCCAGCGCGCGCTTGTACTCGGTCGGGAAGACCTTGACGAACTTGCCGCGGCCGACGCTCCAGTCATCGAGCAGGTTGCGCGCGCGCGTGCTGCCGGTGTGCTTGAAGTGGCGCTCGATCAGGCGGCGCAGGATCGCTTCGTCGGTCTCGCGCTCGCCGTCGCGGGTCTGGCTGTGCCAGCCGGAGACAGGCCCCTGTTCCTTGCTGCTGACGACAGGTTCGAGATTGACCATCGCCGTATTGCACTTGCGTTCGAAGTCGCCGTCCGGGTCGTACACATAGGCCACGCCGCCCGACATGCCGGCCGCGAAGTTGCGCCCCGTCGCGCCCAGCACGACGACGGTGCCGCCGGTCATGTATTCGCAACCATGGTCGCCGCAGCCTTCGACGACGGCGGTGGCGCCGGAATTACGCACGGCGAAACGCTCGCCGGCCACGCCGTTGAAGAAGGCTTCGCCGGAAATGGCGCCGTACAGCACGGTGTTGCCGACGATGATGTTATCGACCGCCCAGCCACGGAACTCGGTATTCGGACGCACGATGATGCGCCCGCCCGACAAGCCCTTGCCGACGTAATCGTTGCCCTCGCCCACCAGGTCGAGCGTGATGCCCGCTGCCAGGAAGGCCGCGGCCGACTGGCCCGCCGTGCCTTGCAGCTGGATGTGGATGGTATCGTCGGGCAAGCCGGCGTGGCCGTAGCGCTTGGCCACTTCGCCCGACAGCATGGTGCCGACGGTGCGGTTGACGTTGCGCACCGGCGAGATGAAGGACACGCGTTCGCCTTTTTCCAGCGCTGCTTTCGCTTGTGCGATCAGCTTGTGGTCCAGCGCCTTGGCCAGGCCATGGTCCTGCTCTTCCACCTGGCGCACCGGCGTGCCGGCCTTGACGACAGGCTGGTAGAAGATATTCGAGAAGTCCAGGCCGCTCGCTTTCCAGTGGCTGATGGCTTTCGACTTGTCGAGCAGGTCGGCACGGCCGATCAACTCGTCGTAGCTGCGGATGCCCAGCTGGGCCATCAGCTGGCGCGCTTCTTCGGCGACGAAGAAGAAGTAGTTGACGACATACTCAGGCTTGCCGGAGAACTTCTCGCGCAGCACCGGGTCTTGGGTGGCCACGCCCACCGGGCAGGTGTTGAGGTGGCATTTGCGCATCATGATGCAGCCTTCGACCACCAGCGGGGCCGTGGCGAAGCCGATTTCGTCGGCGCCCAGCATGGCGGCAATGACCACGTCGCGGCCGGTTTTCATCTGGCCGTCGGCCTGCACACGGATGCGCGAACGCAGGCCATTGAGCACCAGCGTCTGCTGGGTTTCAGCCAGGCCCAGTTCCCACGGCGTGCCGGCGTGCTTGACCGAGGACAGGGGCGAGGCGCCGGTGCCGCCATCGTGGCCGGCGACGACGACGTGGTCGGCCTTGGCCTTGGTGACGCCAGCGGCAACGGTGCCGATGCCCACTTCGGAGACCAGCTTGACCGAGATCGACGCGCGCGGATTGGCGTTCTTCAAGTCATGGATCAGCTGGGCCAGGTCTTCGATCGAATAGATGTCGTGGTGCGGCGGCGGCGAAATGAGGCCGACACCGGGCACCGAGAAGCGCAGCGAGGCGATGTACTCGGACACCTTGTGGCCGGGCAGCTGGCCGCCTTCGCCGGGCTTGGCGCCCTGGGCCATCTTGATCTGGATCTGGTCGGCCGAGTTCAGGTACTCGGCGGTGACGCCGAAGCGTCCGGAAGCGACTTGCTTGATGCGCGAACGCAGCGAGTCGCCGTCCTGCAATGGAATGTCGACGACGACGTTCTGCGCGCCGATGACGGACGACATCGTCTCTCCCTGCTTGATCGGGATGCCTTTCAATTCACGGGTGTAGCGGAACGGATCTTCGCCGCCTTCGCCCGTGTTGGACTTGCCGCCGATGCGGTTCATGGCGATGGCCAGGGTGGCGTGCGCTTCGGTCGAGATCGAGCCGAGCGACATGGCGCCGGTGGCGAAGCGCTTGACGATGTCCTTGGCCGGCTCCACTTCATCGAGCGGAATGGCCTTGCTCGGATCGAGCTTGAATTCGAACAGGCCGCGCAGGGTCAGGTGCCGTTTGCTCTGGTCATTGATGATCTGGGCGTATTCCTTGTAGCTCGAGAAGCTGTTCGAGCGGGTCGAATGCTGCAGCTTGGCGATCGCGTCCGGCGTCCACATATGTTCTTCGCCGCGCACGCGGTAGGCGTATTCGCCACCGGCGTCGAGCGCGTCGGCCAGCACCGGGTCGTTGCCGAAGGCCAGGGCGTGCAGGCGCAGCGCTTCTTCGGCCACCTCGAACACGCCGATGCCTTCCACCGTCGACGAGGTGCCCTTGAAGTATTTGTCCACCAGCGACTTGTTCAGGCCGATGACTTCGAAGATCTGCGCGCCGCAGTAGGACATATAGGTCGAGATGCCCATCTTCGACATCACCTTCATCAAGCCCTTGCCGATGGCCTTGGTGTAGTTGTACACCGCCTTCTCGGCCGACAGGTCGCCCGGCATGCCTTGCGCCAGTTCGGCCAGGGTTTCCATGGCGAGGTAGGGGTGGACGGCTTCGGCGCCGTAGCCGGCCAGCAGGGCGAAGTGGTGGGTCTCGCGCGCCGAACCCGTTTCAACCACCAGGCCGGTGGAAGCGCGCAGGCCGCGGCCCACCAAATGCTGGTGGATCGTCGAACAAGCGAGCAGCGCAGGGATGGCCACCTGTTCGGCCGACACATTGCGGTCGGACACGATCAGGATATTGTGGCCCGATTTGACGGCATCGACCGCTTCGGCGCACAGCGAGGCGAGCGAGGCTTCGATGCCTTCCTTGCCCCAGGCGACCGGGTAGCAGATATTGAGTTCATAGGACTTGAACTTGCCGCCCGTGTGCAGGCTGATGGCGCGCAGGCGGGCCATGTCGTCGAAGCCGAGCACCGGCTGCGACACTTCGAGGCGCATCGGCGGATTGACGTTGTTGGTGTCGAGCAGGTTCGGTTTCGGGCCGATGAAGGACACCAGCGACATCACCATCGCTTCGCGGATCGGGTCGATCGGCGGGTTGGTCACTTGCGCGAACAGCTGCTTGAAGTAGTTGTACAGCGGCTTGAGCTTGTTGGACATGACGGCCAGCGGCGAGTCATTGCCCATCGAACCGGTCGCCTCCTCGCCCAGCACGGCCATCGGCGCCATCAGGAATTTCAGGTCTTCCTGGGTGTAGCCGAAAGCTTGCTGGCGGTCCAGCACGGAGGTCAGGGGCTTCTCGCCCTGGGCATCCTTGGCGCGGTTGTGGGCCAGCTGGCTTTCGGCCAGTTTCAGTTCGCCCAGCTTGATGCGCACCGAGTTGATCCAGGCCTTGTAGGGCTTGGCGTTGGCGTAGGTGTCCTTGAGTTCCTTGTCGTCGATGATGCGGCCCGCTTCCAGGTCGATCAGGAACATCTTGCCCGGCTGCAGGCGCCACTTCTGGATGATCTTCGATTCGGGAATCGGCAGCACGCCCGACTCCGACGCCATCACCACCAGGTCGTCGTCGGTGACGATGTAGCGCGCCGGACGCAGGCCGTTGCGGTCCAGGGTGCCGCCGATGTGGCGCCCGTCGGTGAAGGCCATGGCGGCGGGGCCGTCCCAGGGTTCCATCATGGCGGCGTGGTATTCGTAGAAGGCGCGACGGTTGTCGTCCATCATGGTGTGGTTTTCCCAGGCTTCCGGGATCATCATCATCATCGCCTGGGCGATCGGGTAGCCGGACATGAGCAGCAATTCGAGCGCATTGTCGAAGCAGGCGGTGTCGGACTGGCCTTCATAGATCAGCGGGAACAGCTTGTGCAGGTCGTCGCCCAGGACGGCCGACTTCATCACGCCTTCACGCGCACGCATCCAGTTGAAGTTGCCTTTGACGGTGTTGATCTCGCCGTTGTGGGCGATCAGGCGGTACGGGTGGGCCAGCGGCCATTCCGGGAAGGTGTTGGTCGAGAAACGCTGGTGCACCAGCGCCAGCGCGGAAATACAGCGCGCGTCCTGCAGGTCTTTATAGTACACGCCGACCTGGTCCGCCAGCAGCAGGCCCTTGTAGACGATGGTGCGGGCCGACAGCGAGGCCACGAAGAATTCTTTGCCGTGGATCAGTTTCAAGGCCTGGATGGCGTGGCCGGACGACTTGCGGATCACGTAAAGCTTGCGTTCCAGCGCGTCGGTCACCATGATGTCGGCGCCGCGGCCGATGAAGATCTGGCGGATCACCGGCTCTTTGGCGCGCACGGTAGGGGACATCGGCATGTCGCAATCGACCGGCACATTGCGCCAGCCCAGCACGACCTGGCCTTCGAGGCGCACGGCGCGCTCGATTTCCTGTTCGCAGGCGATGCGCGAAGCGTTTTCCTTGGGCAGGAAGACCATGCCCACGCCATATTCGCCCGGCGGCGGCAGTTCCACGCCCTGGCTGGCCATTTCATCGCGGAAATACTGGTCCGGGATCTGGATCAGGATGCCGGCGCCGTCGCCCATCAGCTCATCCGCGCCCACGGCACCCCGGTGATCGAGGTTTTTCAAGATCAAGAGGCCCTGGTCGATGATCGAATGGCTCTTGTTACCCTTGATGTGGGCGATGAACCCGACGCCGCAGGCGTCATGTTCGTTGGACGGATCGTACAAACCTTGGGCAATCATTGCATTCTCCACAGCTTTTGAAGTCGAAAAGCCAGAATAGTGCAATGCAGCAGAATGCGTCAACAAAAATAAATAGGGTCAGAGTCGAATTAATTTTAGAACTATCGCTCGATAAATTAAATGGGGACATAGTGATCCTTATTCCGCTTTCTTGAAGGGCCTGCCCCGTTTGGCGGGCAATACCTGGCGTTTCGCGCGCTGTTCGAGGGTGGCTTTGAACTGGTCCGAGCCCAGTGGCCAGCCTTTGAGGACGGCCGCGTTGATGGTGTCCATCTCTTTGGAAGTAAGTGCTTGCTGCACGATGGCGATGTATTGGGCCTCACGTTGGAAGGGCGTGTTGCCCAGCGCCCAGTACAAGGCATGGTCGGTGATGAGGGCGTCGGGCTGGACGCCGGCATGGTGAGCATAGCTCGACCAGGGGTAGTCGAGCGCGCTCGCGGCCAGCTGGGCGCGCACAGGATTGAGCTCGATATAGCGGCTGCAGAGGAGGAAGTAGGCGTCGGAATCGATTAAAGAGGTCTTGAAGCGGCCATCGAACAGGGTGCCAGTGCGACTGTATTTCTGGTTGAAGTAGGCCACGTAGTAGCGGCCCAGTTTTTGCATCATCTGGGCCAGGCCGGTCGCGTCGGTCGGCGTGGCCAGCAGGTGCACGTGGTTGGGCATCAGCACGTAGGCATGGATGGCCACTTTGTAGAGCTTGGCGGCTTCTTTCAGCCAGCCGAGGAAGGCGACGTAATCGGCCTGGTCGTGGAAGATGTGCTGGCGGTTATTCCCGCGCTGGATGATGTGGTGGGGCTGGTGTGGAACGACGAGTCGGGGTAGGCGGGCCATGTTTGAGTTTAAATAGGGTCAGAGTCGATTTAATTCTACCGAATTAAATCGACTCTGACCCTATTTAAACTCAAACATCGGCGAAATGTCGTTGGCGCGCCTGCGCTGGTGGGCGCAGCGCGATGGCTGGCCTGGCCGCTGCGGCCAGGTGCAAGCCCGATGCCGGTGCCAGCCGGAACACGCTGACGGCCTCGCTCAAGCCCTGCGCTTGCTCGCGCATGGCTGCGGCGGCCGCTGCCGATTCCTCCACCAGCGCGGCATTCTGCTGGGTCACCTGGTCCATCTGGCCAATCGCACGGTTGACTTGCCCGATCCCGGCCGTCTGTTCCACGCTGGCGGCCGCAATGTCGGTGACGATCAGGCTGACGCTTTGCACCTGGTCAACCAGCGCGGCCATCGTGCTGCCTGCGCGTGCCGCCAGCACGGTGCCCGCTGCCACTTTGAGCGCCGAGTCATCGATCAGGACCTTGATTTCCCGGGCGGCCAGCCCGGAACGCTGGGCCAGGGAGCGCACTTCAGCCGCGACCACGGCGAAGCCACGCCCCTGCTCACCGGCGCGCGCGGCCTCGACCGCCGCGTTGAGCGCCAGGATATTGGTCTGGAAGGCGATCCCGTCGATGACGCTGGTAATGTCGACGATCTTGCGCGCCGCAGCGTCGATCTGTTCCATCGTGGCGACGACCTGCTGCACCACGTCGCCGCCCTCGCGCGCCACTTGCGCCGCCGCGCCGGCCAGGGTGCTGGCACGCAGCGCGTTTTCGCTATTTTGCTGGACGGTGCTGGTCAATTCCTCCATCGATGCCGCCGTTTCTTCAAGCGCGCCAGCCTGTTCTTCGGTGCGGCCCGACAGGTCCATATTGCCGCTGGCAATTTCCGCTGCGGCCGTCGTGATCGTGTCGGTGCTGGCGCGTACCTGCCCGACAATGCGGGCCAGGCTGGCATCCATGTCGCGCAGCGCGGCCAGCAGCCGGCCCGCTTCGTCGCGCCCGCTCGCGTCGATCCGGCTGCCCAGTTCGCCCGCAGCGACAGCCTGGGCCACGACGAGCGCGCGCCGCAGCGGGGCTGTGATTGAATGGCCGATCACGTAGGCGAGCGCGGCACCGAACAAGACGGCAAGTGCGCCCAGCGCCAGCAAGATCGCCTGCCCGCTGTCGTTGTTGTCACGCATTTCCTGGCGCAAGGCGGTGATGATGCCTTCTTCATGCCGGCCAATCCTGTGCACGGCATCGATATAGGCCTGGAACTGGGGCACGTAGTGCTGCTCGACCAGGCGGTGGGCGCCGGCCGAATCGCCCGCCTTGACCAAGGCAAACACCTGGTCGCGCGTGCCCGCATAGACTTTGCGCGTATCGGCTGCCTGCGCCAGCAGCGCACGCTCGGCCGGGGAGGCCAGCAATTTGCCGAGCTGGGCCTGGATTTCGTTGTTGCGCTGACGCACTTCCAGGGCGCGCCTGGCTTCGTCTTCGCTTTCGGTATGGTTGTCGCGGAAAGCGAGCGCAATGACCCGGGCGGCGCTATTGCCAACCGCACTTTCCCATTCGCCGGCCAGGCGCTCCTTGACCGAGGCGTCGCCGGCCATGCGTTCGCTCAGCGCGCCGGCGCTGTGCAGGCGCCACACGCCCGCTCCCGCCATTGCCCCCGCCATGATCATCAGCAGGCCAAAACCACCGGCCAGGCGCGTGCCTATGCTCCAATCGGACAGTCTCATCATTCCCTCCGCGAAGTCGGATGCACGCACCAATTTGGTGCGTCGCACAAACGCAGCCAGGTGCCGCTTCCGGTCCAGGCCGTCGGAATGATCTTACGGGAATGTTGTTGAGTGAAAATTCACGGATTGTCACGCCGCCGCAAATATTTTGCGGCGATGCAACAATCGTCAAGAAAGGTTAAATCCGGCGGACAGGGAATAGCCTTCGCCATAGGCGCTGCGCAGCGGCAGGTCCTGGCCCAGGCCCGTGCGGGCCTTCTTGCGCAGGCGGTACACCAGCATGTCGACCCGGCGGCTGGCATCGGGGTCTTCGCCGCCCATGCCGGCCACGATGACCTGGCGCGGCACGGGACGGGTATTGATCGTGAGCAGGTGCAGGAAATTGCACTCTTTTTCGGTCAGGTCGATCACCGCGCCCATCAGTTCGAGCTGGCGCGCCGATACTTTCAGCGTCCACTTGCTCGGCATCGGGGTCGGCTCGGGCGGACGCACGCGCCGGTCCAGCGCCTCGATATGGGCGGCCAGTTCGGGGAATTTGATCGGTTTGGTCAGGTAATGGTCGGCGCCCAGGCGCAGGCCCAGGATACGGTTGTCGAAAGCGACGCGGCCGGTCAGCACCAGCAAACCGATTTCCGGATACAGCTGGCGCATGCGCGGAATGACGTTGAAGCCGTCTTCGTCGGGCAAGCCGAGGTCCAGCACGACGACCGAGGTCGGGTTCTTGGTCAGCGCAGCCCACATTTCGCCCGCGGTCGTGGCGATGGTCACATCGTGGTCGAGCTCCGTCAGGAATTCGGCCATGTCGCCGGCGTATTCGCCGTTGTCTTCAACAATCAGTATTTGCGTCATGGGTGCGCCAATTTATGTGTTCATAAGATCTGAGCCCCTTGCTGCTAGAGCCTAGCGCCAACCCTTGTTTGTTGATCAACAGAATTATCACTGCTGATACTCTTCGATGCAACCTTTTTTCCCGCGCCACCGTGGGCTGGCAACCAAATCCGGAATTCCGCGCCACATTTTTCCATATTCCGCACGGTGAGGCTGCCGCCGTGCACTTCCACCACCGAGCGCGCCATGTACAGGCCCAGGCCGGAGCCGGTGCTGCCCGCGGCATTCTGCCCCCGGTAAAACTTGTCGAAAATCCGCTCCTGGTCGGCCGCGTCGATACCGGGCCCGTGGTCGCGCACCAGCAACTCGATGCCGCCATCGGCGCGGCGCCCGCTCAGGGCGATAACGGTGTCGGCGGGCGAATACTGAAGGGCATTATCGAGCAAGACTTTCAGGGCCAGGCGCAAACCGTCCGGTTCGCAGCGCAAGGCACCGGGCAACTTGTCGGCATCGACCGTGACGGTGCGGCCGACGGCGCGCGCCAGCAGGGCCGCTTCGCCCAGCAGCACCAGCGGCTCGGCCGTGTTGGCGATGCGCTTGCGGCCGATCGCCTCCATGCGGTCGGGCGAGAGGTAGTCGTCGAGCATGTCGATGAGCCGGTCGACGGCGCCGGCAATCTTGCGGTAGCGCCCACGGGTGGCCTCGTCGGCATTGGCGCCCGTCACTTCGAGGCGCTGGATGGCGCCGTCGATGGTCGAGAGGGGGGTGCGGAACTCGTGGTTGAGCATGCTGGCGAAGCGTTTTTGCTCGGCCACGCGTTCACGCCGGCCGCTGATGTCGCGGATCAGGCCCACCAGCGTGCCGTCGTCCATCAGGCTCGAGTGGATTTCCAGCGGGACGACGCGGCCGTCCTGGCGGCGTTGCTCGAATTCGCGCACCAGGTGGCGGCGGCTGGCGTCGCCGGCGCCATGGCGGCGCAGGCGTTCCGGCAAACCGGCACAGATGTGCGCCAGCGGCCCTTCGCCGTTGGCCAGGGCCGCATCGAAATCGGCGTGGCCGTAGCCGAGCATGGCGTCGACGGCCGGGCTGAGGTAGAGCATGCGCGCCCGGGCACAATCGACAATCCACGCCACATCGCCGCGGATTTCGGCAAGGTGACGGAAGTGGTCGCTGGTAATACTGGGCATAGTTATAATTTTTGGAAGTAAAGCTATGGAACGAGTATAGCCTTTTATTCTTCCTCCAATGGAGCAAATATTGCCTGAAGGTCTTCTTGGGTTAGGACAAGCTTTTGCGATTCGCCTTCAGCCAGGATCGACTGGGCCAGATCTTGCTTTTTCTGTTGTAATAATTGTATCTTTTCTTCGAGCGTGCCCTTGGCGATCAGTTTATACACAAATACCGGTTTGTCCTGCCCGATTCGCCAGGCGCGGTCGGTGGCCTGCTGTTCGGCCGCCGGATTCCACCAGGGGTCGTAGTGGATCACGGTGTCAGCCGCGGTCAGGTTCAGGCCGACGCCACCCGCTTTCAGGCTGATCAGGAAGATCGGCACGGCGCCCTGCTGGAAGGCCGCCACCTGGGCGGCGCGGTCCTTGGTGTCGCCGGTGAGCAGCGCATACGCAATGCGGCGCGCATCCAGTTCGGCCTCGATCAGCTCGAGCATGCTGGTGAACTGCGAGAACACCAGGATCTTGCGGCCTTCGTCGAGCAGGTCGTCGACCATCTGCATCAGGTCGACCAGCTTGGCCGAACCGCTGGCCTGCTTCTTGGTCGGCAAGGCCTTGACCAGGCGCGGGTCGCAGCAGACCTGGCGCAGCTTGAGCAAGGCTTCGAGGATGACGATCTGGCTGCGGGCGACGCCCTTCTTGTCGATCTCGTCGCGCACTTTCTTGTCCATGGCCAGGCGCACGGTCTCGTACAGGTCGCGCTGGGCACCCGACAGTTCGACCTTGCGCACCATTTCCGTCTTGGGCGGCAATTCCTTGGCCACATTGTCCTTGGTCCGGCGCAGCAGGAAAGGCTTGATGCGGCGGTTCAGGAGGGCGCGCCGCAGCGGGTCGTCCTGGCGCTCGATTGGGTGGCGGAACTGGCTGTTGAAGGTCTTTTCGTCGGCCAGCAGGCCCGGCAGCAGGAAGTGGAACTGCGACCACAATTCGCCCAAGTGGTTTTCCAGCGGCGTGCCGGTCAGGCACAGGCGGTGGCGCGACTTTAACAAACCGGCAGATTGCGCCGCTTTCGAGCGGTTATTCTTGATGTAATGCGATTCGTCGAGGATGACGAGGTGGTATTCGTGCTCGCGCAGCTTTTCCTCGTCGCGCGGCAGCAAGGCGTAGGTCGTCAGGACCAGGTCGGCTTCTTCGATCTCGTCGAAGTGCGCGATCCGCTCCTTGCCTTGCAGCAGCAACACCTTCAGGCCGGGGGCGAAACGCGCGGCCTCGTCCTGCCAGTTCGTCATCAGGGATGTTGGCGCGATCACCAGGGCCGGGTGGGTCAGGCGCCCCGCCTCTTTTTCGACCAGGATGTGGGCCAGGGTTTGCACCGTCTTGCCCAGTCCCATATCGTCGGCGAGGATGCCGGCCAGGTCGTATTCACGCAGGAACTGCATCCAGGCCAGGCCGTCGGCCTGGTAGTCACGCAAGGTCGCCTGCAGGCCGGCCGGGGCTGGCACTTTCTGCACGGACCCGAACAGCGAGAGCTTGCGGCCCGTTTCGCGCAGCTGTTCGCCGCCGAACCAGCGCAGCTCGGTCCCGCGCGCCAGTTCTTCCAGGCGGCCCGCGTCCAGGGTCGACAGGCGCACCTTGTTCTTGATCTTGTCGCTGAAATACAGCTCGCCCAGGGTGCTGAGGATGGGTTTCAGGCGCCCCCAGGGCAGGGCCACGCGCAGGCCGTCGGGCAGGGTGGCGAGCATCTGGTCGATGTCGGCATGGGCGGCCAGCACGTCCGGGTCGAAGTCGGCCGGGGCCGAGCGGATCAGTTGCACCAGCACGGGCAGCAGCGGTACGCGCTTGCCGGCCACGACAATGCCCAGTTCCAGTTCGAACCAGGCATTGCCCGCTTCGGCCGGCTCGTCGATCTCGGCGTACCAGTCTTCCACGGCGACGACGTCGTAGCGGTATTTGGCGGACTTCTTGACGTTCCAGCCCGGATTGGCGGCCAGTTCGGCCAGCTCGCCGGCGGCAAAGCGCAGCCAGTGGGCCTGGCTTTCCAGCTGCTGGGCACCGGCCAGGGCGTTCAGGGGTGGCGTGCCGGGCTTGCGGAAGCCCAGGCCGGCCAGCGTGGCCAGGGCTTCGGCTTCGGCCGCGGCATTGCGCACGATCACTTCGGTGACATCGCCGATCTGGCGCACCACGCGCTGGGCCGGGTCGAAGGAGACGCGCTCGCCGTCGTAATCGAAGGACAGCACGGCGTAATCGTGCCAGCGCTGGGACGCGCCATCGGCCAGCTGGACCGAGTCGAGCAGCAGGCAGGCGCGCGGGGTGACGTCCTCGCGCAGGCGCTGGGTCAGCGGCTGGGGCAGCGGCATGAGCTGCTGCAGGCCGTGGGCCAGCAGCAACTGCGACACGCGGCGCTTGTCGGTGCCGGTCAGCACGGGGGCCTGGGCCACCAGGGCTTGCAGGTCGGCCAGGGAAATGTCGACGCCGCCGCGGTTCAGGTCGAGCGCGCCGCAGGACAGGTTGTCGATATACCAGGGCGGGTCGGTCGGCAGCATGT
>JAZJYP010000135.1:0-15780 GCA_040390345.1 Pseudomonadota bacterium | reverse complement strand
GTTTACCCCGCTGCTTTGGATGACATCAATTTTCTGCCGCGCAGACTCCTAGGGTGGGCGCGGGCGCCCACGCGTTCTACCAGGTGAGTTTCCCGGTCAGCATTTCCCAATACATGATCCAGTCCGCGCGGAAGGAATACAGCGGCTGGGTGAAGGAGGCAGGGCGGTTGTGCTCGTAGTAGAAGTGCCCGATCCACGCGCCGCCATAGCCGCTCACCACCGCAAACAGCAGCCACCAGGGGTTGAAGCTGTCGATGTACTGGGCCACGGCCGCGATGGCCGATGACGAGCCGATGAAATGGCAGCGCCGGCACATGCGGTCGGCATGCTGGCTCAGGTAGTACGGGTAGAACTCGGCAAAATTGCTGTAGCGCGTCGTCATGCAGGCTCCTTGAGCTTATCCCCGCGCCGCCGCAAAGGCGAACAGCGCATCCAACACCGCGTCGGGCTGCTCGGCCATCAAGGAATGGCCGGCATCGACGTGCACGATTTTGCCATGCGAAACGGCCGCCGTCAGCACTTTTGTCGATTTGGGCGGCGTCATCATGTCGCGCGCGCCAAAGATGAACAGGGTCGGGCAGCGCACGGCGGCGGCAGCCACCTCGCCGTTGGCGTAGGCGTTACAGGCAAAGAAGTCGGTGTAGAACAACTGCTGCGGGTTGATGGCCGACATGCGCATCATCAGGCGGCGTGCGCCACCCATGGTGGAAAAGCCCGGCCCCGGGCAGGACGGCTTTTGCGCCATCGACGAGTGCGAAAAGATGTTGACCATGTCGATGGCCGCCAGTTCATTGTCTTTCGAGGTGCCCAGCAGCGCGTCCGACACCTTCATCGGGTAGCTTGTGCCCAGCATGGCCAGGCGCGACACGCGCGCAGGCGCACGCAGCGACGCTTCGAGCGCGATCAGTGAGCCCATGCTGTGGCCAAACATCAGGGCCTTTTCGACGCCGGCCGCGTCCAGCACGGCCAGCACCCAGTCGGCCAGGTCTTCGACGCTGGTCTTGGCGGCACCTTGCGAGCGGCCGTGGCCGGGCAGGTCGACGGCCAGCACATTGAAGCCGTGATGGGCGAAATAGCGGGTCTGCAGGATCCACACCGAGTGGTCGTTCTGCGCGCCGTGGATGAACATGGCGCTCGGCTTGGCCGCGTCGAAGGGCTTGCCGCCGGTGTAGCAGTAGGCGTCGACGCCCTGTACGGTCAGGATCATCTCAGGCTCCCTTCTGCGACAGTTTCAGGCCGCGGGCCAGGTCTTCGATCAGGTCGTCCGCGTCTTCCAGGCCCACCGACAGGCGCATCGTGCCCTCGGTGATGCCGGATGCCGCCAGTTGCCCGGACGGCACGCGGAAGTGCGTCGTCGATGCCGGATGGATGACGAGCGACTTGGCGTCGCCCACATTGGCCAGGTGCGAGAAGATCTTGAGTGCGTCGACGAAACGGCGCCCGGCCGCGCGGTCGCCCTTGATGTTGAACGAGAAGACGGCGCCACAGCCCCTGGGCAGCAGGGTCTTGGCCAGTTCGTAGTCAGGGTGCGACGCGAGTTCGGGATAGGAGATCGATTCGACGGCAGCATTCTTGCTCAGGAATTCGACGACCTTGCGCGTGTTGGCTACATGGCGCTCCATGCGCAGGCCCAGCGTTTCCATGCCCTGCAGTACGGCGAAGGCATTGTGCGGGCTCATCACGGCGCCAAAGTCGCGCAGGCCTTCGCGGCGCGCGCGCAGCGAGAACGGCGCCACGGTCGATTCTTCGGCAAAGACCATGCCGTGGAAGCCCTCGTAGGGTTCGCACAGTTCAGCGAAGCGCCCGGTCCTGTCGTAGGCCGCTTGCCAGTCGAAGGTGCCGCCGTCGACCAGCAGGCCGCCGATGGCGGTGCCGTGCCCGCACAGGAATTTGGTGGCGGAGTGGAAAACCAGGTCGGCGCCATGTTCGAAGGGGCGCAGCAGGTAAGGCGTGGTGAAGGTCGAATCGAGCATCAGCGGCAGGTCGTTCTCGTGCGCGATGGCAGCCACGGCAGGTATATTGAGCACGTCAAGGCCGGGATTTCCCAGCGTCTCGGCGAACAGCACTTTTGTGTTCGGGCGGATGGCGGCGCGCCAGGCGTCGAGGTCGCGCGGGTCGACGAAGGTGGTGTCGATGCCGAAGCGCTTGAGCGTGTAGGCGAGCAGGTTTTGCGAGCCGCCATACAGTGCGCGCGAGGCGACGATGTGTGAACCGGCGCCGGCGATGGTCACCAGGCCCAGGTGCATGGCGGCCTGGCCGCTGGCCGTGGCAATGCCGGCCACGCCGCCCTCGAGGGCCGCGATGCGCTCTTCCAGCACCGCGTTGGTGGGGTTGGAGATGCGCGAATAGACGTGGCCCGCGCGCTCCATGTTGAACAGCGAGGCCGCGTGGTCGGAGTCCTTGAACGCGAACGAAGAGGTGAAGTAGATCGGGGTCGCGCGTGCGCCAGTGGCCGGGTCGGGCGTGGCACCGGCGTGCAGCGACAAGGTGTCGAAGCCGGGGTAGTGAGGGCCGCTCATGGTGGTCTCGCAAGGTGAAAAAAGGATGGGCCGAATCGTAGCATGCGCGCCCGCCTTGTAGCCGGCCGAGTTTGAATTTTCGCAATGCTGGATTTTTTACCAAGCTTAGGCTACATTCGCAGCTAAGGGGCGTGTTTCTGGCGCGCCGATTCATCACAATCACGGACAAAGGGTGGCCCTCATGAAAGTCTCAGAAATCCTTCAAGTCAAAGGCAATATCCTTTATACCGCCAATCCCGAGATGACGCTGCTCGACGCCGTCAACGTGATGTCCGAAAAAGATATCGGTTCCCTGGTCGTGATGGAGTTTGGCGACCTGGTCGGCATGCTGACCTTCCGCGAAGTGATCAAGGCCCTGCACGCCAACCAGGGCGAGCTCGGTGGCGGCACCGTGCGCAAGCACATGGACGACCATCCGATCACCGTCACGCCGGACACCGAGGTGAACGAAGTGCGCCGCATGATGCTGGAAAAGCATGCACGCTACCTGCCCGTGATGAACGCCAAGACCTTGCTGGGCGTGATTTCCTTCTACGACGTGGCGAAGGCCGTGCTGGAAGCCCAAAGCTTCGAAAACCGCATGCTCAAGGCCTATATCCGCGACTGGCCGGCCGAGACCGCGCAAGAGGACTGATCTGTCGTCGACTCCCGCCCATCAGATGCCATAATGGCAACTGATGGGGCGTCCCCGGCGTTTTGTCAGGCGGCGCTGGTGAGGGCGTCGTTGTTGAGCCACTCGGTCAGTACCGGCGCGGCCATCGGGCGGGCGAACAGGAAGCCTTGCGCCAGCGGGCAGCCCAGCGCTTGCAGGATCTGGGCCTGGCGCTCGTCTTCCACACCTTCCGCAATCACCGACAGGCCCAGGTTGCGGCCCAGCTGAATGACCATCTCGGCAATCGAGGAGCCGCGCGCTGAACCGGTGATCTCGGTGACAAAAGCGCGGTCGATCTTCAGGCGGTCCACCTGCAGGCGCTGCAAATACGACAGCGAGGAGAAGCCGGTACCGAAGTCGTCGATCGCGATCGACACGCCTGTGTGCTTGATCTGCGCGAGCATCTTGATCAACAGGTCAGGTTCTTCCATCGCCATCGATTCGGTGATCTCGAGTTCGATGAACTGTGGCGGCGCCTTGGTGTCCTCCAGTGCGGTGCGCAGCATCTCGAGGAAGTAGGGGTGGCGGAACTGCACCTGCGACACGTTGATCGACATCGTGAAATTGTCGTGGCCCTGTTCGCGCAAGCGCACCAGCTCCTGGCAGGAGGTGCGCAGCACCCACTCGCCAATGTCGATGATCAGGCCCGAATATTCGGCGATCGGAATGAAGCGGTCGGGCGAGACGAACTTGCCGTCGGCCGTCTGCCAGCGCAGCAGCGCTTCGGCGCCGACCGCGCGCCGCGTGGCCAGGTCGATCTGCGGCTGGTACACGACAAACAGTTCGTTTTTCGAAAAACCCGTGCGCAGCGCGTGCATCATGCGCACGCGCTCGCGGATCTCGACGCCCATCGAACGCGAGAAATAGAAGTGGCCGGCGCGCTGCTGGGTCTTGGCGCGCTTCAGGGCGATGTCGGCATCCTTAAGGGCGTCGGCGCCGCTGCCATCGTGTTCGGCCAGGCGCACCAGGCCCAGGGTGGCCGACAGCTGCACGTCCTGGCCATCGATCGAGAATGGCGTATCGAACAGGGGCAGGATATTGTCCGGGTTGACGGCCTTGGCGTCGCCCAGCACGCAGAAGATGTCGCCGCCGATGCGCGCCACCGTCAGGTGCTGGCCCAGGCGCGATTGCAATCGCGCGGCCACCGCCACCAGCAACAGGTCGCCAAACTGGTGGCCCAGCGCGTCGTTGGTTTCGGCGAAGTGGTCAAGGTCGACCAGCGACAGTGTGGCGTCTTCCTTGGCCGGCCCGGCCAGGGTGGCGTCGAGGATCTCGACGAGGCGGGTGCGGTTCGGCAGTTTCGACAGCTGGTCGTAGAAGGCGGCATTGTGCAGGTGGGACACCAGTTCCACATTGTCCAGGCCCACGGCGACATTGCTGCAGAAGACGTCGAGCAGGCGCTCGTCGATGTCGGTGACGCTGCGGTCGGTGTCGAAGAAGGCGACAAAATCGCGGCTCGCCTTGCCGGCAAAGAACAGCACGATCTGGTCGCCCAGGTAGAGGTTACGCCGTTCGGCCAGTGCGCGTTCCATCGCTTCCCAGATGCGATCGTCGATGGTGGCCGTCAGGATGCCCGTGCCCAGGCGGCGCTGCTCGCCGGCCGTGGCCATGATGTAGAGGTCGTGGCACTGGCCGTCCGGGCATTCCTTCACGCACAGTACGCCATTGGCCGTGATGCCAAGCAGGTCGGCGACCTGGCCGAGCACGCCGGCGGCGAAATTCTGCACGCCGTGCAGGGCCATCAGTTCGGTGCTGGCGCGCACGATCTGGTCCAGGCCACGGCGGCTGGTATTGATGGCGCGGATCTGTTCGTAGGAGCGGATCGCCGCCGTCACCGTCGTAAACAGCTTGATGCGGGTGAGCTCGGACTTGGTCTTGTAGTCGTTGATGTCGAAATCGCGGATGGCGTCGATCTCGGGCGCGTAGCCGGGCTGGCCGGTGCGCAGGATGATGCGCACATCGGCCAGTTTGAGCGTCTCGCGGATATAGCGCACCAGGTGCAGGCCGGCGTCGTCCTGTTCCATCACCACGTCGAGCAGGATGACGGCGATTTCCAGTTCGTGTTTGAGCAGTTCGCGCGCCTGGCCGGCCGAATAGGCATGCACGAATTCGAGCGGGCGGTGCTGCATGTCGAGGTTGCCGAGCGCGAAGGTGGTCGTCGAATGGACGTCTTCGTCGTCGTCAATAATCATCACGCGCCACACATTGCGCACGCCGCTCGCCGGAGCCGGAGCGGGATGCTCTTCCAGAAATACCAAATCGTCCTGATCGTCCTTGGAATTGTCTAAGGGCGGGTTCGATGGGGGCATGTAATGCGTCTCCAGGATAGGCTCACGATGTTGTCGCGACTTAAGTATATAGCGGTTTATTAAAGTAGAGGATCAAATTGATAGTCCAACCGGGCTGTTTACCTAAGCCAAACGAACTTTCTTTCAAGATTGTTTCACACTTTACCCGAAGATTGCCCAACTCTTCGTTACATTCTATCCATAGCTTCCCCGGGGAGCAACCAGAGCAAATGCGCCGGGGCTGGTAGAATGGCCTTTTCCCCCATTTTGCACTCTGACCATGTCCGGCAATTCTTTTGGCAAGCTGTTCTCTGTTACGACCTTTGGTGAATCGCACGGGCCGGCCATCGGCTGCGTGATCGACGGCTGCCCGCCCGGGCTGGCCCTGTCGGAAGCGGACATCCAGCCCGAGCTGGACCGCCGCAAGCCGGGCACTTCGCGCCACGTCACCCAGCGCCAGGAATCGGACACCGTCAAGATCCTGTCGGGTGTGTATGAAGGCATGACCACGGGCACGCCGATCTGCCTCTTGATTGCCAACGAAGACCAGCGCAGCAAGGACTACGGCAATATCGCCGACAGCTTCCGCCCTGGCCATGCAGATTACACCTACTGGCATAAATACGGCGTGCGCGACCCGCGCGGCGGCGGGCGTTCTTCGGCACGCCTGACCGCGCCCGTGGTCGGTGCGGCGGCGGTGGCCAAGAAGTGGCTCAAGCAGCAGTATGGTACCGTGTTCATGGGCTGCATGAGCGCCCTGGGCGATATCGAGGTACCGTTCGACTCCTGGGACCACGTACCCAACAATCCCTTCTTCGCCGCCAGCGGCGACGCCGCCCTGATCGCGCGCATGGAAGAAGCGATGGACGAACTGCGCCGTGCCGGCGACTCGATCGGCGCGCGCATCGACGTGGTGGCGCGCCACGTGCCGGTGGGCCTGGGCCAACCGATCTACGACAAGCTCGACGCCGACATTGCTTATGCCATGATGGGCATCAACGCGGTCAAGGGTGTGGAAATTGGCGCCGGCTTCAAGTCGGTGGCGCAAAAGGGTTCCGAGCATGGCGACGAACTGACGCCGGATGGCTTCGTCGGCAATAACGCCGGCGGCATGCTGGGCGGGATTTCGACGGGCCAGGACATCACCGTGTCGATCGCCATCAAGCCGACCTCGTCGATCCGCACGCCGCGCCGCTCGATCGACAAGGAGGGCAAGCCGCTGATGGTGGAAACCTTCGGCCGCCACGATCCGTGCGTGGGCATCCGCGCCACGCCGATCGCCGAAGCGATGCTGGCCCTGGTGCTGATGGACCACGCCCTGATGCACCGCGCCCAGTGTGGCGACGTGCGCGTGGCCACGCCGAAGATTGCTTGAATTGATCATCACGATCGCGTGGGCCCCAGCATGCCTAAACAGACCTTCAATTTTTCCTTCTTCCTGTTCAGCTTTTACGCCCACGCGGGCGCGTTCGCGACCTACGCGAGCCTGTTCTTCGCCGCGCGCGGCATGACGCCTGCGCAAATCGGCGTGCTGATGTCGCTGATCCAGGTGATGCGCTTCTTCGGCCCCAACCTGTGGGGCTGGGTGGCCGACCATACCGGCCGGCGCGTGCTGGTGCTGCGCGCGATCACCATCGCCGGTTTGCTGTCGTTCAGCGGTATCGTGCTGGCCCACAGTTTCGCCCAGTTCTTCGCGGCGATGGTGCTGTTGAACCTGTTTACCAGCGCCCAGGCGCCATTGTCGGAAGCGCTGATGCTCGCCGAGATGAAGGGCGACCTGTCCAACTACGGCAAGATCCGCCTGTGGGGCTCCTTCGGCTTCGTCGTCTCGGTGATGGGCGCGGCCTATGGCCTGGACTGGTGGGGGGTCGAGAGCCTGCTGTGGATGGCCGGCGCCCTGCAGGTGATGGTGCTGCTGGCCGGGCTGGGCATCGGCGAAACGACCCATCTTGAGCCGGGCAGGGTGGCCACGCCGCTGTGGCAAGTGCTGCGCCAGCGCGAGGTGATCGCCTTCTTCGCGTCGGCCGCGCTGATGGTGGCGGCGCACACCTCGCTGTATGTCTACTACTCGCTCTACCTCGAGCGTATCGGCTACAGCAAGCCGGTGATCGGCGCCATGTGGTGCCTGGGGGTGCTGGCCGAAATCGTGTTCTTCTATTTCCAGGCCCACGTGTTCCGCCGCTTCGGTGCGCGGCGCGTGATGATGGCGGCCTTTGCCGTGGGCCTGCTGCGCTTTGCCGTCATCGGCGGCGCAGCCCAGTCCATCGCGCTGCTCGTGTGCGCGCAGCTGCTCCATGCGCTGACCTTTGCAGCCCACCATTCGTCGTGCGTGATGACGATGCAGCGCTGGTTCGCCGGGCCCTTGCAGGCGCGCGGACAAGCGCTGTACATTGCGCTCGCTTACGGCGTGGGCGGCTCCTGCGGGGGTTTGTTCATGGCGTGGTGCTGGGGTGCGCTGGGGTCGCACGCGGTGTATTACGCGGCGGCGACCCTGTGCGTGCTGGCCGCGGGCGCGGCCAGCCTGGTCTTCAGGCGACCTTCCCCGGCGGCTTGATCACTTCCATCTGCTGGCGCCGTTCCACGGTCTTGACGACCAGCGAGCGCAGGTCGTTGAGCAGCGAGAACTCGGTCTGGTTCAGGGCGATGGCAGGGAAGCTCTCGTCCCAGTCGCCGTAGATGAAACCGGCCGGCTGGCCGCCCGTGCACAGGGGCAGGATGACGAAGGCGCGCGCGTCCGACAGCGACGACTTCCACCACACCGGCAGCTTGGCCGCAAACTTCGGGTCCTTGGCGTTTTCGATGAAGATCACGCGGTCGCTGTTGAGGGCCGCGTGGAAAACGTTCGGCTCGTAGTAGTCATCGAAGATCATCGTCGGGATCAGTTCCTTGACTCCTTCGCCAAAGCCCATCCTGGCGGCATATTTGTTCTCGCGCCGGTTGCGCAGGAAGGCCACGGCGCGCGAGAACGTCAGGCCCTGGTAGACCGTTTCAAGCGCCATCGTCATCATCTGGCCCGGGCTGGCCGTGCTCAGCACGTCGCGCATGTCGGCCACGCCGGCGAGCAGGATCTTGTTGCCTTCCTGGCGCATGCGGGTCGAGGCGAGCGCCTTGGCGCGTTTTTCGGCCGGCTTGGCCAGCGGCGCGATCGACAGGTCGGCCGCGGCGACGACCTTGGCTTTCTCGATGGCGAGCATGATGCTGTCCGGTTCCACGCCGAGCATGCCGGCGAAGTTCCCGGCCAGCTGGCGCACCATGTCGGCACCGGCCTCGTCGTCATTCCACAGCGCGTCAGAGCACTGCGAGGACATCGTCGAGAGGGCGGCCAGCCAGTCTTCATGGCTCACTTCAACGGGCCCCTCCATCGGTTCCATGCGGCGCATGCCGTTGACCAGGTTCTTCGGCAGGCCCCAGTGTTCGGCGGCGGCGCGCCCAATCTTTTCCATCGACAGGCCCAGCACCGGTTCGGCGGCGCTGTCTTCGTTGCCGGCACCGGAGTGCCGCTGCAGCATGGCCCAGCGATCGGGCATGTAGAAGGTGATCATCATGCGGCCCAGCGTGTGCAGCATCGAGCATACGACCGCTTCTTCCGGGTCGCGCGACTGGGCGCTCACGGCCACCTGCTGCGCCACCATCCCGGCCAGCACGGCCTTTTCCATTTCCACGTGGGCGACCGAGGAGTCGGGCGAGGAGTTCGACAGTTCTTCGATCAGCTTCAGGCCCAGGGCCAGGTGGCCGATCGCTTCGGTGCCCAGCACCAGCACCGCTTTCGAGACGGTGTTGATGCTCTGGCCGAAGGCCGAATACATGCCGCTATTGGCCAGGCGCAGGACCTTTTGCGTCAGGACCGGGTCCGACAGCACCGTCTGCGTCATGTTGAAAGTCTGCTCGTCTTCGCCGCGCATGGCGCCGAGGATGGCGCTGATCGCCTTGGTAAAGCCGGGCATGTCGCCTTGCTGGCGGATGCGTTCCCACAGCAGGGCCAGGGTCTGCTCGGGGCTTGTTGTCGTCACGTTTGTCGTCATTGGACTACCCCCGCGCGCAGTTCGGTCGTTGGGATCAGGGCTTCATACAGGTTTTCCTTGAGCGCTGCCATGGCCACGTGGGCCGGCATCGGCTTGCCGGTCAGGTAGCCTTGCACGTACTGGCAGCCGCGCTGTTCAAGGTAGCGCATCTGTTCTTCGGTTTCCACGCCCTCGGCCACCACCGACAGGTTCAAGTGCTTGGCCAGGTCGAGCACCGCATTGCAGATGGCGCCGTCCTTGGTCGAATCGGGCAGGTCCTTGATGAAGGCGCGGTCGACCTTGAGCACGGAAATGGGGAAGCGCTTGAGGTAGGCCAGCGAGGAATAGCCGGTTCCAAAATCGTCGATCGCGATGCGCGCGTGGCGTTCTGCCATCTTGCCCAGGATCGTTTCGGCATGGACCGGGTCGATCATCAGGGTACCTTCTGTAATTTCTAAAACCAATTGGTCTCCACTCAGGCCGGAAAATGCGAGTGCGTCGTCGAGCACGTCGAGGAATTTGTCATTGCGGAACTGGCGCGGGCTGATGTTGACCGAGATGTAGAGCTGGCGCTTGGCCACTTCTTCAAACTGGCGCAACTGCACGCAGGCTGCCTTGAGCGCCCATGCGCCCAGCAGGTTGATCAGGCCATTCGTTTCGGCGATCGGGATGAAACGTACCGGCGGCACCATGCCCAGGCCCGGGTGCTTCCAGCGCATCAGGGTCTCGAAACCCTGGATCTGGCGCGACTGGGCGTCCACGATCGGCTGGTAGTACAGCAGGAACTCGCCTTCGCGCACGGCCTGGAACATGGCCGCCTCGAGCGAGATATCGTGCTCCGGCGGGCCGCTCTGGCGCGCGCTGTAGACGACGCATTTCGATTTGCCCGTTTCCTTGGCGCGCGACATGGCGGCGTCGGCCAGGGCGACGAGGCGCACCTCGTCTTCGGCGTGCTGCGGATAGATCGAGATGCCGACCGAGGCGCCCACGTAGATCGTGTGGCTGTCCACTTCGAAGGGCGACTGCAAGGTCGCGAGCAGGCGCCCCGTGACGAGCTTGATCTGCTGGTCCGAGTGCGTTCCCGGCAGCACGGCGACGAATTCATCGCCGCCCACACGGGCCAGCGTGTCCGAGTCGCGCAAGGTCTTGCGCAGGCGCGCCGCGGCCAGGCGCAGCACGGCGTCGCCGACCGGGTGGCCGAGGCCATCGTTGACTTTCTTGAAGCCGTCCAGGCCCACGGTGGCGATCGAGAAGCCCTGGCCCGAGCGGCGCGCGTGCGCGATGACCATGCGGATGCGGTCCGACAGCAGCAGGCGGTTGGGCAGTTCGGTGAGGGCGTCGTGGGTGGCCATGTGGCGCAGGCGCTCTTCGGTGGCGTGCTGGGCCGACATGTCGCGCCCCACGACCAAGAGTTCGTCACCGGTGCCGAAGGCGGAAATGCGCAGGTCGTACCAGATATCCTTGTCCGGCGCCTTGATGCGCACTTCCACGCGCACCGGCTGGGCCGGATTGAGCGCGTCGGCGATCGCATTGCGCAGGGTCGGCTGGTCGATCTCGGTGACCAGGGTGACGAGGGCGATGCCGAACAGGTCGCGCGAGAGGCCGACCACGGCCACCGCGCGCTGGCTGGCGAACAGGATCTGGCCGGCCGGGTCGAGCCGGAACACGACATCGCCGGCCGCCTCCATGAGACTGTCCATCTCATGGCGCTGGTCATTGTTTGGCACAGCTGGGGAACTGGAGCGCATCGTTAAAATCAGAACTTTCGTATTTTTACTTTGGGTTTCGTGCAAGTTTACCAAACTAGAACGGAATGTATCACTGAAACATGCCAAAATGCATTAAAAAACCTGCTCCAAGCCCTTGATTTGAATTAATTTGACGGTGCTCAGATGTTTTTTTGCATGCTCGACAAGTTCGCACTGCCAGCCGAATGCCTTCGCCAGACGATATTGTCGCGCAAGCGGGGCCAACAGGCTAAGCTTTCCTGCATTTTTCGTCGTGCGGGCCGCCAAGCTCATGGGATAATGTGCGCACAAACACAACAATTCAATCCAAACGACCGACACCATGAAACAAGACCCGCGTTTTCCGAACCTGTTTATCCTGAACCACCCGCTGATCCAGCACAAGCTGTCCCATATGCGCGCCAGCGATACCTCGACCCGCACTTTCCGGGAACTGCTCAAGGAAATCACGCTGCTGATGGGTTACGAGATCACGCGCGACCTGCCGCTCACCACGCGCAAGATCGAAACCCCGCTGCAAACGATCGACGCGCCCGTCATCGCCGGCAAGAAGCTGGCCATTGTGCCGATCCTGCGTGCCGGCATCGGCATGAGCGACGGCTTGCTGGAACTGGTGCCCTCGGCCCGTGTGGGCCATGTGGGCGTGTTCCGCGACCCGGAAACGCACAAGCCGGTGGAATACCTGGTGCGCCTGCCCGATTGCGCCGACCGTATTTTCATCCTGTGCGACCCGATGGTCGCGACGGGCAATTCGGCCGTGCACGCCGTCGACGTGCTGAAAAAGCGCGGCGTGACCGATGAACAGATCATCTTCCTGGCCCTGGTGGCCGCACCGGAAGGGGTGAGCGTGTTCCAGGGCGCGCACCCGAACGTGAAGCTGTATGTCGCCTCGCTCGACTCGCACCTGAACGACCATGCGTATATCGTGCCGGGCCTGGGCGACGCGGGCGACCGCATCTTCGGCACCAAGTAAGCCATGGCGACGCTGGCCGATCCGGCTTTCCAGGCGCGCCTGGCGGCCCTGAATGCCAAGTTCGGCGCCAGCATTGCGGCCACGCTGGCGAGCATGCAGGCCGAACGCGCCCTGTGCGGCAACGCGCTGCCGGCGGCGTCCGGCATGCAGCAGCTCCATGTCATTTTGCATACAGTGGCCGGCTCGGCGGCGACCTTTGGTTTTCCCGTGTTTGGCCAGCAGGCGCGCCGCCTCGACAATGCCTTGCGCCTGATGCTCGAGCAGCGCCCGATTCCTGCGCAGCAGTGGGCTGCCTGGCTGGCCGAATTCGACGTCTTTCTCGCCTGGGTGGCGGCCGATCCACAAGCGGCCACCTACCCCTGATCCGTTTGATCTGGCGCAAACTTCGCGCCGATTTGCTCCCGTATAGTCAGCCTACAGATGGCTCCCAGAGGGCGCGCCGAAGTTTATTTTTCATTCGGCGTGTTTTTTGAGATTTTATCGGTATAATGCGGGATCGTTGGATTCGAGGTAGTAGTGCAGTCAGTCTGTCATTTCTTTCTTGCTTCTTCAAACGATCTAAAACGGGCGCAAGCCCAACTTAACTGAAATAGGAAATTGTAATGGCAACTGGCATCGTAAAATGGTTCAATGATTCGAAGGGCTTCGGCTTTATCACCCCTGACGAAGGCGGCGAAGATCTGTTCGCTCACTTCTCGGCGATCCAGTCGAACGGCTTCAAATCGCTGCAAGAGAACCAGCGCGTCTCTTTCGAAGTTACCGCC
This sequence comes from Pseudomonadota bacterium, assembly GCA_040390345.1. Classification (GTDB taxonomy): domain Bacteria; phylum Pseudomonadota; class Gammaproteobacteria; order Burkholderiales; family Burkholderiaceae_D; genus Telluria_A. Next base: position 2,835 of record JAZJYP010000135.1, on the reverse strand, counting down.
GGCCCTAAAGGCAAGCAAGCTTCGAACATTCAGGCTATCTAAGCACTGAATCAACGACAAAAGATCCTCGGGTTTCCCGGGGATTTTTTTTCGCCTGTCGCTTTGTGCATGCCCCGTTCAACGCCGCCAATAGTCGGGTTGGGCGTAGGCCAGGCGCAGGAAGTCGACGAAGGCCCGGATGCGCAGCGGCAGGTGGCGGCGCTGGGCAAACACGGCGTGGATGTCGTTGCCCGGTGCGGCGCAGTGGTCGAGCACCGTACGCAAGCGCCCCGTTTCCAGCTCCGCCCCCACTTCCCACATCGAACGCCACGCCAGGCCCTTGCCCGCCAGCGCCCAGTCGTGCAGCACTTCGCCGTCGTTGCAGACCATATTGCCCGCCACTTTCAGCGTCACCGTCTTGCCATGCTCGCGGAAGGTCCAGCCGCGCTGGCTGCCTTCGCTGGAGATGGCCAGGCAGTTGTGCCGGGCCAGCTCGGCCAGGGTCTGGGGCGTGCCATGGCGTTTGAGGTAGGCCGGCGCGCCGACCAGCACGCGCTGGTTGCTGGCCAGTTTCACGCCAACCAGGCTCGAGTCGGACAGGCTGGCGATGCGGATGGCCACATCGACGCCTTCGCCGATGACGTCGACGACGCGGTCGTTCAGGTTCAGGTTGGCCGTCAGTTCGCGGTGCTCGGCCAGGAAGGAGGGCAGCAGGGGCGCGACATGCTGGCGCCCGAAGCCGGCCGGGGCCGAAATCTGCAGGTGGCCGGTGGCGCGCGCGCTGCGCTCGGCGACGGCCGATTCGGCTTCTTCCAGTTCGCCCAAGATGCGCTGGCAGTCTTCCAGAAAGGCCGCGCCTTCGTCCGTCAAGGCCAGCTTGCGCGTGGTACGCTGGAGCAGTTTGACGCCCAGGCGCTGTTCGAGCGCGTCCAGGCGGCGCCCGATCATGGCCGGCGCAATGCCTTCGGCGCGCGCCGCCGCCGACAGGCTGCCGCGCGCCACCACCTCGACAAACGTGGAAATCTGGCGAAATTGACCCATGCATCCCTCTGTCATCTGTGACAAAAACGCACAAATGTTGTGATTAATTGTCTCGTTTAGCTACTTCATAGTGAATATACTGGAAACCATATAGACGCGCCACATTAGCCCGACTTATCAAAATCGAATTCCATCATTTTTACTTATACAGGAGCAGATATGACCATCGTCACCCCCGCCGGCATGGAAATCAAAGGCGAGATCAAAGCAGGCTATGAAACCATCTTGACCCCGGAAGCGCTGGCCCTGGTGGCCAAGCTGTCGCGCGCATTCGAGCCGCGCCGCCAGGAACTGCTGGCCGTGCGCGTCGAACGCGCCAAGCGCCTGGACGCGGGCGAGCGACCCGACTTCCTGGCCGAGACGGCCCATATCCGCGCCGGCGACTGGACCATCGCCCCGATCCCGCCGGCGCTCGAATGCCGCCGCGTGGAAATCACCGGCCCGGTCGAGCGCAAGATGGTCATCAACGCCTTCAATTCCGGCGCCGACAGCTACATGACCGACTTTGAAGACTCGAACACGCCGAACTGGGACAACCAGATCACGGGCCAGATCAATATGCGCGACGCCGTGCGCCGCACGATTTCGCTGGAACAGAACGGCAAGACCTACAAGCTCAACGACAAGATCGCCACCCTGGTGGTGCGTCCGCGCGGCTGGCACCTCGACGAGAAGCACGTGCTGGTCGACGGCAAGCGCGTCTCCGGCGGCATCTTCGACTTCGCCCTGTTCATGGTCCACAACGCCAAGGAACAGCTGACGCGCGGCGCTGGCCCTTACTTCTACTTGCCGAAGATGGAATCGCACCTCGAAGCGCGCCTGTGGAACGATATCTTCGTGATGACCCAGAATGAACTGGGCCTGGCCCAGGGCACCATCAAGGCCACCGTGCTGATCGAAACCATCCTGGCCGCCTTCGAGATGGACGAGATCCTGTACGAACTGCGCGAGCACAGTTCCGGCCTGAACGCCGGCCGCTGGGACTACATCTTCAGCTGCATCAAAAAGTTCAAGCTTGACAAGGACTTCTGCCTAGCCGACCGCCCGAAAGTGACGATGACCTCACCCTTCATGCGCGCCTACGCCTTGCTGCTGCTGAAGACCTGCCACAAGCGCAATGCGCCGGCCATTGGCGGCATGGCGGCGCTGATCCCGATCAAGAACGATCCCGAGAAAAACGAGATCGCCATGGGCGGCGTGCGCAACGACAAGGCGCGCGACGCGACCGACGGCTACGACGGCGGCTGGGTCGCGCACCCGGGCCTGGTGGAGCTGGCGATGGGCGAATTTACGAAAGTGCTGGGCGACGCACCGAACCAGATCGGCAAGCAGCGTCCCGACATCAATGTGACGGCTGCCGAACTGCTCGACTTCAAGCCGGAAGCGCCGATTACCGAAGCGGGCCTGCGCTACAACATCAACGTCGGCATCCACTACCTGGGCAGTTGGCTGGCCGGCAATGGCTGCGTACCGATCCACAACCTGATGGAAGACGCCGCCACGGCCGAGATCAGCCGTTCGCAGGTGTGGCAGTGGATCCGTTCGAGCAAGGGCGTGCTCGAGGACGGGCGCAAGGTCACGGCCGAGATGGTGCGCGCGATGATCTCGCAGGAGCTGGCCAAGGTGAAGGAAGTGGCGCCGAACGGCGACAACCCGACCTATGTGCGCGCCGCCACGATCTTCGAAGAGATGTCGACGTCGGCGTCGTTCGCCGAGTTCCTGACCCTGCCGCTGTACGAAGAAATCTGATGTAGTAACCCTGGGGTCAAACCCGGCAACTTGACAACCGGGGTCAGACCACGATTCGCCGGCAAC
>JAZJYP010000134.1:0-38758 GCA_040390345.1 Pseudomonadota bacterium | reverse complement strand
GCTTCTCGGTCAACATCATGCGCGGCTGCTTCGGCGGCTGCACCTTCTGCTCGATCACCGAGCACGAGGGCCGCATCATCCAGAGCCGCTCGGAGCCGTCGATCCTGCGCGAGATCGAGCACATCCGCGACAAGACCAAGGGCTTCACCGGCACCATCTCCGACCTCGGCGGCCCGACCGCCAATATGTACCGGCTGGCCTGCAAGGACCCGAAGATCGAGGAATCGTGCCGCCGCCTGTCGTGCGTGTACCCGTCGATCTGCGTCAACCTGGGCACCGACCACAGCAAGCTGATCTCGCTGTACCGCAAGGCGCGCGCCATCCCCGGCGTGAAGAAGGTGCTGATTTCGTCGGGACTGCGCTACGACCTGGCCGTGCGCTCGCCCGACTACGTCAAGGAACTGGTGACCCACCACGTCGGTGGCCTGCTCAAGATCGCGCCCGAGCACACGGAAGAAAACACCCTGTCGAAGATGATGAAGCCGGGCATCGGCGCCTATGACGAGTTCAAGGCCATGTTCGACAAGTTTTCGCTCGAAGCGGGCAAGAAGCAGTACCTGATCCCTTATTTCATCGCGGCCCACCCGGGCACGACCGATGAAGACATGCTCAACCTGGCGCTGTGGCTGAAGAAGAACAACTTCAAGCTCGACCAGGTCCAGACCTTCATGCCCACGCCGATGGCCATGGCCACGACGATGTACCACACGCGCAAGAATCCGCTGCACAAGGTGACGATGGACTCCGAAATCGTCGAAACGGCCAAGAGCGGCAAGGTGCGCCGTGCGCACAAGGCCTTCCTGCGCTACCAGGATCCGGCCAACTGGCCGATCCTGCGCGAGACGCTGGCCAAAATGGGCCGCTCCGACCTGATCGGCAATGGCGACCGCCACCTGGTCCCAAGCTGGACCAATGGCGAAGAAGGCGGCCTGGCCGCCGGCGAGCGCAAGCGCCAGACCGATGGCGCCGGTACGCCCGACAAGTTTGCCGCCGTGCCCAAGCGCAAGACCGAGCGCGCCCCCGCCCCGACGCCGTTCATCGCGCCGGCGTCGACCGTGCGCCCGTCCATCCTGGCCACGATCAAGACCCGCCCCAAGGCCGCCGCGCCGAAGTCCCGCACGGGGCGCAAGTAAGCCCGGCGGGCGAATTGCCACGGATTCGCCCGTCTTTTCGTGTGATCATTGTTGCTCCTTTGCAGATAGACTGGGGTCTAAGCTGGATCGAAGTGCCTGCCGGGCCTTCGTTCCGCGCATCTGCAATGGAACCGACATGAACCTTTCGACTGCCCGCTTCAAGACCCTGCTCCTCGCGCCCATGCTGGCGCTGCTTGCCGCCTGTGGCGGCGGTGGCGGAGGCAGCACGACCACCGCCACGACCACGCCGAGCCTGCAGTCGATCGCCCTGACGCCAAGCAACGCTGTGGTCGCGGTCGGGACGACGACAACGTTCACGGCCACCGGCACTTTTAGCGACGGCAAGACGGCCTCGATCACGACCGGCATTACCTGGACGACGGCCGGCAGCAATGCCGCGATCTCGACCACCGGCATCGCCACGGGCAAGACAGCCGGCACCGAGACCATCACTGCCACCGTGGGCAGCGTCAGCGGCACGGCCATTCTCACCATCAAGGCGCCCTGGCTGGCCGTGTCGGCCGGCGGCAGCCATACCCTGGCGATCAAGGCCGATGGCACCCTGTGGGCCTGGGGCCTGAACCACAACGGCCAGCTCGGCGACGGCACCAGCGCCGACAAGTCCGTGCCAACCCAGGTGGGCACCGCTAGCAATTGGAAGCTGGTCGCCGCCGGCCGTTTCCACTCGCTCGGCATCCAGAAAGACGGTACCTTGTGGGCCTGGGGCTTCAACCAGAACGGCCAGCTGGGCCTGGGCACGACCGACACGGTTGACCGCGCCGTGCCCGTCAAGGTCGGCACCGCGGCCAACTGGTCGGGCATCGCCGCCGGCGAAGCGCATTCGATCGCCATCAAGACCGACGGCACGCTGTGGACCTGGGGCCGCAACTTCAACAACCAGCTCGGCGACGCCACCGTCATCGACAAGCTGATCCCGACCAAGATCGGCACCTTCACCAACTGGACCCAGGTCGCGGCCGGCGAAATCCACTCGGTGGGCCGGCGCGCCGATGGCGCGATCTACTCCTGGGGCGGCAATACCAATGGCCAGCTGGGCAATGGCGGCAACACCGCCGCCGTGGCACCGGTCAAGATCGGCGCCTCGACCTGGGTGGCCATTGCCGCCGGCGGCCAGCACACGCTGGCGATCCAGGCCAATGGCGCCCTGTATGCGTGGGGCGCCAACGGTTCCGGCCAGCTGGGCCTGGACCAGGCGGTCACGACCATCCCGACCCAGGTGGGCAGCGATACGGACTGGGTGGCCGTCGCGGGCGGCGCCTTGCACTCGCTGGGCCTGAAATCGGGCGGGTCCCTGTGGGCCTGGGGCTCGAACACCGATGGCCAGGTGGGCGACGGCACCGGCCTCGATACCTCGACCATCAAACAAATCGGCACCGTCACGAGCTGGATCGGCATTTCTGCCGGGCGCAGCCACAGCGTCGGCCTGCAAGCGGACGGCAGCCTGTGGGCCTGGGGCCGCAATACCGAAGCGCAATTGGGCGACGGCAAGACCGTCAGCGTGCAGGCACCCGAAAAACTGCCCTGAACGAGCGTGGTGCGGACAAACAACGGCTGCTTCGGCGGCCGTTTTTGTTGATGTACAATCGGACCACTGATGGAATCCTATGCACCTGGCTGCCCGACCTTCACGCCTGTTTTCCCGCCTCGCCCGGCTCGGCCTTTGCCTGTTCGCCCTGGGTGGGCCGCTCGCTGGCCAGGCGGCTGAAAAAATCACCCTGCAACTGAAGCACACCCATCAGTTCCAGTTCGCCGGCTATTACGCCGCGCTTGAAAAAGGCTATTACCGCGAGGCCGGCCTGGACGTGAACCTGGCCGAAGGCAGCGGCAACGAACCCGAGCGCGCCGTCATCGAGGGCAAGGCCGAATACGGGGTCGGTTCGTCGAGCCTGCTGTTGGCACGCATGGCCGGCAAGCCGCTGGTGGTGCTCGGTGTGGTGCTGCAGCATTCACCCTACGTGCTGCTGGTGCGCCAGCGCAGCAGTTCGCCCGACATCCACGACGTCAAGGGCAAGCGGGTGATGATCGGCTCGCTCACCGACGAACTGACCCAGGCCGACGAGCTGGTGGCCTACCTGAAGAAGGAGGGCATTCCCCTGTCGAGCCTGATCCGCGTCGAGCACAGCTTCAATCCGGACGACTTCATCAAGGGCAAGGTCGACGCCATGTCGGCCTATATCACCAACGAACCGGACTACCTGGACCGCATCGGTTTCCTCTACGACGTCTACAGCCCGCGCGCGGCCGGCATCGATTTCTACGGCGATAACCTGTTTACCAGCGAACAGGAAATTGCCGCCCATCCGGCGCGCGTGCGCGCCTTCCGCGCCGCCAGCATGCGCGGCTGGCAATACGCGATGACCCACCAGGAAGAAATCGCCGACCTGATCCTGTCGAAGTATTCGCGCCGCAACGACCGCCAGCATTTGCTGTTCGAAGCGCGCCAGATGATGCCCCTGGTGCAGCCCGTGCTGGTCGAAATCGGCTACATGAACCCGGAGCGCTGGCGCCATATCGCCGATATCTACGCCGAGCTGGGCATGTTGCCCAAGGGTGTCAATTTCGACGGCTTCCTCTACAACACCGGGCCGGCGGCCAACCTGGCCTGGCTGTACCGGGTGCTGGTGGCGGCCGCCGTGCTGCTGGTGCTGGGTGCGGCCGTGCACTTTGCCCTGCTCGCGCGCGAGCGCCGCCGCGCCGAAGAAACCATCCGCAAGGGCGAGCTGCGCTTTCGCACCATGTTCGAAGAAGCGCCGATGGGCATCGCCCTGATCGACGCCGTCACCGGTGAATTCCGCGACGTCAATCCGCGCTACGCCCAGATCACGGGGCGCACCTTCGACGAGATCAAGCGCAGCCACTGGGCCGATATCACCCACCCTGACGACGTGGGCAATGCGCGCGAGCAGATGGCGGCGCTGGCGGCCGGCACGGCCAAGAGCTTCAAGATGTCCAAGCGCCTGCTGCGGCCGGACGGCAACCTGGTGTGGATCGACATGTCGCTGGCGGCCATCGAGACGGCGCCCGGCTCGCCGCCCCTGCAACTGTGCATGATCGAAGACGTGACGGAGAAAAAACAGTCGGAAGCGCTGATCTGGCAGCAAGCCAATTTCGACACGCTGACCCAGCTGCCGAACCGGCGCATGTTCCACGACCGCCTTGAGCACGACATCCTCAAGTGCCGGCGCGATGGCTTGCGCATCGCCATCCTGTTCATCGACCTCGACCACTTCAAGGAAGTCAACGACACGCTTGGCCACCACCAGGGCGACGTGCTGCTGGTCGACGCGGCGCGCCGCATCCGTTCCTGCGTGCGCGAGTCCGACACCGTGGCGCGACTGGGCGGCGATGAATTCACCGTCATCCTGGCCGAGCTGGAAGACGTCAACCGGGTCGATGCCATTGCCCAGCAGATCCTCGACGTGCTGCAGGCGCCGTTCGCGCTGGGACAGGAACAGGCCTTTGTGTCAGCGAGCATCGGCATCACCCTGTATCCGGACGATGCGCGCGATATCGGCGACTTGCTCAAGCATGCCGACCAGGCCATGTACGCGGCCAAGGGCGCGGGGCGCAACCGCTTCTCTTACTTCACCCCGGCCCTGCAGGTGGCGGCACTGAACCGCATGCGCCTGACCAATGACTTGCGCGCCGCGCTCAAGGGGCGCCAGTTCAAGCTGTACTTCCAGCCCATCGTGCACCTGCGCACGGGCCGCATCCACAAGGCCGAAGCCCTGATCCGCTGGCAGCACCCGCAGCGCGGCCTGGTCAGTCCGCTCGAGTTCATTCCCCTGGCCGAGGCCAGCGGCCTGATCCTCGATATCGGCGAATGGGTGTTCCGCGAGGCGGCCGGCTGGATCCGCCGCTGGCGCGGCGACCATCATTCGCAATTCCAGGTCAGCATCAACCAGTCGCCGCTGGAATTCCAGCGCGAAGGGCGCGGCTATGAATCGTGGTTCGAGCACCTGCGCGAGCTCGAGCTCGATGGCGCCTCGATGGTGGTGGAAATCACCGAGGGCTTGCTGCTGGACGCCTCCAGCGGCGTCACCGACAAGCTGCTGCAATTGCGCGACGCCGGCATCCAGGTGGCGCTCGACGATTTCGGCACCGGCTATTCCTCGCTGTCCTACCTGAAGAAGTTCGACATCGATTACCTGAAGATCGACCGCAGCTTCACCCGCAACCTGGCGCCCGAATCGAGCGACATGGCCTTGTCCGAGGCGATCATCGTCATGGCCCACAAGCTGGACTTGCGCGTCATCGCCGAAGGGGTGGAAACACCGGCCCAGCGCGACCTGCTGCTGGCGGCCGGCTGCGATTACGGCCAGGGCTATCTGTTCGCCAAACCGATGCCGGGCGAGGAATTCGATGCCCTGCTGCGCGCGCAGCAGGCCGCCACCGTTTAAACGGACAGGCCGGCGCTGGCCTGCCTGGTGCGCAGGGCCATCGCATTGCGGTGGCGCGCGCGCAGGCGCGGATTGGTCACCACCCGTCCCAGCGTTTCGCCGATCACCATCACCACGCCCAGCAGCGGCAGCACCAGCATCAGGCCGGCCACGCCGGCCAGCGAGCCGCCGATGAAGATCATCAGCACCGTCATCAGGGGATGGATTTGCAGGCTGCGCCCCAGCGTCAGCGGCATGAAGACGAAGTCGTCGAGCAGGCGCACCAGGATGAACACGCCGATGGCGCTGTAGGCCACCATCGGCGCGGCCGGGGCATCGGTCGAGGCGACCACGACGACGAGGATGCAGCCGGCGATCGAACCGACGAAGGGCACCCAGGCCAGCAAGGCGGAAATGAGGGCCAGCAGCAGCGGCGCCGACACGCCGATGGCCCACAGGCCAAAGGCCAGCACGGCCGTGTCGAGCACGGTAAGCTTGATCAAGCCTTCGAAGTAGCGGCGCGCGGTCTGGTCGACTTCGTGCAGCAGGAACAGGGTCTTTTCGAAAAACGCATTCGGCACGGCGCGCGCAAGGAATTTCTTGAAGCGCAGGCCGTCGCGCAGGAAGAAGAAGGTCAGGAAGGGCGCCAGCAGCAGCGAGGGCAGCCAGGCCGCCACCGACACCAGGATGCCGCCCAGGTGGCGCGTGACGAACGATTCGCTGAAGGCCGTGAAGCGCGCATCGACCACCGCTCCCAGGTGTATTTGCCGCAGTGGCGGGAAGCGCGCTTCGAGCAGGGCCATGGTATTGCGCACGAAGGTGATGCCGCCGCCGGCATAGCGTTCGAGCAGTTGCTGCCAGGAGGCGTCGCCCGGCATCGAGGCCATCGACACGCCCAGCATGATGGCCAGCGCCAGCAGGGCGAAGAAGCTGCCGCCGACGATCAGGGCCGCGCCATTGTGGCCCAGGCCGGCGCGGATCAGGCGCTGCATCGGTGTCAGCAGGATGTAGTACAGCACGATCCCGAGCAGGAAGGGGATCGCCAGCCACAAGGTGTGTTCGAGCAGGACCAGCAGCACACAGGTGGCGCCGATGATGCCGCTCCAGACCACCGGTCCGCTGCCGCGCGCGCCGTTCACAGGGCCTCGATCTGCGGGCGCCCGCCCATCCAGTCGCGCAAGCGCTGGCCGATATGGCGTGCCAGCGCCAGCGAGATCTTGTAGCCGATCACGGCGTCGGTCTCCATCAGGCCCATGAAGTCGGCGCGGAAGAACACGGCCAGTTCGCAATTGTCCATGGCGCGCGCCTGGGCGTTGCGGGGGGAGTTGTCGAGCAGGGCCAGGTCGCCGAAGAAGCTGCCGGGCGACAGTTCCGTGACGACTTCGACATCGCTGTCGCGCGCCCGGGCGATTTGCACCCGGCCCGAAGAGAGCAGGTACAGGGCCTGGCCTTCCTCGCCCTCGTCGAAGATGATTTCGCCGGCCAGGTAGTGGCGCTCGTGGATCAGCCCGTCGACGATCTTCAGTTCGAGCGGCGTCAGGGTATTGAACAGGGCCGAGTTTTTCAGGCGGTGCAGCCGGGGCGAGAGCGCCGGCGTTTTCATGAATCCCACAATCAAGGTCTTTCCCCTAAAAAGCTTCCCGAGTTGTCGATTATGCACCGGCTGCCACAAAAAGAAAAAAACAATGCTGGTGCTGTTCAATATTCCATGTAATATAGTTCCTTTCGGAAACACCTGTTGTTGCCATGACACCAAACCAATGTGCCGTGGCCAAGGTGATGCCTCCACCCCACGAGGATCAGGGCAGTGATTGACATCAAGACTTTCATGCTGGTGCTCGGCATCGGCAACATCGGCTTCGCCATGCTCATGGCCGGCTACGCGCGCAATGCCGACAATTACCTGGCCATCACCGTCTGGACCTGGGCCAAGCTGATCCAGGGCGGCTCCCACCTGCTGAACTGGCTGCGCCCGGATCTGCACCTGGCCTGGATCGATGTGACCGCCACCAGCCTGCTCATTTGCGGCATGGCGCTCGAAGTGGGCGCCCTGGCCACTTTCCTCGGACTGCGCTACTGGAAACGGGTGCTGTTGCCGCTGACGGCGCTGGCCCTGCTGGTGTTTCAAAGCGCCCGCCTGGGCGGCGCGGCGGGCAATGAGCTGACGGCCCTGATGTCGGCCATCATTGCCCTGTACATCGGCATGATGGCGTACATCCTGCTGCGCCCGCGCGAAGGCACGCTGCTGCAGCGCCTGATCGGCATCAACGACGTGCTGTTCTGCCTGGCCATGAGCGCGCGCGGCTACACGGCCCTGCGCCATAGCCATTTCGCCCTGTTCACGCCCGCCTTGGTGCAAAACGTGACCTACCTGACCGGCTATGTGCTGATGATCGTCAACGGCTTCGGTTTCCTGCTCATGTGCAAGCAGCAGGACGACAAGAAGATGGCCGTGCTGGCCACCATCGACAGCCTGACCGGCCTGGTGAACCGGCGCGCCTTCTTCGAGCGCACCGAGACGGCGCGCGCCTTTGCCAGCCGCGTGCGCAAGCCGATTGCCCTGCTCATGCTCGATATCGACCATTTCAAGTCGCTCAACGACCGCTTCGGCCACGCCACCGGCGACGATGCCCTGTGCGTGTTTGCCGAGACGGCCACAGCGACCCTGCGCGACCACGACATCATGGGCCGCCTGGGCGGGGAAGAATTTGCCCTGGTCTTGCCGGGCACCGACCTGGGCGGCGCGATGCAGGCGGCCGAACGCCTGCGCGTGGCCGTGGCGCAAGCGCATCCGATCACGAGCGGCAATGCGTATACGATGACGGTCAGTATCGGCGTCGTCATCATCGACCAGCACGAGCATATCAATGCCGCGCTGGCGCGCGCCGACCATGCGCTGTACGCGGCCAAGAGTGCCGGGCGCAACCGTGTCGAATGTGGGGAGGTGATTCATCCGCGCATCGCCGCCAATCTGGCGCGGGCGCAAGCCTGAATGAAGCACACATAGAAAAAGGGCCCGACGAATCGGGCCCTTCTTGGTGTTGGCGGAGCGGACGGGACTCGAACCCGCGACCCCCGACGTGACAGGCCGGTATTCTAACCAACTGAACTACCGCTCCAAACTACTTGATCGGTACTGCAGTCACAGAGAAGCAAAATGCTGGTGGGTGCTGAGAGGCTCGAACTCCCGACCTACGCCTTGTAAGGGCGCCGCTCTACCAACTGAGCTAAGCACCCAGATTTGCTTCCGACGTTTGTCACCACGTCTTAAGGAGGCCGAATCATATACTACGATTCGCGCATCGCGCAAGGGTTTTTCAAAAAAAACTGAAAAACCACGCGCGCTTGCCTAGTCGGCAATACCCCACTGGGACAGCATCCAGGCCATCTCGAAAGCCCCTTCGCGCACCGCTTCGAAGCGCCCGGAGGCGCCGCCGTGGCCGGCCCCCATATTGATTTTCAAGAGCAGCGGATTGCTGTCGGTCTTGTGGGCGCGCAGCTTGGCCACGTACTTGGCCGGCTCCCAGTACATGACCTGGCTGTCGTTCAGGCTGGTGGTGACGAGCATGGCCGGGTAGGCCTTGCGCGCGATATTGTCGTAGGGCGAATAGCTCAACATGTAGTCATAGGCCGGCTTCTCGTTGGGATTGCCCCATTCAAGGTATTCGCCGGTCGTCAGCGGCAGGCTGGCGTCCATCATCGTGTTCATCACGTCAACAAAAGGCACGCCTGCGTGCACGGCCTTGAACAGGTCGGGGCGCATATTCGTCACTGCCCCCATCAGCAAGCCGCCGGCGCTGCGGCCCTCGATGATCAGCTTGTCCGGGCTGGTCCATTTTTCCTTGACCAGGTAGTCGGCACTGTCGATGAAGTCGTTGAAGGTGTTCTTCTTGTGCATCAGCATGCCGTCGTCATGCCAATGCTCGCCCATGTCGGTGCCGCCGCGGATGTGGGCTTGCACATAGATCACGCCGCGTTCGAGCAGGCTGATGCGGGAAATCGAGAACGTCGCTTCCGTCGAGTAGCCGTAGGAGCCGTAGGAATACAGCAGCAGCGGCGCCTTGCCGTCGAAGGCCACGCCCTTCTTGTACACGGCCCACAGCGGCACCTGCACGCCGTCGCGCGCGCTGGCCCACAGGCGCCGGCTTTCGTAGCGGCTGGCGTCGTAGCCGCCGACAATTTCCTGCTGCTTGAGCACGGTGCGCGCGCCCGTGCCCATGTCGACGTCGAGCACCGTCGGCGGCGTCACCGGCGACTGGTAGGACAGGCGGTAGCGCGTCGCCGTGTATTCCGGCGTGCCGCCCTGGCGCGCCAGGTAGACGGGATCGTCGAATTGCACCGTCTTCCACGACTTTTTGGCGAAGTCGTAGATGCGCGAGCGGTTCAGGGCGCGCGCCTTTTCACTCACGACGAGGTAGTCGCGGAACACTTCGACGTCGCGCACCAAGACGTCCTTGTCGTGCGGCACCAGCTCGGCCCAGTGCTTTTCGTCGGGCGTGGCCAGCGGCGCGCGCACGATGCGGAAGTTTTTCGCATCCTTGTTGGTGCGGATGAAGACTTCGTCCCGGTGGGTTTCCAGGCTGTAGCGGTGGCCCTTGTTGCGGCCCAGGATGGAGCGGAAGGTGCCCAGCGGCTTGTTGGCCGGCAGCAGGCGCACTTCGCTCGTGTCGGTGGCGTGGGCGTCGAGCTCGATGAATTGCTTGTCGCGCGTCTCGCCCACGCCGAGCGAAAACTGCTCGACCGGTTCCTGCAGCACTTGCACGCTGGCTTTACCCAACGTGTGGCGGAACAGGCGGTCCGAGCGCTTGGTGACGGCGTCTTCCGTCACATAGAACAGGGTCTGGTTGTCGGCGGCCCAGGCCAGCGAGGTGACGCGCTCGGCCGTGTCGGCCAGCAGCTTGCCGGTCTTCAGGTCCAGCACGTGCAGCACGTATTGGCGGAAGCCTGTGGTGTCGGTGGTGTAGGCCAGCAGGCGCTCGTCCGGGCTGACCGACCAGTCGCCGACGGCGAAGAACTTCTTGCCTTCGGCCAGGGCGTTCTGGTCCAGCAGCACTTGTTCAGCGGCCTTCTCGTCGTAGTTGCCCCTGGCATCGGCGTGGCGCCGGCAGCTCAGGGCGTACTGCTTGCCCGCCTCGAAGCGCGTGTAATAGTAGTAGGCGCCGCGCCGCGTCGGCACCGACAGGTCCACTTCCTTCATGCGGCCTTTGACTTCGGCGTACAGCCTCTCGGCCAATGGCGCGATGCCCGCCGTCATCTCGGCCGTGTAGGCGTTTTCGGCGTTCAGGTAGGCCAGCACCTTCGGCTCGGTTTTCTTTTGCAGCCAGCGGTAATCGTCGGTGACGACTTCGCCGTGCCGGGTTGCCTGCCAGCTGACTTTGTCGGCAACTGGCGGTGTGGCAGCCTGGGCGCTGGCGCCAGCCAGCAGGAGGGCGAGGGAAACGGGACGCATGGCCACAAGGACTCCTTCACTGTTGTAGTTGCAACATCATAAAGCATTCTTTCCTTGCAATTGCATGCTGCAATGCATCAAAATATCAGGTTCGACAAAGAGCCGGCCACGACCCGCTCGTCACGGAGACGTATTTTTTTGACGTGACCCATAAGGAATAAACATGATCAAGATGTCCAAGATGCACAAGCGCCTGACCCTGGCGCTGACGGCTGCGCTGCCCTTCGGTAGCGTCGTGGCCCAGACGGCGGCCACCCCGGAACTGCAAACCATTACCGTGACGGCCCAGCGGCGCACTGAAAACATCAAGGAAGTACCGGTATCGGTGACGACCCTGAAGGGCGAAAAGCTCGACATCCTCACTTCCGGCGGCCAGGATATCCGCGTGCTGGCAGCCAAAGTGCCATCGCTGAACATCGAATCGTCGAATGGCCGTACCTTCCCGCGCTTCTATATCCGCGGCTATGGCAATACCGATTTCTCCAGCTTCGCGTCGCAGCCCGTGTCGTTCATTTATGATGACGTGGTGCAGGAAAACCCTATCCTCAAGGGCTACCCGATCTTCGACGTGGCCGGCGTGGAAGTGCTGCGCGGCCCGCAAGGCACCCTGTTCGGCCGCAACACCCCGGCTGGCGTGGTCAAGTTCGAATCCGAAAAGCCGAGCCTGGGCAAGGTCGAAGGCTATTACAACGCTTCGCTGGCGACCTACCTGACGATGAACCTCGAAGGCGCCGTCAACCTGCCGATCAACAAGGAATGGGCCATCCGCGTGTCCGCCCTGCGCCAGCACCGCAACGGCCTGGTCGACAACACGGTCACCAACCAGCGCGATTCCCTCGAAGGCTACAACGAGCACGCCGAACGTGTGCAGGTGCTGTACGCACCGGGCAATGGCTTCAACGCCCTGTTCAACCTGCACCAGCGCCTGACGACGGGCAGCGCCCGCCTGTTCCGTGCCAACATCATCAAGAAGGGCACGAACGACTTCGTCGATGGATTTGACTTCACCCAGCTGAGCACCAATGGCCAGAATTTCCAGAACTTGTCGACCAATGGCAGTAGCGCGCGCCTGTCCTGGGACCTGGGCAATATCAAGCTGTTCTCGGTCACCGGCTACGAAGCTGTGGGCAACTACTTCAGCCGCGGCGACATCGACGGCGGCACGCCGACCGGTCCTGGCTTCATTCCCTTCCAGGTTGAAACCGGCGGCGGCCTGTCCGACCTGCAGCAATACAGCCAGGAATTCCGCGTCGAATCGAAGAATGCCGGCCCGCTCAACTGGCAGGCCGGTGTCTACGGTTTCAAGGAAGACACCGACGGCTTCTCGAACAACTACAACAGCACCACGGGCGCGCAAACCTCGCACCTGGCCAGCCACCAGAAGAATATCGCCTGGGCCACGTTCGCATCGGCCAACTATGCCGTAAGCGAAGCGTTCATCGTGCGCGGCGGCCTGCGCTGGACCAACGACAAGAAGGACTTCCGCACTGTCGCCGCCGAGAACGTCGTGCAAGTGGCCCCGACCGGCGCCGCCGAAGAGAAGCACAAGGCCAACTGGGACCTGTCCGGCACGTACAAGCTGAATAAGGATATCAACGTCTATGCCCGCATCGCCACCGGCTTCCGCGCGCCAAGTATCGCGGCCGCTTCGGCCTCGGTGCCGGTGACCGTGGCCGACGCCGAAACGATCCTGTCGTATGAGGCGGGCATCAAGGCCGACCTGTTCAACCGCCGTGCGCGCGTGGCCTTCTCGGTGTATGACTTCGACGTGAAGAACCAGCAGCTGACCGTGGTGGGCGGCACGTCGAACGTGACGCGCCTGATCAACGCCGCCAAGACCGTGGGCCGTGGCGCCGAGTTCGACTTTGAAGCCTACCTCACCAGCAACCTGAAAGTGAGCGCTGGCGGCAGCTACAACTTCACCGAGATCCGCGATGCGGCGCTGTCGGTCAACAAGTGCGCGCAGTGCACGATCCTCGATCCGATCAACGCCGCCGGCCGCGTCAGCATTGACGGCAACCCGCTGCCACAGGCGCCGAAGTGGATCGCCAACGTCACGGCGCGCTATGGCATGCCGATGGGCGATGGCGAGCTGTTCATCTTCACCGACTGGGCATACCGTTCGAAGATCAACTTCTTCCTGTACGAAGCGACCGAGTTCAGCGGCAAGGCATTGACCGAAGGCGGCCTGCGCGTCGGCTATACCTGGCAGGGCGGCAAGTATGAAGTGGCTGCGTATGGCCGCAATATCACCAACACCCAGCGCATCGTTGGCGCGATCGACTTCAACAACCTGACCGGCTTCATCAACGAGCCGCGCATCTGGGGCGTCCAGTTCAAGGGCAACTTCTAAGTCCTTGCATTGGTCTCAAGAAAAAGGCCGCGAGCGATCGCGGCCTTTTTTATGCACGGAAGACGTCATCGAGGCTGCGTGCCCCCAACAGCGACACCGCCCAGTGTTCCAGTTCGGGCGGCGAACTCGCTTTCAGGCGTTGTTTCACGGACGGCGACAGCGGGCCGAACCGTGCCGCAAGTTGCGCTTCAACCAGCGTCAGTTGGCCTTGCTTTCGTCCTTGCTCGAGTCCTTGTTCGATCCCCTGTTCGATTCCTTTTTTGATCCCGCGCCGTTCAAATGAATTGATAAATGGCATGGCTGAGCTCCCTTCAAGTGTCTGGATGTCGTCCTGAAAGCGTTCTTGCAATGGCTCGGGCAAGACCAGGAGCCAGTCCAGGATAAAAAACAAATCGGCAATGCGTTCCCGGTCCCATTGCCGGTCAAACAACAAGCGTGCCAGCTTCCATTTAAAGGCCGCGCGCTGTTCAGCCTTGCCCCGGGTGGCCTGCGTCATCAAGTGGGCTGCGGTGATCAGGGCAAAGGCATTCTGGTTTGACAGCAGGCGATCGATTTGGTTCGCGTGGTCCATCAATTTCACGACGGCGTAGCGCAGGCGCATCGTGCAGCCGAGAGTGGTGTAGGAAAAATTGTCAGGCCGCCAGCTCATGCTGCGGTCGGCCAGCACGACGAGGCTGGCGATTTGCTGGCGATAGCGGTCATACAGGCGGTAGTGGTAGGTAAAAATGCGTTTGGCAAATTCGCGCTCGCGACTGCGCTGCACTTCTACGTGGATGAGAAATAGTTTCAGCGCGCCGTCCAGGCTCGCCACTTCGACCAGCTTGTCGAGCACACGCCTGCCCACGACGGAATGGCGCGCCAGTTTTGCCAGTTCCTGGTCCAGAAAACGGTAGGGCTTCGACCAATCAATGCGTTCGCTGGCGGCCGGGAAATAGAAGGCCATAAATTCCGGGAAATAGTTTGTCACAGCCTCCTTCCACGGCGCATCGTACTCGTCATCAGGCGTTTCCATCGCGTTCTCCCAGGGATCTGTTGGTTCGACGCGCAATTGCCGGCTTGGTTCCCTTCGCGCATTTGATGTAAATCTTGATATACTGTATGCAATTACAGTAGTTTCGCCACCAGAGTGAAAGCCCCAGCCCGAAAAATCATCCATTGCGATTGCGACTGCTTCTACGCCTCGGTGGAGATGCGCGACGATCCGGCCCTGCGCGGCGTGCCGCTGGCCGTGGGCGGGCGCGCCGACCAGCGCGGTGTCGTGGCGACCTGCAATTACGAGGCGCGCCGCTATGGCGTGCATTCGGCCATGGCCACCTCGCAAGCCTTGCAGCGCTGCCCTGGCCTGGTGGTGTTACCGCCGAATATGGAGAAATACCGCGCGGCGTCGCGCCAGATCCTGGCCATCTACCGCGATTACACGGAACTGGTCGAACCTCTTTCGCTCGATGAGGCCTATCTCGACGTGACCGGTTCGGCCCGCTGCAAGGGCAGTGCGACGCTGATCGCCCAGGAAATCCGCGCGCGCATCGTCGAGGCGGTGGGCATCACGGCATCGGCCGGGGTGGCGCCGAACAAATTCGTCGCCAAGATCGCCAGCGACTGGAACAAGCCCGACGGCCTGTTCCTGGTCCGCCCCGACGAGGTCGACGCCTTCGTCGCGGCCCTGCCCGTCAAGAAGCTGTTTGGCGTGGGCAAGGTGACCGCAGCCAAGCTCAACAAGCTGGGCGCCGAAACCTGTGCCGACCTGCGCAGCTGGCCGCTACTGGACTTGCAGCAGCATTTCGGCCGCTTCGGCAGCCGCCTATACGATTTGTGCCGCGGCATCGACGAGCGCGAGGTGTCGAATGTGCACGAGCGCAAGTCCGTGAGCGTCGAAGAAACCTACACGCCGGACGTGCCCGACCTGCCCGCCTGCCTGGCCCTGCTGCCGGAATTGTTTGACAACCTGGCCGTGCGGGTCAAGCGCTGCGGGGCGGAAAACCAGGTCCACAAGCTGTTCGTCAAGCTGCGTTTTGCCAATTTCCAGCAAACGACAGTCGAATGCGTGGGCACGGCGCCCCATGTCGCCCTGTATGAAAGATTGATGGAAACCGGCTACGCCCGGGGCAAGCTGCCGGTGCGCCTGCTGGGCGTCGGCGTGCGCCTTGGGGAAACGGAAAAGCGCGACCAACTGAGCCTGTTCGACGTGTAGAATGTCGTTCCTCTGGCATTACTGAAACAAACAGAAAGACACTATGTGGTTCAAGAATCTTCAGATTTACCGCTTGCCCGCCCCTTGGGCGTTCACCCCTGAACAGCTCGAAAAAGCCCTCGCTCCGCACAGTTTTGTTCCTGCCAGCAGCAATGAATTACTGCGCCAGGGCTGGGATTCGCCGCGCGGCAATGGCCAACTGGTCCACACCGTCAACAAGCAGATGCTGATCCTGCTGGGTACGGAAAAGAAACTGCTGCCGTCGTCGGTCATCAACCAGGTCGCCAAGGCCAAGGCCGCCGAACTGGAAGAAGCCCAGGGCTTCCCGCCTGGTAAAAAGGCGATGAAAGAACTGAAAGAACGCGTGGCCGACGAATTGCTGCCGCGCGCCTTCACGATCCGCTCGAACATCTGGACCTGGATCGACCCGGTCAATGGCTGGCTCGTCGTCGACGCCGCCAGCCCGTCCAAGGCCGACGATGTGATCAAGTTGCTGCTCAAGGCGGTCGACAAGCTGCCGCTCGAATCGCTGCGCGTGCAGCGCTCGCCCGTGGCCGTCATGACAGCCTGGCTGGAGATGGATGAAGCGCCGGCCGGCTTCACGATCGACCAGGACACCGAGCTGCGCGCCACCGGCGAGAGCCGCGCCGCCGTGCGCTACGTGAAGCACACGCTCGAAGCGGAAGACTTGCGCCGCCATATCGCCAACGGCAAGCAGTGCACGCGCCTGGCCATGACGTGGAACGACAAGATCAGCTTCGTGCTGACCGAGTCGCTGGCGATCAAGGGCATCAAGCCACTCGACGTGATCAAGGAAAACGACGCCGTCACGCGCAACGACGAAGAGCGTTTCGACAACGACATGCTGTTGATGACGGGCGAACTGGCCCAGATGATGGCCCATGTGGTCGAAGCCCTGGGCGGCGAAGCGGTCGCGTAAAGCGCTGCGTTCAGACGTGAAAAAGGCCGCGCGAGCGGCCTTTTTGCCTTGCTGCGGGAAGGATTACTTCTTGCGGCGTGCCATGAAGCCCACCAGGCCCAGGCCGGCCAGCAGCATGCCGTAGGTTTCCGGTTCCGGCACGGCGGCCGTCGGGGCCGCCATCTCGCTGACGAAGCTCGTGTACTGGCCATATTGGTTGGTGGCGGCAGGGTTGTTGCCTGGGCCGGACCAGCCCCAATAGGTCGATGCGGCGCCAACGCCGGTGCCGGCACTGACATTGTCAAGGGTCAGGGAGAACGTGGCGCTGCTGCCTGGCTCATAGACCGACTGCGCATAGCCACCCCAGAAGCTGAAGAGCTGATAGCCGGCTGCCGGCGTGAAGTCCTGGCTGTGGTCGCCGCCGAGGTCAAGGCTGGTGCCGACATTGCCAACCCAGTAGCCTGGTGCGCCGTTGAACGGTGCTGGCGTGGTGTAGCCGACCACGGTGGCGGCGTCTGGAATGGCGATGGCGAAGCCGTCCAGGCCGGTCATATTGCCGACATAGCCCTGGTTGTTATTGGTGACGGTGTAGTCGAACTGCCAGGTGTTGCCAATGATGTGGGTAGCCGACGAGCTGATGCTGTACTGGCCAGCCAGGGTTTCCGTTGCTTGTGCGCCGGAGAAGGCAAAGGCGGCGACGGCGGCGAGGCTCAGTGCTTGGAATTTCTTCATTTTTATTTTCTCGATTGGTTGAACTAGTGGAGCCAATATAGCATCAATTGTTTTCATTGTGCAAATAAAATTGTATCTAAGTAATTTATTTGCGACAACTATTTACTTATAGGGGCTGGAAGACGCCAACCGCGCGGTTCTTCTTCACATTGTCCCAGGCGAAGACCTGGCCGTTCATGGCCACATACACGCCCGGCGCCAGGGTCTGGGCCACGCCACAGGCCAGGCCGAGGTTGAACAGGGCATCGGAATTGGCGATCGAATAGGGGATCATGGCCCCCGTAAGCACGATGGCCTGGCCCAGGTTGGCCGCGCCGAGCACGGCGGCTGTCTCGGGCATGGTGTCGGTGCCGTGCACGATGACGATGGCTTTTTCGCTCGCCGCCTGGCAGGACGCCAGCACGCGCGCACGATCGCCGTCCTGCATGTCGAGCGAATCGAGCAGGGGCAGCACTTCGAGCTGCACGGGAATGGTCAGGCGCGCGCGCGCCAGCACTTCGGGCAGGTGGCTGTCGGCGAAACCGAGCACGCCGGTCAGCTCGTTATAATGTTTATCGAAGGTGCCGCCGGTGGCGATGATACGCAAGCTCATGATTTTTCTGGACAAGAGTGGAAGAAAGGCGCCTCATGATAACAAACTCCGCCCCCTCTGGACTTTCGGCGGCCTGCGGCTACACTGGTTTCTTTGCGTGATCAACGTATGCGAGCGCTTGCACCTGGCACCGTCATTTTCCATCGCCATCGCGGCTATGGGGTTATCAGTTCGGTCAACCTGCTGACCGGCTGGATTTCTGCGCGCTTCGGCAGCGAGTCGCGCACGCTCGACCTGAACCTGTCCACCGATGAAGTGCAGCACGCCGACGGCGAAGCGATCCTGTTTCGGCGCGCCCCGCCCGACCGCATGCCCCACGCGCGTCTGATGGCCATGGTGCGCGCCTTGCACCGGGCCGGCTACCAGAAGCTTTACCTGTATTCCTGGCCCAAGCCTTCCGGCCTGCACTGGCGCTGGCATCTGTTCGCCGGCCAGCGCAACTGGATGCAGCGGCCCTGGCGCGAGGGATGGTATGGCTCGGGCGCCGATTACAACGTCAATCCCGTGATGGGCTGGGGCGATGCGCCCGGCGCCAGCACCGACGAACTGGTGCATGCCCTGGCCAAGTTCGATCCCCATGGCCTGGCCCAGGCCCTGGGTCGCGACGAGGACCACAGCGCCTGGTTCGAACGGGTCTGCGAATCGCTGTTGCCGGGATATATGTACAGCCTCGACATGGAACGCCACGCCGGCAACGGCTTGCATGAGATGCCGCCGGTGCCCGTCATTCCCGTGCGCGCCACCTTGCCGCCCTACGAAGGCCCGGACATTGCCTGGCCGCCCGGCTGGGCCGGCCTGTGGACGCGCGCCCACGTCATGCCGGCGCCGCCCCTGCTGCTCACCGGCGTGCCGCTGACAGAGCCTCGGGATTGAGGATGCCGGTCGGCTCGCCCCTGGCGAAGTTGACGACATTCTCGAACGCCGCCCGGAAATATAGCTCGTAGCTATCCTTTTCCACGTAACCCAGGTGGGGCGTGGCCAGCACCGTCGGGATGCGCAGCAAAGGCGCATCGGCAGCGAGCGGTTCATTCGTGAAGACATCGAGGGCCGCGCTGCCGGGCCGTCCCTGGCCCAGTGCCGCCTCCAGGGCCCCTTCTTCGACCAGCTCGGCGCGGCTGGTATTGACGAACAGGGCCGTGCGCCGCATGCGTGCCAGGTCGTCTGCCGTGACGATGGCGCGCGTGGCCGCGTTCAGGCGCAGGTGCAGGGTCAATACGTCGGCCTGCTCGAAAAAGGCCGCGCGCGTCGGCGCCGCCTCGTAGCCGTCGGCCAGCGCCTGTGCGCGGCTCGCTTCGCTGCCCCACACCAGGATGCGCATGCCAAAGGCCTTGCCATAGCCGGCCACCATGCGCCCGATCTTGCCATAGCCCCAAACGGCCAGCGTGCGGCCCCGGAGCACGACACCGAGGCCATTCAATTGCGGATTGATCGAGGCGCTCTGCCACAAGCCATCCTTGAGGTTGTTCGCATAGGGGACGATCTTGCGCGCTGCCGCCATGATCAGCGCCCATGTCAATTCGGCCGGCGCGACGGGCGAGCCGACGCCTTCGGCGATGGCCACGCCATGCTCGCTGGCGGCGGCCACGTCGATATGGCCGGCCACTTTGCCGGTCTGCGACAGCAGCTTCAAATTCGGCAGTTTGGCCAGCAGCGAGCGGCTGATGGCCGTGCGTTCGCGGATTAATACGAGGGCGTCAAATGACGCCAGGCGAATCGCCAACTGACCGGTGCCGCGGGTCGAACTGGTGAAGACTTTGACCTCATGGCCGTCTAAAATTCGATAGGCATCCAGCG
This sequence comes from Pseudomonadota bacterium, assembly GCA_040390345.1. GTDB lineage: Bacteria > Pseudomonadota > Gammaproteobacteria > Burkholderiales > Burkholderiaceae_D > Telluria_A. The sequence goes on along the minus strand of JAZJYP010000134.1, from coordinate 19,195 downwards.
TTCTGGTGCTATCTTGGTAATCATCAAGTATCGCAATTTTCATGGAAGTTAGCCGATGTTAGCGGAAGGTACGTAGGGAAATAACAGGATTGGGCGAATCCCGAATAGCCCACTACATTACTCAACCATTATTCCTACATTTTTGTAGCGCAAGCATTTAAAAGCCCAATTGACGGGTGTACAATCGCCCCCTAATTTCGGGAAGCGACGCGTCGATTCCCTGCTTTACGTTCCAGACAAGACCGCCGTAGCGCCGCGCCTCCTACCCCGAGGGCCTGCTGGCAGCCAAGCCAAAAGCTGACGACGATCCTGCCGTGCCGGAACCAGACAGATTTCTATTTAGGCATTGGAGGTAGTATGAATCAGCCCGTCTTGGGTGGCGTCGCAGCACTGAACGTCCCAGCTTACATCAAACATCAAAAACTCATCAATTGGGTGTCGGACATCGCCGCCCTGACCAAGCCGGCCCGCATCTACTGGTGCGACGGCAGCGCCGAAGAGTATGACCGCCTGTGCGCCGAGATGGTCGCCGCCGGCACGATGAAAAAACTCAACGAAGCGCTGCGCCCTGGTTCCTACCTGGCCTGCTCCGACCCGACCGACGTGGCCCGCGTCGAAGACCGCACCTATATCTGCTCGGCCACCAAGGAACAAGCCGGCCCGACCAACAACTGGATGGCCCCGGCCGAAATGCGCACGACCCTGAACGGCCTGTTCGACGGCTGTATGGCAGGGCGCACCCTGTACGTGGTGCCGTTCTCGATGGGCCCGCTGGGCTCGCCGATCGCCCACATCGGCGTGGAACTGTCTGATTCTCCTTACGTCGCCGTCAATATGCGCGTGATGACGCGCATGGGCCGTGCCGTCTTCGACGTGCTGGGCGCGGACGGCGAGTTCGTCCCTTGCGTGCACTCCGTTGGCGCCCCGCTGGCCGCCGGGCAGAAGGACGTGGCCTGGCCATGCAACAGCACCAAATACATCGTGCATTACCCGGAAACGCGTGAAATCTGGTCCTTCGGCTCGGGCTACGGCGGCAACGCCCTGCTGGGCAAGAAGTGCTTCGCGCTGCGTATCGCCTCCAACATGGGCCACCAGGAAGCGCAAAACGGCGGCACCGGCTGGCTGGCCGAACACATGCTGATCCTCGGCGTCGAATCGCCCGAAGGCAAAAAGCACTACGTGGCAGCAGCCTTCCCTTCGGCCTGCGGCAAGACCAACTTCGCCATGCTGATTCCGCCGAAGAGCTTCGGCGGCTGGAAAGTGACGACCATCGGCGACGACATCGCCTGGATCAAGCCGGGCCAGGATGGCCGCCTGTACGCGATCAATCCGGAAGCGGGCTACTTCGGCGTTGCCCCGGGCACCAACACCAAGACCAATTCGAACTGCATGGCTTCGCTGGGCGCGAACACCATCTTCACCAACGTCGCGCTGACCGACGACGGCGACGTGTGGTGGGAAGGCCTGACCAAGGAAGCCCCAAGCCACCTGATCGACTGGCAGGGCAAGGACTGGACGCCGGCGTCCGGCACCAAGGCCGCCCATCCGAATGCCCGCTTCACCGTGGCCGCGACCCAGAACCCGGTGATCGACCCGGCCTGGGACGATCCGGCTGGCGTGCCGATTTCGGCCTTCATCTTCGGTGGCCGCCGTTCGACGACGGTGCCGCTGGTGACCGAAGCGCGCGACTGGACCGAAGGCGTCTACATGGCCGCGACGATGGGCTCGGAGACGACCGCCGCCGCCGCTGGCCAGCAGGGCATCGTGCGCCGCGATCCGTTCGCGATGCTGCCTTTCATCGGCTACAACAGGAGCGACTACTTCCAGCACTGGCTCAATATGGGCAAGAAGATCGGCCAGCTGCCGAAGATCTACTGCGTCAACTGGTTCCGCACCGACGCCGACGGCAAATTCGTCTGGCCTGGCTTTGGCGACAATATGCGCGTACTGAAGTGGATGCTCGATCGCATCGAAGGCAAGGCGGACGGTGTCGAGAACGTGTTCGGCACCACGCCGCGCTTCGAAGACCTGAACTGGGACGGCCTGGCCTTCACGCAGGAGCAGTTCGACACGATCACTTCGATCGACAAGGCAGCCTTCACGGAAGAACTGAAGCTGCACACGGAACTGTTTGAGAAGCTTGCCTACCACCTGCCGCAAGAGCTGGTGGACACCAAGGCTGCCCTCGAAAAGCGCCTGGCTAACTAAACGCGAGCATGCGTGGGCACGTGTGCCCACCCTACGCCATGATGTCAGGTAGGGTGGGCGCGGGCGCCCACGCGTTACTGCATCTCGCGCTTCGCACTTGCGAATGCGTCGAATACGCGTCGATGATACTTGTACGAACACGTATCATCGCGCTCGTAATACTTCCCCACCCATTCAAGCAAAAAAGGCAGCATGCTGTCCTGCGCTACTTTCGACGCGTATTTGTGCGGCTCCCACGGGCGCTGGGCGTTGTGCGCGAGGCACACGTCCTTCCCGGGATTCATGAACACCAGTTCGTCGCAGGCCGGTAGCGCCGCTTCGATGAAGTCGCCATAGCAGCCTTCCACCACCCAGTCCGTGCTGGCGCTGGTGAACGCGCGCAGATCAGCCAGGGCCTCGTCGACTGGGCGCGCCACGGCAATCTGGCCTGGCACCCAGACGATGGTGTCCAGGTCCAGGTGCGCCACACCGAGCGCACGCGCATACCAGGATTTGCCGGAACCGGAGTTCCCCATCACGAGTGTGCGCATCGCCTCGCCTTTACTTGAGCAGTGGTCCCAGGTATTTGCCGGTGACGCTGGCCGGGTTCTTGGCCACGTCTTCCGGGGTGCCGGCGGCGATGATCTTGCCGCCGCCCGCGCCGCCTTCGGGACCGAGGTCCACGATCCAGTCGGCTGTCTTGATCACGTCCAGGTTGTGCTCGATGATGACGAGTGTATTGCCCTGGTCGCGCAGGCGGTGGATTACCTTGAGCAACAGGTCGATGTCGTGGAAGTGCAGGCCCGTGGTCGGCTCGTCGAGGATGTACAGCGTGCGGCCGGTGTCGCGCTTTGACAATTCCAGCGACAACTTGACACGCTGCGCTTCGCCGCCCGACAAGGTGGTCGCGCTCTGGCCCAGCTTGATGTAGCCGAGGCCCACGTCGAGCAGGGTTTGCAGCTTGCGCGCGATCAGCGGCACGGGCTTGAAGAATTCGTGCGCGTCCTCCACCGTCATGTCCAGCACTTCGGTGATGCTCTTGCCCTTGTAGTGCACTTCGAGCGTTTCGCGGTTGTAGCGCTTGCCGTGGCAGACGTCGCAGGGCACGTACACGTCCGGCAGGAAGTGCATCTCGACCTTGATCACGCCGTCACCCTGGCAGGCTTCGCAGCGCCCGCCCTTGACGTTAAACGAGAAGCGCCCGGCGCTGTAGCCACGTTCCTTGGCCGTCGGCACGGTCGAGAACAGGTCGCGGATCGGCGTAAACAGGCCGGTGTAGGTGGCCGGATTGGAGCGCGGCGTGCGTCCGATCGGCGCCTGGTCGACCGAGATCACCTTGTCGAAGTGCTCCAGCCCGCTGATCGAATCGTGCGGCGCAGGCTCGGTCTGCGAGCCATACAGGTGGCGCGACAGGGCCGGGTACAGCGTGTCGTTGACTAGCGAGGACTTGCCCGAACCGGACACCCCCGTCACGCAGGTGAGAAGACCGACCGGCAGCTTGAGCGAGACCTTCTTCAGGTTGTTGCCGGTGGCGCCTGTGATCACCAGCTGCTTGTCGGGGTTGGTCGGGTGGCGCTTCTTCGGCACCGCGATTTTCAAGGTGCCGTTGAGGTACTTGGCGGTCAGCGACCGCTTGCTCTTCATGATGTCGGCCAGCGTGCCCTGGGCGATGATCTCGCCGCCATGCACGCCCGCGCCCAGTCCCATGTCGACCACGTAGTCGGCGGTGCGGATCGCGTCTTCGTCATGCTCGACGACCAGCACGCTGTTGCCGATGTCGCGCAGGTGGCGCAGCGTTTCGATCAGGCGGTCGTTGTCGCGCTGGTGCAGGCCGATCGATGGTTCGTCGAGCACGTACATCACGCCGGTCAGACCGGAGCCGATCTGCGAGGCGAGCCGGATGCGCTGTGCCTCGCCGCCCGAGAGCGTATCGGCACTGCGGTCGAGCGAGAGGTAGTCGAGGCCGACGTTGTTGAGGAACTTCAGGCGCGAGATGATCTCCTTGATCACGCGGTCGGCAATTTCTTTCTTGGCGCCCTTGAGCACCAGCTTCTCGAAGAAGGCCAGGCATTCGCGCAGCGGCTTGGCGGCCACTTCGTAGATCGCGCGCTGCTGCTTGCCCGTGCCGACCTTGACGTAGCGCGCTTCCACGCGCAGGCGCGCGCCTTCGCATGAAGGGCACTGTTTCTCGTTGATGAACTTGGCCAGTTCCTCTTTCACCGCCATCGAATCAGTTTCGCGGTAGCGGCGCTGCAAGTTGGTGACGACGCCCTCAAACGTGTGCTCGCGGATGACGGTGCGGCCACGTTCGTTCACATAGGTGAAGGGAATCGAGGTCTTGCCGGAGCCGTACAGCACCGCTTTTTGCGCCGCTTCCGGCAACTGCTCGAAAGGCTTGTCGATGTCGAATTCATAGAAGGCCGCCAGGTTCGACAGCATCTGGAAGTAGAACTGGTTGCGCCGATCCCAGCCCTTGACGGCGCCCGAGGCCAGCGACAGGTTGGGGAAAGCGACGATGCGCTTGGGGTCGAAGAATTCGATATGGCCCAGGCCATCGCATTCGGGGCAGGCGCCCATCGGATTATTGAACGAGAACAGGCGCGGCTCGAGTTCCTGCAGCGAATAGCCGCAGACGTTACAGGCGAATTTGTTGGAGTAGACGTGCTCCTTGCCGCCATCCATCTCGTATACGACGGCGCGGCCATCGGCCAGGCGCAGCGCGGTCTCGAAGCTCTCGGCCAGGCGCTGCTTGATCTCCGCATTGACCTTGACGCGGTCGACCACCACGTCGATGGTGTGCTTCTCCGTTTTCTTCAGCTTGGGCAGGTCGTCCACGTCGTAGATGCGCGCCTCGTGGGTGCCGCTCTGGACGCGAAAGCGCACAAAGCCCTGCGCCTGCATGGCCGCGAACAGGTCCACGTGTTCGCCCTTGCGATTGGCGACGACGGGCGCGAGGATCATCAGGCGCGTGTCGTCCGGCATGGCCAGCACGGCGTCGACCATTTGCGAGACCGACTGGGCGGCCAGCGCATTCTCAGGATGGTCAGGGCAGTAGGGCGTGCCGACGCGCGCATACAACAGGCGCAGGTAGTCGTGGATCTCGGTGACGGTGCCGACGGTCGAGCGCGGGTTGTGCGAGGTCGCTTTCTGCTCGATCGAGATCGCCGGCGACAGGCCTTCGATCAGGTCCACGTCCGGTTTTTCCATCAGTTGCAGGAACTGGCGCGCGTAAGCCGAGAGCGACTCGACGTAGCGGCGCTGGCCTTCCGCATACAGGGTATCGAAAGCGAGCGAGGATTTGCCGGAGCCGGACAGGCCGGTGATGACAATCAGCTTGTTACGCGGCAGGTCAAGATTGATGTTCTTGAGGTTGTGCGTGCGCGCACCGCGGATACGGATCTGTTCCATGAATCTTGCTGGCTTTCAAAACGGATGAATCCGGTACTATACCTGTTTTTATACACAGTAGTATTGCGGCCGTGGAAATGTGGGATACTTTGCGCCACCATTGTGTCTTTAAGGGGCTTTAGTGATTTCGAAGGTCATCAGCGTGTGCTGCTTCCGCGACAGCGCCACCTGGCAAGTCGCCTCCCATTTCATCGTCAAGAATATCCCCGCCGCCGTTTATGAAGTGGTGGTGCCGGACCATGAAGTCGAACAGTTCCGCGCCGCCACGGCGAGTGCCATCACGGTCGTGCCCGAATCGCACTACCTGAAAGAGCGCACCCTGGGCTGGCTGAAAAGCCGCTTTCCGTCCGAGCGCGCCTTCCGCGCCGGTTGGTATTTGCAGCAGTTCATCAAGGTTGAAGCGGTGCGCCAGGGCGCGCCCGACGACCTGATGCTGATCTGGGACGCCGACACCGTGCCCCTCAAGCCGCTGTCGTTCAACACTGGGGACGGCAAGGTCGTCTATTACCGCAGCGACGAGCACCACTTGTCCTATTTCGAGACCATCAAGAAGATGCTCGACATGGACAAGATCGTCGATTTCAGCTTCATCGCCCAGTGTTTCGCCGTCAAGGCCGGCTGGGCCCAGGCCTTTGTCAATGAGATTGAAACGCGCAATGGCATGCACTGGGTCGATGCCGTGCTCAAGCACATCGACTATGAGGACGGCTGCAGTTTCAGCGAATACGAAAGCATGGGCACCTGGCTGACCCACCGCCACCTCGACGAGATGTGCCTCAATAACGCCCAATGGCAGCGGCTTGGCAATGCTTTGATCGGAAATATCGGCAAATTGACGAACGAAACGGCTGCCGAGCTGTCGAAAAAATATGATTTCATCAGTTTCGAGAGCTGGGACCACGGCCAGATCGCGCTGTCGAATTAGCATTGCGGGCGCTGCCAACAGCAGCGATAATGCCGTGCTGGATAATTATCTCAACGCCCTGGCGCTTAGAAACGCGCAGAGTCAGGGCACACACCAAGGAGCAATACCATGGCATCAGTTAACAAGGTCATCATCGTCGGCAACCTCGGCCGCGATCCCGAAATCCGCTACATGCCAAGTGGCGACGCCATCGCCAATATCGCCGTCGCGACTTCGTACAAATCGAAGGACCGCAACACCGGCGAGCAAAAAGAGCTGACCGAATGGCACCGCATTTCCTTCTTCGGCCGCCTGGCTGAAATCGTTGGCCAGTACCTGAAAAAGGGTTCCTCGGTCTATGTCGAAGGCCGCCTGCAGACGCGCAAATACACCGACAAAGACGGCGTCGAAAAGTACGCAACCGACATCATCGCCGAAAACATGCAAATGCTCGGCGGCCGTGCCGGCATGGGCGGCGACGCTGGCGGCGGTATGGATGATGGCGGCGGCTACGAAGCGAGCCGTCCGGCCCCGCGTCCGGCCCCAGCTGCCCCGGCCCCGCGCCCGGCACCTGCGGCCCGCCCGGCACCAAACTTCTCGGACATGGACGACGACATTCCGTTCTAAATCCGTCGCGGCACCTGTCCTCAGGAACCCCGTCACGTCTCACCGTGACGGGGTTTTTTTACTTCAGGTTGATGGCAACGAGGGCGGTGGGGTTCTGGATGTACAGGATGCCGTTCTGGCTGATGGCGAAATGGCCGGGGACAGGATAGCTCCATACCTGCTTATGACTGACCAGGTCAATCGCATAGGAATTCAGATTGGTACTGACGAAAAGCAGGTTCTTCGTCACCACCGGCGCGCCATAAAACGCGGTCTCGCCGGCCAGCGGTGGCGTCCACGACCACTGCAATTTGCCATCGGCTTCAGCGCGCGCCTCAACACGGAATGGATTGTGGTTCGGTGCGTACAGCACGCCATTTGCATAGGCCGGCGTGACTGTGTAGACGCCGGCGATGCGCCAGTCGAGGACGCCTTTAAGCGTATCAAAGCGCACCAGCTGGTTGCCGATTGCGCCGTCATTCAGATAGCCGTTCTCGTAGGCGGCGGCATAGACACCGCCGTTGGCGCCAATCACCGGGGCGCCACCGACCTGGTAGACATAGTTGGTAAATTCGCTGTCCCTAATGCTGGCAAGAACGGCACCGGTCTTCGCCTCGAACATCGTCAGCGCTTCGCCCGTATAGGCGTAGATGGCGCGTGTGTCCGCCGCTGGCGACCACATCGAGGTCTGCGACAAGGCGCCGACGAACAGGCGTTCACCGTTCAGGTTGAAGCCGTACATGCCGCCGTAGGTGCCGGCATTGGTATAGACGCCGCCGCCGTAGACCACGGGGGGAAGATAATTTTCCCATTGCGAGCTCATCGGCGACTTGAAGCGCAGATTGCCGTTCGCTGCATCGAAGGCCATCATGAAGGTCGAATCCTGCTGCCCTGCCGCCATGTAGATCACGCCGCCATCGATGGCCGGAGGATTGACCGAGGGGTTTCTTAAACCGCTGACGTCGTAGTGCCAGACCTCGCTGCCATCGAGTTCCTTATAGGCCGTGAGTTTATTGCTACCGCTGGCATAGAACTGGCCGTTGGCCGTCACCAGCGTCGACAGGACGGCGTTATAGCCGGTGCTGCTGTTATTGATGGCGCCGCGTTTCCAGCGCAGCGACATCTGGTCGGGCTTGACTTCAACGGGAACAAAGCCGGTATGGGCGACATTGCCCTGGAAGGTAGACCAGTCCGAGGCACCGCTCATGGCCGCCAGCGCCGTGAGCTTGTCGCCAAGCCAAGCCGCGCCTTTGCTCACCACGGTGAGATCGTAGGGCACAGTGATTGAAGGGATAATGAATAAAGTGTTGCAAGCCTGGTCACCACAGAATCTCACCGTGAGATTGCCCGCGTAATGCCCGCCAGGCAAGGTGCTCGGCGTGTCGAGCGCCAGCGTGTAGTTGCCGCCGCCATTGGCCGTGACCGTGACGGGCAAACTCAACAGCGCGCTGCTGTCGATGGCGTCGGCAAATACGGTGCCAGTCGGCGCGAAGTTGGCAGTTTGTACGGTGATGGCGAGATTGATGCTGGTGCCGTTGGCAATGATCCGCGAGAGAGAACCGGACTGCAATGCTAGCGTCGGTGCCGGTGGCTGCGCGGGCGCGACGGGCGCACTTGCACCGCCACCACCGCCACCACATCCGGCCAAGGCCATGCTCACCAGTATAAAACCCGCATAGCTGTTCAGCTTCATCGCCACTCCTGTTGAATACAATGCACAAAGCTTAACGATTCTTGATATTTATTTCAACAATATCAATAAGTAAACATCAATTTGGTCAACTTGCCTGCGCGTTTTGTAATGTTTTGTAAGCTTTGCTGTCAAAGCCGCCAAGCGCGTCGGACAGGCTGCGCCAGCCCGTGTAAAGAAGTGTAAGCTCCGCTACCGTTTGAAAACAAAATATCTTTAATAATCAAATTCTTACGTAAATGTTGCAGGTCTTTCCTCATTGCTGGTGTCACACAAAACCGGGTGTTAGCATGAATTTAATGCAACACAACCACAGGGGGGAAACATGCAACAGCTTGGCCGGATACTGCGTCGCGCACTGCTGCTGTCGCTCGCCTGGGCGCCGCTTGCGCAAGCCGGCGCGCTGGTGCTCGAGAGCTGGCGTGCCGACGACAAGGCGGTGTGGGAAACGGTCCTCATTCCCGCTTTTGAGCGCTCGCACCCCGGTATTTCCGTCAAGTTCGCACCCACGGCGCCCACCGAATACGACGCCAGCATCGCCGCCCGCCTGGCCAACGGCACGGCCGGCGACCTGATCGCCTGCCGCCCTTTCGACGTGTCGCTGTCGCTGTACCGCAAAGGCTACCTCGACAAACTCAACGACATCGCCGGCATGCAGAACTTCGCACCGGGCGCCTTGCTGGCCTGGGAAACGGACGATGGCAAGGACATCTTCTGCATGCCGGTCGCTTCGGTGATCCACGGCTTCCTGTACAACAAGAAGATTTTCAAGAAGCTGAACCTGCAGGTGCCGAATACGGAAGCGGAGTTCTTCAGTGTGCTCGACGCGGTGCGCAAGAACGGCACTGTCGCGCCGCTGGCGCTGGGCACGGCCGAGCAGTGGGAAGCGACCCAGGCGCTGTTCACCAACGTGGGTCCGACCTACTGGCATGGTGACGAAGGCCGCCGCGCGCTGGTGGCCGGCAAGGCGCGCCTGAGCGATGCGCCTTTCCTGGCCGCGTTTGAATTTGAAGAGAAGCTTGCCCCTTACCTCGTCAAGGGCGCCGCCGCGCAGAACTATGCGGACAGCCAGGCCCAGTTTGCGCAAGGACGCGCCGCGCTCTACCCGGCCGGGTCCTGGGACATCGCCACCTTCAGCCAGGTACCGGGGCTGGAGCTGGGCGTGTTTCCGCCTCCCGTCAAGCGTCTTGGGGACAAGTGCCAGATCTCGGACCACATGGATATTGGCCTGGGCATCAACCGCAAATCGAAAAACAAGGACGATGCGCTGCGCCTGCTGGCCTGGGTCGGCTCGCAGGAATTCGCCGACCTGTACACCAACCGCGTCATCGGTTTCTTTTCGCTGTCGAATCACCTCATCGCCGTGGGCGACCCGCTGGCCAAGCAGATGGCGGCGTGGCGCAACCGCTGCGACGCCAGCTTCCGGCTCAATGCCCAGTTTTTGAACCGCGGCTTGCCGAACCTGGAAACCGAACTCTGGCATGTGAATGCCGCAGTGTTGAATGGCAAATTATCGGCCCGTGAAGCAGCGGCGCGCGTGCAGCACGGCTTGGCGCAATGGTACAAGCCGCCCAAATGATCACACCTCCCCCATGTCGTGTGAGCTTTTCCCGGGGCTGCCATTGGCACCGGGGTCTTTTTCGAATTTCTTACAATATCAATCAAGGGGATACAGAAATGATGAAGTTTTCGCTTCGCAAAAAGCGTCTGCCACAACTGATCGGGCTGATGCTGGGCACGGTGGCCCTGCACAATGCCTGGGGCCAGGCCGCGCCTGCCGCGCCAGAGACCATGCAGCACGTGGAAGTGCGCGCCATGCGCGAAACCCTGAAACGCAACCTGGCTGAAAAACGCGACGCGCAAAACATCGTCGACACCGTCAGCGCCGAAGACCTGGGCAAATTCCCGGACAAGAACGTAGCCGACTCGCTGCAGCGCGTGCCGGGCATCTCGGTCGACCGTACCTGGGGCGAAGGCCGCGACATCTTCGTGCGCGGCACCGACAAGAACCTGAACATGACGCAGCTCAATGGCCAGTCCGTCGCTTCGGCCTACTGGTGGAAGAACGATTCGCAAAGCCGTGGCTTCAACTACGATATCCTGCCGTCCGAACTGGTGGGCAGCCTGGACGTGTACAAGAGCCCGTCGGCGGACCTGGACGAAGGCAGCATCGGCGGCCTCGTCATCGTCAAGACGCGCAAGCCGCTCTCGTTCAAGCAGCCGCTGACGGCGCAGTTTTCGGCCGAGGCGACCTACAGCAAGCTGCCCAAGAAGACCGACCCGCAACTGTCGGGCCTCGTCAACTGGGTCAATGAAGACAAGACCCTGGGCGTGCTGTTCGCATTGAGCCGCCAGAAGCGCACGATGCGCCGCGACGGCCTGGAAGATTTCACCGACGCGACCAAGTACAAGATTCAGGACCAGAACGGCGTCGTCACGCCGAACGCCTATGCATCCTGGGGCGGCGGCTCGGCCATTTTCCGCCAGGACCGCGAGCGCACCACCGGCAACCTGACCCTGCAATTGCGCCCAACCAGCGACCTGGACCTGTCCGTCAATTACCTCAATTCGGACATGAACATGAATAACAATAACCAGAACTACCTGTGGCAAGCAGGTGGCCTGGCCGATGCGACCAACACCATCCACGTGACCAATCCGCGCTTCATTACCACCTCCGACGGCACCAAGGCGCTCGTTGGCGGCACCGTGGGCCCGGCGACCGGCGTGTCGTTCGAGCCGATCTACCGCGACGCCTACATCAAGTCGCAGGTGCTGGACTTCGAAGGCACGTATGACGGCAATGGCTGGAAGCTGCATGCGCAGGCCGGCACCACGTCGGCTTCCGGCGGCAGCAACCATGACCGCAATTTCTGGTTCATGGGGAACACGCGCGCGACGATCAATATCGCCAAGGATGTCTACGAGGTCAGCTACCTTGATATGAGCCCGCTCGATCCGACCAAGCTCACGCTGCAAGGCGCGCGCGACTGGATCCGCAAGATGGAAAGCAAAGAGAACTACGCCCAGGCCGACCTGAACATCGACATCAACAACAGCTTCATCAAGCAGGTCAAGCTGGGGCTCAAGCTGCGCGACAACACGGTGCAGAACCACCGTACCATCGGCACCGACGGCCCGGGCAATGTGGGCTGGCAGTCCTTCACGCTGGCGGACTTGTCGACGGGCGCCTCGCCGATGCTCAGCCAGGCCGCTGCCACGCCCGGTTCGCTGACGCAGTACGCCTGGGTCGACGATGGCCTGGCCGTCTCCAAGGGCTTCGCCATGTACGACAAAGGCATGATCTACGCCGAAGCGAAGGGCGAGTATTACAAGATCAAGGAAAAGATCACGGCCGCTTACCTGAAGGCCGACTACGCCGTCGACCACTGGCGTGGCGACTTCGGTGCGCGCCTGGTGCGCACCCAGCAAACGTCGGAGGCGAACCAGGACTTGAAGGGCAATGGCGTCTACACGCTTGGCAGCGTCGAGCGCACCTACAACGACGTGCTGCCCAACCTGAACGTGGTCTACGACCTGCGCCGCGACCTGCTGCTGCGCGGCGCCATTTCGCGCGTCATGGCCCGCAATACCTTCAGCGACCTGTCGGCCAGTACGGAGGTGAGCGGCACCACCAACGCCGCCACGGCGGGCAACCCGCTGCTCAAGCCCTTCCATGCGGACCAGTTTGAAATCGGTGGCGAATGGTATTACGCCGATGCCTCGCTGCTCTCGGCGACTGCGTTCAGCAAGAAGCTCGACACGTTCATCTACACGTCGACGGCGTTAGAGAGCGTCAACGGCATCATGCGTTCGGTCACCCGTCCGCACAATGCCGACAACGGCGAAACCGTCAACGGCGTCGAACTGCAGTGGCAGCAAGCGTTTGGCAACGGCTTTGGCACCGTCATCAACTACACGCTGACCAACGCCAAGACCGGCGCACTGGCCGGCGGCCAGAAGCTCAACGTGGTGGGCAACTCGAAGAACCAGCTCAACGCCAGCGCGTTCTACGAGAAGGGCCCCTACAGCGTGCGCCTGTCGTACAACTACCGTTCGAAGTCCTACGGTGGCCTGGACGAAGGCGGCCAGGACGTGACCAGCCCCTACGGCCAGTGGGATGCGACCGCCAATTACGACATCACCCCCAAGGTGAGCCTGTATGCGTCGGCCGTCAATATCACCAACTCGGTCATCCGGACCAATACCACCGACGGCCTGCCGGTCGGCGTGTACGAGAACGGTGCCCGCTACAGCCTCGGACTGCGCGCCAAGTTCTGATATGGTCAACACTTCAACCCGGGAGGTCGTGCTCGCGATGGCATTCGTCGGCCTCCTGTTTTTTATCCTGGGCTGCGCCACGTGGATCAACGGTTCATTGATCCCCTTCCTGAAGATTGTCTGCAATCTCAACAATTTTCAGGCGCTGTGGGTGACGTTCGCGTTCTACATCGCCTACACCGTGATGGCGATGCCATCGGCATTTGTCTTGAGCCGGATCGGCTACAAGCGGGGCATGACGGTGGGCCTGGCCATCATGACGCTGGGGGCGCTGCTGTTCATCCCGGCGGCCAGGAGCACCTACTACGGCCTGTTCCTGCTGGCGCTGTTCACCCTCGCGACGGGCATGACGCTGATGCAGACGGCGATCAATCCCTACATCGTCTGTATCGGTGCGCGTGAAAGCGCGGCCATGCGCATCAGTATCATGGGCCTGTTTAACAAGGGTGCGGGTGTGCTGGTGCCGCTGGCCTTCACATCCCTCATCCTGTCGGGCATGGCCGGCTATTCGGACGCCGCGCTGGCTGCACTTGACGAGGCCGGACGCCAGGCGGCACGTGCCGTGCTGGCCCAGCGCCTGGTGTATCCGTATGCCGTCATGGCGGCGGGCCTGCTGGCCATTACCGTGTTTGTGGCGCTGGTGCCGCTGCGCGAGATCGAGGAGGAGGCCGTGGCCGACAGCGCCGTCACGCGTTTTGGCGTGCTGCAGTTCCCGCAGCTGGTGTGGGGTGCGCTGGCGCTGTTTGCCTATGTCGGTGTCGAAGTCATCGCGGGCGACACGATCGGCCTATATGGCCGTAACCTGGCGGTGAAAAACTTCGGCGCGCTGACCTCCTATACGATGGGCTTCATGGTGCTGGGCTACCTGGTGGGCGTGCTGGCCATTCCGCGCTACCTGTCGCAAGCGCATGCCCTGTTGCTGTCGGCGCTGTGCGGCTTGCTGCTGACGGCGGGCGTGACCTTCGGTTCGTCCACCAGCGTTGGTGTGTCGCAGGCGCTGCTAGGCTGGGCAGGCGTGCCGGCGGTGCCGGACACGGTGCTGTTCCTGGCCATGCTCGGTTTTGCCAATGCCCTGGTGTGGCCGGCGATCTGGCCGCTGGCGCTGCAAGGCCTGGGCAAATACACGGCCAGCGGCTCTGCCTTGCTGATCATGGGGATCGCCGGTGGCGCGCTGCTGCCGATGTTGTACGGGACGATCTCGGACGGCGCCGGTTCGCAGGCGGCCTACTGGGTCATGTTGCCTTGTTATGGCCTGATTTTGTTCTACGCGCTCAAGGGACACAAAATGACGCGCTGGCCTTCTTCGATATAATGGCTTCAACAAATTTGGGGAGCATCGTGTGGCGTGTTGCGAAGCAGTGCGGTCGATTGTTGCCAGGGCCGCGCTGCTCGGCTTGATGCTGCCGGTCTGCGCGCTGGCGGCGCCGCCAGCGTCGCTGCAAGTGCTGCACTGGTGGACTTCGGCCAGTGAGCACCGTGCCGCCAATGTGCTTGCCGCGCGGCTTGCTGACGACGGCGTGGAATGGAAGGATGGCGCCATCCCTGGTGGCGCCGGGCTCGGTGCGGGCAAGGTCCTCAAAAGCCGCGTCATCGCAGGCAACGCGCCGGACGCCACCCAGATCATCGGGCCTTCGATTGGCGAATGGGCCGAACTGGGCCTGCTGCTCGAACTCGACAACGCTGCCACCGCCGGCGCCTGGAACAAGGCGCTCTTCCCCACCATCCGCAGCCTGGTCCAGCACCGCAACCACGTCGTGGCCGCACCGCTGGGCATCCATCGCATCAACACCCTATTCTACAATCGAAAACTGTTTGCGCGCCTGAAGCTCACCCCACCAACGACGTGGGCCGAGTGGGTGCAGATCGCGCCCAAGCTGCGTGCGGCGGGCGTGGCGCCATTGGTGCAAAGCAGCGAGCCCTGGCAGGTCGCCACGTTGTTCGAAAATCTCGTGCTCGCTGAAAGCGGGCCTGAATATTATCGCGAACTGTTCGTGCGCCAGAGCGCGCAGGCGGTGGCCGACAGGCGCCTCATCGAAGCGCTGCAACGCCTGCGCGAAGCGAAGGGCTGGCTGGCGGCGCCGGTCGAAGAAGTACCATGGACCGATGTGGTGCGCCGCTTCTCCCGCCACGACGGCGCCATGATGGTCATGGGGGACTGGGCCAAGGCGGAACTGAACGAAATGGGCAGCGCCACCGACGACGAATTCTCCTGCGCCGCCACGCCGGGCACCGAAGGCCTGCATTTGTACAGTGTCGACACGCTGGCCATGTTCGCCAACGACTATACGCGCCAGGGGGCGCAGGAAAAGCTGGCCCGCCTGGCAGTGACGCCGCTGGTGCAGCAGCAGTACAACAGCGCCAAGGGTTCCGCCTCGGTGCGGCGCGATGCCGACGTGGCGGCGATGGACAGCTGCGCACGTGCCTCCTGGACCACCTTTGCCAAGGGCGACAAGGTGCAGGCGCCCAGCCTGGTGCACCGCATGGCGGCGGACGAGGAAAGCCGCGACGCCATCATCGCCGAAATCCACCGGTTTTTTGTTGACGACGCCGTCACCCCGGTCCAGGTCCAGCGCCGCCTGGCGGCGATCCTGCGCACCTTCAACCTGCGTACCCACAAGTAGAGGCAAGCCATGGCACGCAAGATCCTCATCGTCGACGATGACCAGAAAACCCGGGTGCTGCTCAAGACCTACCTGGAAAAGAACCAGTACGAAGTGGTGCTGTCGCATAACGGCGAGAGCTTCCTGTCGGAGCTGCATAACCATGCGGACCAGCTCTCCCTGGTGATCCTTGACGTGATGCTGCCCGATACCGACGGTTTTGCGTTGTGCCGCATCGTACGCAAGCGCTCCAATGTGCCGATCATCATGCTCACCGCCAGTTCGGACGAAACGGACCGCATCGTCGGCCTCGAACTTGGCGCCGACGACTATATCGCCAAGCCCTACAGCCCGCGCGAGCTGCTGGCCCGCATCAAGGCCATCCTGCGCCGGGCGTCGGTGGAAGTGGCGGCGGCGCCGCGCTACTACCGCTTTAACGGTTTCACGCTGGACCTGCTCGAGCGCACCGTGGTCGACAGCGAAGGCCAGCAGCTGGCGCTGACGGGGCTGGACTTCCAGCTGCTCAAATACTTTGTCGAGCACCCGGGCGACATCCTCGACCGCAGCCTGTTGTGCGAAGAGACGCGCGGGCGCGACGCCGGGCCCTTCGATCGTTCGCTCGATGTCCAGATCAGCCGCCTGCGCCTGCGCCTGAACGACGACGGCAAACAGCCCATGCTGATCAAGACGGTACGTGGCGCCGGTTACGTGTTCTCGGCCGATGTGGCTGTGTCCCATGTCTGAATGGCGGCTGTGGCCGCAGTCGCTGCTGGGGCGCCTGTCGCTGGTGATGGTGGCGGGGCTGCTGGTCACGCAGTTGGCCGGTAGCCTGATCTGGGCTGCCCAGCTGCGCAGCAAGGCCGAAGCCGATGCGAAGGCGGCGGCGCAATACCTGGGCCAGGGCGCCACCAGTTCGATCCGCTTCTTCCGCAGCCTGCCGCCGAATTACCGCAGCCTGCTGATCCAGCAGTTCCGTGAAATGGGGGGCACGCGCTTTTACGTCGGTCTCAATCACGCCTATGTGCCGGTGCAGGAGATCGCGCCCCAGGCGCTGGCCCAAACTGCACTGGCTGAACTGGGAAGCACACTCAAGGCCGACCTGCGCCAGGGCCAGTTTCGCCTTGCCTTCGCCTGGCCCGAGCAGCTGGTAGTGTCGCCCGATGGCGTCAAGGTGGGAGAGCTGCCCGAAGCCTGGGTGCGCCATATCCTGCTGCTCAAGCCCGACCCCGCGCCGGTACTGGTAATCCAGACGGAGCTCGAGCCGGGCAACTGGCTCTACCTGGCCACGCTGATGCCGAACCCGTATTTTTTGAGCAGTCACGATCCGCTTTCCTCGGACCGGCTGGTGCTGCAAGGCTTGTCGCTGGCGGCCGTGCTGTTGCTGTCGATCCTGGTCGTGCGCTCGATCACGCGCCCGCTGGCGGCACTGTCCGATGCGGCCGAAGCCTTCGGTAAAGAGGAAAATGCGCCGGCGCTGCCGGAGACGGGCAGCCGCGAATTCGTCAATACGGCACGGGCCTTCGGCGCCATGCGTGAGCGGATCGCCCGCTATATTGCAGACCGCGAACGCTTGTTCATCTCGATCTCGCACGACTTGCGCACGCCGATTACACGATTGAAGCTACGCGCCGAGCTGCTCGACGACGACGCGCTGCGCAACGAATTCGAAGAAGACCTCGATGAGCTGGACGTGATGGTGAAAGGCGCGCTGCAATGCGTGAAGGACAGCGACATCCACGAAAACCCCACGGAAGTGCGGCTCGACACGCTGATCCGGCGCCTCGTGCGCAGCGCCCAGCTGGCCGGCCACGAGGTGGCCTTCAGCGACAGCGGTGTGGTCGTCACCGGCAAGCCGCTGGCCCTGAAGCGCGCCATCGGCAACCTGCTCGACAACGCACTGTTCTATGGCGAACGTGCCGAGATCTCGGTGCGCGCGCAAGGCCGCTGGGTTGAAATCGCCGTGCGCGACCACGGCCCCGGCGTTCCGGAAGACGCGGTATCGAGCCTGTTCGAACCCTATGTGCGCCTCGCGCACGGGCGCGAGCGCAACGACGGCGGCATGGGCCTGGGCCTGGGCATCGCCAACGGTGTCGTCGAAGGCCACGGCGGCGAGCTGGTGCTGGCCAACCATCCGGATGGCGGCCTCAATGCCGTCATCCGCCTGCCCGCATAAGGATCGGCACGATGCTCGAATTCGACAAATGGCTGGCCCGCGTGCTGCTCCTGAACGGCGTGCTTGGCATCGGGGTCGCTTTGGGCATGCTTGGCGCGCCCAATGATGGCCATTCGCCCGTGCTGTGGGCGATGGCGGTGCTGGCATGCGGCAGTGCCTGGCTTTGCCTGCGTGCGCGCCGGACGGGACTATTCGGCGGCATGCTGTATTACATATTGCAAGTGCCCAGTTTCTTCCCCGACGACGGCAGCGCGGGCTTCAGCATCAAGGCCGGCATCAGCATTGGGTCCGTGGTGCGCCTCGACAGTGGTGTGCTCGTCATCAACTGGGTGGCGGCCGCTTTGCTTGTGTTCACGATGTTTGTCCTGGTGCGCCGCCCTTGATTGATGTTTTTCGGCGTAATGACGGCAGGCCCTGCTTGGTGTGCGCGCACCTTTGACATACGATGTTTCGCTCCATGCGAACAATCGTCATCTATTCCAATTGCCAGTGTCGTGGTATCCAGGCGGTGCTGGAGCTGTTCTTGAATTCAGTGGGCGAGCAGGCCGAGTTCCACCTGATGGAGAACTACAAGCTGATCGAAGAGCAAGTCGTCATCGATCGCGATTTGCTGGCACGCGCCGACGTTTTCATCTACCAGCCGATCGACCCGCGCTATGGCGCCTTGTCCACGGACTTCCTGCGCTCGCTGCTGGCGCCACACTGCGTCCAGATTGCGTTTCCCTACGTGTACAACAGCGCGTACTGGATTTTCTACCTGGAAGGGTTCGGTTTCCGCGGGGCTGACATCATCCATACCCTGAAGGAAAAAGGCATCGGGCTCGAGACGGTCTTGCAGCTGTTCTACCAGAAGCGACTCGACTTCGGGCTGGAACAGCGCTTTGCGGACAGCATCGCCATGCTGCAACAGAAGGAGCGGCTGTGCGACGTCAAGGCCAGCGATTTCATCCTGGCCAATTACCGCAAGCACAAGCTGTTCCTGACGCAGAACCATCCGAGCACGGCCGTGTATGTGCACCTGGTCAACCAGATGCTGATCATCCTCGGCTATGGCTGCATCATCGAAGATCCATTCAGCCTGCCGGAGAACGTGGCTGGCTTGCGCGGCAACTGGCCGCATTCGACGTACGAATTCGATGTGCATCGCTTCCAGTTCGCGGCGACCTGCAACAACCACTTCTACGCCAGCAATATCGTCAAGATCTACAAGGGGCTCGACCCGAGTCCCTACTATGACGCCTTCGCCGAAGAGCGGCCCTTCCCCGGCACCTGAAAAAAACTTCGGGGTCGCATCTGTCGGTTGGGAAAATCGGGGACAGACCCCGATCTTGCGATCTTGGGGTCTG
>JAZJYP010000133.1:16241-29813 GCA_040390345.1 Pseudomonadota bacterium | reverse complement strand
GGATTGAAAATCCTTGTGTCGGTGGTTCGATTCCGCCCCGGGCCACCAAGAACAAGAAAAACAACAACGCCAACCCTCGGGTTGGCGTTGTTGTTTCTAAGCCGGTATCGCCCATCCAGGAAGCGCATATGAAGAAAATCGTCGTCAAATTCGGTGGTTCCAACCTGCGTCGTCCGGACGACATCGATCGCGTGGTCAATGTCGTGCAAACCTACCAGCGCCCGCTGGTGCTGGTGGTGTCGGCCTTTTACGGCATCACCAATGCGCTGGTCGCCTGCGTCCAGGCGGCCAAGGAAGGCGCCGGTACGCTGTCGGCGCTGGCCGAGAGCCGCGACTACACGCTGACCTTGCGCGCGCTGAAGAAGGAGATCCTCGACGCGAATATCGCCGATCCCTTGCAGCGCACCCGCACCGAAGCGGCCCTCAACGCACGCCTGGACCAGCTTGAGCGCTTCCTGACGGGCATTCACTACATCGGCGATGTGCCCGACTTCGTCAACGACGTCATCCTCAGCTATGGCGAACGCCTCTCGAGCCTGTTGCTCACGGCCGTGCTGCAAAGCCGTGGCGTGAACGCACGCGAAGCCCTGCCGGAGGATATTGGCCTGGTCAGCGACGGCGTGTTCGGCAATGCCGCCTGCGATTTCGACGCCAGCACCGGGCCGGTGTCAACGGCGCTCGCTGGCGACGGCGTGGTCGTCGTGCCCGGCTTCTACGGCGTCAGCGCCGAAGGCAAAACCACCCTGTTCGGGCGCGGTGGCTCCGACTATTCCGCTGCATCGATCGCGCGCTGCATCGGCGCCGAGTCGCTCGATGTGTGGAAAGACGTGGACGGTTTCCTCAGCGCCGACCCGGGTGCCGTGGCAGCGCCCCACTCGATCGCCAAACTGCACTACCTGGAAGCGGCCGAACTATCCTACTTCGGGGCCAAGATCCTCCATCCGCGCACGGTCGAGCCGCTATTCGACCAGGGCATTCCGATCCGCATCCTCAACATCACCCGCCCGGACCTCGGCTTGCATGCGTTTACCGTCATCGACGGCGAACGCACCGTGACCCACGATGTCGTCAAGAGCGTCTCGTCCAGCGACGACGTGGCGATCCTCAAATTGCACGGCCCCGGTGTCGGCTTCAAGCCCGGCATCCTGGCCGA
Organism: Pseudomonadota bacterium; assembly: GCA_040390345.1. Taxonomy (GTDB): domain Bacteria; phylum Pseudomonadota; class Gammaproteobacteria; order Burkholderiales; family Burkholderiaceae_D; genus Telluria_A. The sequence goes on along the minus strand of JAZJYP010000133.1, from coordinate 28,660 downwards.
GGTCACCGTCGCGCTCGAGCGCAATGGCATCAATATCAAGAGCGTGCTGACGGCGCAGACGGCGATCAATGTGCTGCTGGCGCGCGAACACCTCGATGCGGCCTACGAAACACTGGTGGCGCACCACATGGCCGGCGTCGTCGAGGTAAGCCGCAACGACGCCGTTGCCATCGTCGCCGTGGTCGGCGACGGTGTGCTCGACGCCTCCAATGTGGGCAGTGCCATCGCCAGCCGCGCCCTGTCGGCGGCCCTGGCCGGCGGCGTGCGCGTGACGCTGGCGGCGGCCGGCGCGAGCGAAGTGGCGGCCTATATGCTGGTCGACCGCGCGGACCGGCAGCTGGCCCTGAGTCTCATTCACGCGGAGTTTTTCGGCACGAAGTGAATCGGGACCGGTTCAACAAGCCGCCGCTTCAATAGCCGCGCAGCATGAATTCGATACAGGTCTCGGCAAGCAGTTGATCGTGCATCGACAGCCGGCCAGCCTGCTGGCGCAACAGGATGGCCGGCACCGCCAACAAATTGGGCGTGTCCATGACATAGTCTTGACCATCGACCGCCACCAAGGCTTGCACGCCTTGCACGATCGCTCCCGACGGCACATGGCGGGAAAGGGGGATGCACCACCTGGTGCTGAGGCGCACGAAGTCACTTTGCACGTCGATATACAGTTGATGGCGGGCGGCCTTGTTCGGATTGACGAAGATGTCAAATCTCGCCATGGTCGCCATTCATCATTTCCGGGTGCTGGGCCAGAAAACGCTGTAATTGTTCCGCAGCGGTTCCTTCTTCCTCAATCTGCCGGGCATAGTTTTCCAGCGCTGCGCGATTGTCGAGCGCCCACTGAGTGCAGTCCTCATACCCGCCAGGTGGCAGCCAGCCATCGGGCGCTGCCATGACTTGCGGAGCAGGCGGCGGCGCTGTCGCCACCACCCGGACCGGAATCAGCTCGAAGCGATCGCCCGGATGCACGATGACGTCAAACAAGCGCCCCGCATATTTCTTTCCTAGCGATATTTGGCCGCTGGCGCCCACTTCTTTCAGCATAAGCCCTCCAAATTTTCATGCAATCATGCTGCATGAAAATCGGAAAGTCAATCCAGCGGACTTCGCGCCCCCTTTCCAATTACTTTATCGCCGGGGACAGTTCGATCACTTCGCTGGTCGCCTTGTTGACGGCCGCACGGCTGTACAGCAGCGGGAAATAGGCGCCGCGCAGCCACAGCGGCGCCAGGTCGCGGTAGTGCGGGCTGTCCGGATTGCCCGACTGGCCAGGCGCGTTGACGATGCGCGAACCGTCCCAATTGCCCACATCGAGCACCATGCGCACGGAGGCCCCATTGGTCAGTTCGAAATTGCCCGCGCGGTAGCTCGCCGCCATCGGCGTGTACGGCGAACCGCCCATCGGGCCAGCCTCCACATTCATCCGCTTGGCCGTCGCCGCGTCGAACAGCTGGTCCATCGGATGGTGGAACACCGCGTGGTGCAGGCTGCCCCATTGCCAGGCCTTGGGATCCGGTCCGAGCCGGCGCGTCGTTTCCGCCATCGCGGCCTTGAGCGAACTGCCCAGCACCTCGTCGCGCTGGGCCACGGAAAGCCAGCCGGTCGGCGCGGCCAATGCGGCCAGCACGCGCGCCTGGTCTCCCGGGGCCGCCAGCGCCGCCGCGTCCCTGCCCAGCATGGCCGCCAGCGCGGCCGGACGCAGATGGGTCGACATCCAGACCTCAGCCAACGCCGCTGGCGCACTGCCGGCGCTCGCGCTACCGTCCCACCCGCGCAGCAGCGCCAGCGCCGCGTCGCGTTCGGCGTCGCCATTGGCCTGCATATCCTTGAGCAGGGCCAAGGCCTGGAGCGCGGGCGTGGAGACGACATCGTTCTGCCAGGCCTGCGCCTGCGCCACGCTCACCTTGGGCTGGGCAGCCAGCAGGGGATTGAGGCGCCGCGCACGCGCGTTGTCGCTCCACTCGTAGCCGATGCCCAGCTTTGCTGCCGGATGGCTTGGTGCGATGCCGTTTTCGTTGGCCGTCACGACAAAGCCGGCCGCGGGGTTAAGCACCGTCGGCAGCTGGTCCATCGTGCGGTAGCCGGCCCATTCGTAGCGCCCGTCGCCGGGCACCGGGGTGAGCCCGTCCCAATTGGGGCGCACCGGCGTCAGGCCCACGGGGTGCCAGGCGATATTGCCGGCCCGGTCGGCGTAGACCATGTTCAGGCCCGGCGCGCCCCAGCGATTCAGGGCGCCGTTGAACTGGTCCCAGGTGTGCGCACGCATCATGTCGATCGCGCTGAAGTAAGGCGCCATGCCCACGTCGAGCCAGGCGGCGCGCAGCGCAAAGGCGTGGCCATCGGCCGCGTGCAGCACCGGACCATGGCGCGTGTAGTCGATGGCGACCGTGCGCGGCACCGCTTCGCCGCGCACGCGGATCTGTTCCGCCACGCGCTGCATCGGCTCCCATCGGCCCTGGTAGCGGTATTCGCGCGCGTCGGACAGATTGGTCTCGTACACATACAAGTCTTCCTGGTCCATGTAGAAACGCGTCAGGCCAAAGCCGGCGTCCTCGTTATGGCCAAGCGAAATGCCAGGCAGGAAAGGCTCGCCCGCGCCAATGACCGACAGCCCCGGCGCGTCCAGGTGCACGATGTAGCGCAGCGCAGGAGCGCCATGCGCGCGGTGCGGGTCGTTGGCCAGGATCGGGCGGCCCGTGCTGGTGCGCGACGGCGCCACGACCCAGCTGTTCGAGCCGGTGCTGCGCATGTTCTCGCCATCGGCCGGCTCCAGCGCATACAGCTCGGACGCTTGCATGCCGGCCAGCTTGGCCCCGAACGCTTCCTTTGGAAAACGCGCCACCGCCGTGGCCAGGCCATAGGCCTTTTCAATTGCCGCCACGGGAATGGCGCAGGGGTCGAGTCCCTCGGCCAGTTGCGGCGTCACCGGCGGGTCCAGTTCGCGGCGCAGCCAGTCGGCCCGTTCGCCATCGGCCTTACCCTTGCAGCGCGTTTGCGCGCGCGTCGCCTCGCCAAGGAAGTTGAGGGTCAGGCCATGGTGGCGGATGCGCACGATGTCGTCGGCTTTCCAGATACCGGGGCGGTAATCGAGGCGCTTGAATTCAGGCGGCAGCAGTGCCGGATTGCGTTCGGTCAGATGCACATACGCGTTCACGCCGGCGGCGAAGGATTCGGCCACGCGTTTGGCGTCGTCGCCATAAGCGAGCCATTCGCGGTACATATCGCCGCGAAACAGCACCGCGCGCGCCATGCGGTCGCCTTCGGCATAGGCGGGGCCGAAGTCGCTGGCCATTTCGCCGAGTCCGCGCTTGCGCCACAGGTCGATCTGCCACAGCCGGTCGCGCGCGGCCATGAAGCCCTGCGCGTAAAAGGCGTCGTACAAACGCCCTGCGTAAATGTGTGGCACGCCCCAGGTGTCGATCTGGATGCGCACTGGCGCTTCAAGACCGGCGAGGACGTAGTGGGTCGCGTGTGGCCCGGGATGGCGCGCGTCGCCGGCGGCAGCATCGGCGCCAAGCATTGGCGCGCACGAGAGGCAGAACAGCAATGCAACTGCGCACTGGAAGCGTGGTCTCACAACGACTCCTTTCAGGGTTGGCCTGTCTTGTTGTTATTTATTTATCGCGCAACCCGGATCGTACATGACAAATTGGCGCAACAGGGCTGCGTTCGCAAGCGCACGGATCTTCCCTGCCCGCCAGCGCATGCTTGCCGTGCCGTCCACTACTTGGCCCGGTCCCATCGGGTCTCCCGCACTTCACTTCCCAAAGGATTTCATCATGAACTATCCCATGATCTTGCTCGTCGTCGCCACCAGCCTCACCTTCGCCGCCTGCGAGCGCGTCGTCACGCCTGCTCCTGTCGTCCAGGTGGTCCAGGGTCCGGCCGGTCCGGCCGGCGCCACCGGTGCCGCCGGCAACAATGCCCCCGCAGGTGCCACGGGCGCCACCGGCGCCGCCGGCCAGACTGGCGATACCGGTGCCACCGGCTATGACGGCGCCAAGGGTGCTACCGGCAAAACCGGCGCGCAGGGCGAAGTGGGCGTGGCTGGCTACGACGGCGCCAAGGGCGACACCGGTGCCAAGGGCAAACAGGGCGACACCGTCGTCGTTGTGCCCCAGCGCTGAGGCGCCCGGGCTTAGCGCAGGAAGTCGAGCATCAGCTCCGTCACATGGTGCGGGCGCTCGAGCATCATCCAGTGTCCGCTGCCGCCCACTTTCTCATAGCGCCATTTGGCGCTCACCAGCGGGCCTGAAGTTTCCATCTGGGCTTCAGTGAGGTAGTGATCGCGATCGCTCCAGACCCCCACCACATTGCAGGAGATCTTCGGTGGCGGCGGCGGCGAGGTACCGTCAGGTGCCGGCATGCGCGGTTTCGAATTGGCGCGGTACCAGTTCAGGGAGGCCGTGAGCGAACCGGGACGGGCCGTCCAGCGTTCGATGGCGGCGACGTTGTCGCCTTCGTCGCGGCTGAAACTGTGATACAGCGCCCAGTTATTCCTTTGCAGGCTCGCTTCGGCGATGCCTTCATACTGGAAGAAGTTCGCATACCAGAATTTTTCGCGCTGTTCGATGCTGTTGAATTCCGGGTTCCATGGTGCGCCGACCGACATCACCATCAATCGCTCGACCCGGGCTGGATAATACGCGGCCAGGTACCAGGCGACGACCGCGCCCCAGTCGTGGCCAATCACGCGGGCCTGCTTGACGCCCAGCGCATCGAGCACGCCGGCCACGTCGCCCATGACATTGCCGATGCTGTAGTCGGCCACATTGGGCGGCATCGGCGCGTCGCCAAAGCCGCGCAGGTCGGGCGCGATGACGCGGTAGCCGGCACGCACCAGCGGGCCAACCTGGTAGCGCCAGACGCGGTGCGAATCGGGGAAGCCGTGCAGCAGCAAAACGGCCGGGCCTTCGCCCACATCGAGCACCGGGAAGTCGAGTCCGTGGACGGTGACGGTCTTGACGGACGTTTCATACGATTGTTCGGCATCGAGCGCCGACGCATGGGCCGACAGGCTCAATGCGGCGCAGGCGAGCAGTGTGCCGGCCGCACGGGCCAGCCAGCCACGCCGTGGCGTACTGATTGTGTTCATTGGTGGATCCTCACGAAAGTCGGTGGAAGAATGCTGCACGGGGTCGGCGAGGCTCGGTGGCCCGCCGTCCCGCACATGCACCGCCAAGCTTGCCAAAGCTTCAAACTGGCAGCCACGACAATGTGATCGATTGGGCAAATTTTGTGACGAACGCCGCTCAGGCGAATTCGGCCTGCACCTGTTTGAGGTAGGCGGCGGAGACGCGCACGGTGTCGCCCTGCACCAGGCGCACGGTGTAGCTGCCGTCGCCTTCGCTGCGCAGGGCGGCGATCGCGCTTTTGCGCACCAGGGCGGTACGGTGCACGCGCACGAAGTCCTGCGTGGGCAGGCGTTCGGCGATCGCGCTGATCGTCGCGCGGTGCAGGACGATGCGCCCGGCCAGATGCAGTTCGACGTAATTGCCGGCCGTGCCGATCCAGGTAATGTCGTCCACGGCGATGCGTTCGAGCCCGGCGCCGGTGCGCACCACGAGCTGCTGCAAGCCAGGTGCGGCGCGCCCGCCGGCACCGGCGTCGCGGTCGCGCAGGTAGTCGTGCAGGGCGCCGTGCATGGCGGCCTGCTGCTTCAGTTCCAGCGTCCGGCCGGCACGCGCGAGCATCAGGTCGAAACGTTCATCGTCGAAGGGCTTGAGCACGTAGTCGAGCGCAAAGACGTCGAAGGCGTCGAGCGCATGCGCGTCGTAGGCGGTGATGAAAACGATCAGCGGCGCCTGTGCGCCCTGCGCCAGTTCGCGCGCGAATTCGAGGCCGGACTGGCCGGGCATCTGGATATCGAGCAGCACCAGGTCCGCCGGTGTGGCCAGCAGCTGCGCGCGCGCCTGCTCGCTGGACTGGCAGGCGCCGACCAGCTGCCATTGCGGGCGGCGCGCCAGAAGCCATGTGAGGTTGGCGATGGCCGGGGTTTCGTCGTCGACGATCAGGACTTTGTTTGGCGGGCTAGCGGGCATGGGCGGGGAAACGCAAGTGAACGGTGTAGTGCCTCTCGCCGGCGTCGACGTCCAGGCTGGCGCGCGGTCCGTACAGGATGGCCAGGCGCTCGCGGATGGTGTCGATGCCCGTCCCATGGCCCGCGCGCGAGGCCGCCAGCACCGGGTTGGCAACGCACAGGCTGACCATGCCGTCGGCAAGCGTGAGCGAGATGCCGATGCGGCAGGGCCGGTGGTGGGGCTCGACGCCATGGTGCACGGCGTTTTCGGCCAGGGGCTGGAACAGCAGTGGCGGGCAGGCCAGGCGCGACCAGTCGCGTTCTTCGACCTGCCAGTCCAGGTCCATGCGCTCGCCATAGCGCAGGCTTTGCAGTGCGAGGTAGACGCGCAGGAAGTCAAGTTCGTCGGCCACGCTGGCGGCCTGCCCCTTGCCGGCGGCCTGGGCGTAATGCAGCAGTTCGCCCAGCTGGCCCAGGGCATGTGCGGCCAGCGCGCTGTCGCTGGTGCGCACCAGGGCGGTAATGGTGTTGAGCGCATTGAACAGGAAGTGCGGCTTGAGCTGGCCCTGCAGAAGGCCCAGGCGCAGTTCCAGGTGTTCGGTTTGCGCGCGCTGGGCCGCCAATTGCTGTTGCTGCGCGCGCCACCAGAAAGCGCTCATGGCCTGCGCCAGGAAGGCCAGGCCCACCACGAACAGGTTGTACCACCATGTCATGCGCCCGCCTTGCGCCAGCAGCACGCCAAAGTCGCTGGCGGGACGTCCCTCGCGCAGCAGCACGACCAGCACGTCGACACCGGTGAGCAAGGGCAGGAACAGCGCCACCGACAGCAGCAGGGCCAGCGCCAGCCGGGACGGCTGCAAAATCGTCGCCTGGAGGCGCGCGAAGACGACCGCCAGCACCCAGCTGTTTACCACCAGCGGCAGGTACTGCAGCATCAGCGTCACCAGCAAAGCTTGCAGCGGCAATGGATGGCCGGCGCGGCCTGCGTCGATGTAGCGGGCCAGCGCTTCCAGCACGGCCAGCAACTGCCAGCCGCACAGGATCAGCAGGAAGCGGCGGCGCTGTCCAATGGCGTGCAGCAGGCCCTGGCCGGAAGGCAGCGTGAGCGCAGGCGGCGTGCCGATGGCCGGTTCAATGCGCATGCTGCGCCTCGGGATAAGCAAGCCGGATCTGGGTCAGGGCGCCTTCGTGCCCGACCTCCAGCGCGGCGGCATCGGCAAACAGCATGGCCAGGCGCGCGCGCAGGGCGGCCAGCATGTCGGCCGCGCCGCGCCCTGTCAACTGCGCGCAGCGTACCTTGATGTGCAGCTGGCCGCCGGACCGGCCGATGGCGATGGAGATCGGCTGGGGCGCCGTGCTTGCGGCCTGCTCGATGATGGGGAATAGCAGCAAGGGCGGGCAACGATAGTCGGTCCAGTCGCATGGGTCAAGCTGCCAGTCGACCGGCGCCCCCGCCTCGTGGCACAGGCCATGCAGCGCGATGTAGTCGCGCAAAAACTGGATTTCATCGGCCATGCTTTGCCAGTCCGCGCGGCTCGAACGCAGCGCATGGCGCAGCAGGTCGGACAGGCGCACCAGTGCACGCGTCGCCTGCTCGCGCTGCCCGCTGCGGATCAACTGGCCGATGCCGGCCAGCGAACTGGCGAGAAAGTACGGCTCCAGCTGGCCTTGCAACAGGCGCAGGCGCAAGGCCAGGTTGTCCTGCTGCGCGCGCTGCCCGGCCAACGTTTGCCAGTGCGTGTGGCGCCAGGTGCGGTAGGCCAGGTGCGCACCGAAAGTAATGAGCAGCAGCAGGAAATCGAACCACCAGGTCAGGAGGCTTTGCTGCGCCAGCATAGTCCAAGGGCTGCCCAGGTCCCTGCCGCGCATGGCGCCATCGAGCGCACCTTGCCAGGTCGCCAGCAGCGGCACGCACACCAGCAGCGCCACGAACCATGCAGTCGAAGGCTTGCCCTGCGCGTGGCGTGCGAGGATCAGGCTGAGCAGACTCAGTGGCAGGTACTGCAGCACAAAACCGAGCAAGGTGAGGGCGAACGAAGGATGAACCGCCGCGTGGCTGGCATCGGCATGGCTGGCCAGCGCCCCCAGCACGGCCATCAGGTTCCAGGCCAGCGCCGCCATGGCAAAAGGCAGCCACCACCCGGGCGGGAGCGCGTTGGCAGGGGCGGTCATTGAACTTGGCATGGGCGCAGCATAAGCAAGCCTTGTCATTAAGTCCAGTCCCCTCAGCATGCTAGAATCGCCCAACTTTAAGGGGTACCCCATATGGCGACGACGCTGTTCCGCTCCCTGCTGCTGGTATTTGCCTGCGCCACGCCACTGCTGGGCGCTGCGGCGCTGCCGGACGAACAGCAAGTGCGCCAGGCGGCCGTCGCCTCCTTCCCCGATTTCCTTTCCTTCCTGGCGCTGCCCAGCGACGCCCTGGCCGGCGACGACCTGGTGGCCAATGCCCAGTGGCTGCAGGCGGCGCTGCTGCGGCGCGGTTTCGCGGTGCGCCAGGTCGCCAATGGCAAGCGGCCTATCGTGTTCGCCGCCGGTCCGCAGGACCCGGCCAAAAAGACGGTGCTGTTCTACATGCACTACGATGGCCAGCCCGTGGTGCCGGCGCAATGGGCGCAGGCCAGTCCGTGGAAGCCCGTCCTCAAGCGCAAGGGCACCGACGGCAAATGGCAGGCCGTCGACATGGGCCAGTTGATGCGCGCCGATTTCGATCCCGAGCTGCGCCTGTTCGCACGCGCCGTCTCGGACGACAAGGGGCCGATCGTCATGTTCTTCGCCACGCTGGACCTGCTGCACCAGCTGGGCATCGCCACCGCCGTCAACGTCAAGTTGATCCTCGACAGCGAGGAGGAAATCAACTCGCCCGGCATTGCCGCAGCCATCGCCCAGGAAAGCGCCTTCCTCGCCGCCGACGCCCTGATCATCCACGACGGGCCCACCCATGCGAGCGGACGCCCGACCGCCGTCTTCGGCAACCGCGGCGTGCAAACGCTGACGCTGACGGTGTTCGGCCCCAAGGCGCCCCTGCATAGCGGCCACTACGGCAACTACGTGCCCAATCCCGCCTTCGCACTGGCGCGCCTGCTCACGGCGATGAAGGATGAACAGGGCCGCGTCACCATCCCCGGCTACTACGACACGACGCGCATCAGCGCCGCCGACGAGCAAGTGCTGGCCAACGCGGGCGACGACGAAGCTGCCCTGCAGCGCCGGGTCGGCATCGCCGCAGCGGAGAAGGTCGGCCGCAATTACCAGGAATCGCTGCAATACCCCTCGCTCAATGTGCGCGGCATGGCCGCCGCCGGCGTGGGCAAGTCCGCCGCCAACGTGGTGCCGCGCGAAGCGGTGGCCGAAATCGACATTCGCACCACCACCGACGCCAACGCGTCCTACCTGACGGGCCTGATCCGCAAATTCATCGTCGCCCATGGCTACACCCTGCTTGACCACGAACCAAGCGACGACGAGCGCGCGCGCTTGCCGCACATCGCGCGCCTGGACGAAGGCTTGCCCGCCGAAGCGGCGCGCCAGCCGATGGACGCGCCGGTGCGGCTGTGGGTCGAACGCAGCCTGCGCACAGCCCACCCCAGCGCCACGCCGGCGCTGCTGCGTGCCTCCGGCGGCACCGTGCCAACCCACGAAATCGTGGCGCCACTGAAGGTGCCATTTGCCCTCGTCACCGTGGTCAACCCGGACAATAACCAGCATGCCTACGACGAGAATCTGCGCATGGGGAACTACCTTTCGGGTATGCGCACGATGATGGGCCTGCTGACGACGCCATTCGGCGGCCACTGAAAGTCATCCCGACCGTATCCAAGCTGGCAAAGTTGTCGTATAGTTACTTGCCGTAGCGCCATTTTCGTCCATTTGCATTCGAGGAAACGTCCCATGAAAAAACTGTTCGCCCTGCTGGCCCTGGCCAGCTTCGCCACCACGTCGATGGCCGCCGATGCGTCCGCGCCAAAAACCGCCCAGCAGAACAAGATGGTCACCTGTAACGCCGACGCCGCCGGCAAAAAAGGCGATGAGCGCAAAGCTTTCATGAAGGACTGCCTGTCCGCCAAGCCAGCCGCTCCCGTCGCGCCACCGACCCAGCAAGACAAGATGAAGACCTGTAACGCCGACGCCAAGGGCATGAAAGGCGACGAGCGCAAGGCCTTCATGAAGACCTGCCTGTCCAACAAGAAGTAAGCGACACCGGCGGGGCCGTCCCGCCAGCACCATCATCAGCAAGGAAGGGTCCTCGCCTTGGCAGCGATGAATGACATTGCGCACTGGCGCGCGCAGATTTTCACGCGCCTGCTGCAGTTTGTGCTGGGGCTGGGGACGCTCACCGCCATCCCCAGCATCGTGCTGGCCGCGCGCGAAGGCATGTGGTCCATCGTCGCCATCGACAGCACGGCCATCGCCTGGCTGTTCGGCATCTGGCGCCTGCCCGCCCTGTCCTTCCACGCGCGTGTCCACAACTTCCTGGCGGTGACCTTCATTGTCGGCGTCGCCCTGATGATCAAGGTGGGGCCGATCAGCCAGATCTACCTGTTGGCCATTCCGGTGCTGGCCGCCCTGCTGCTGGGCCAACGCACCGCCATGGCCCTGCTGGCGGCCACCGGCGCCGCCATCCTGGCTGTGCGCCTGTCCGAAGACGGCGGCGCCAAGGCCGCCATCATCGCCCTGAACTACCTGTTCATCGGCACCATGCTCACCTTGTCGAGTTCGGTGCTGCTGCGCCACCTGGCGCGCTCGCTCGACGAACTGCGCCTGACCTCCGCAGCCGTGGCGCGCCTGAACGATATGGTCACCATCACCGAGGTCATTCACGACCCGGCGCTGCCGAACGGCCCGGCGCACTTGCGCATCATCTCCGTCAATCCCGCCTTCGAACGGCGCACCGGCTACCGCCAGGAAGACGTGATCGGCCAGAATCCGCGCCTGCTGCGCGGCGCCGAATCGGAGCTCTCCGCCGTGGCCGACATCGAAGCGGCACTGGCGGCCGTGCGGCCGGTGCGCGCAGAACTGATCAACTACACCAAGGCCGGCGAGGCCTACTGGGTCGAGACCGACCTGGTGCCCTTCTCCGACGAGGTGGGCAACAACACCCACTGGGTGGCCATCGAGCGCGACATCACCGAGCGCAAGAAGTCCGAAGACGACATCCATCGCCTCGCCTTCTACGACGTGCTCACCGCCCTGCCCAACCGGCGCCTGCTGATGGACCGGATCGACAAGCTGCTCTCGAGTTCCGAACGGGGCGGCACCATCAGCGCGGTGCTGTTCATTGACCTGGACCGCTTCAAGAACATCAACGACGCGCGCGGCCACGCCACCGGCGATGCCTTGCTGCGCGACGCCGCCGGACGCCTGCTGCAAATGACGCGCAAGGCCGACACCGTTGCGCGCATCGGCGGCGACGAGTTCGTCGTGCTGCTGGCCCACCTGGCGCCGGACCTGGCCACAGCCACCCACGCCGCGCTGCGCGTGGCCGGCAAGGTGCGCAAGGCATTCGACCAGCCTTTCGAGATCGAAGGTCAGTCCTACCATTCCACGGCCAGCATCGGCGTGACGATGCTGCCCAAGGCAGGACAGACCGCGCACGACCTGCTGCGCGAAGCGGACATCGCCATGTACCGGGCCAAGGCGGACGGTCGCAACGGCATCGCCTTCTTCGAATCGGAAATGCAAGCCGAAGTGGAACGGCGCCTGACGGTCGAACGCGACCTCGCGGCCGCGCTTGAGGCAGGCGAACTGGAGATGCACCTGCAGCCGCAGGTGGACCGGGATGGCCGCACGGTGGGCGCCGAAATGCTGATGCGCTGGCGCCGCGCCGACGGCAGCATGGTGCCGCCGGTTCAGTTCATACCGGTGGCCGAGGAATGCGGCTTGATCGTTTCGCTGGGGGCATGGGCGCTGCGCGAAGCGTGCCGCGCCATCCTTGCCATTCGCGCCGCCGGCATGCATTTCCCGCTGTCGGTCAATGTCAGCCCTTCGCAATTTCGCCAACCCGACTTCGTGGCGCAGATTCGCGCGGCCCTGCACGACACGGGCGCCCCGGCGTCGCTGCTGATTCTTGAAGTGACTGAGAGCCTGCTGATCGACAAATTGGATGACGCCATCGCGCGCATGCACGAACTGGCGGCGCTGGGCATTCGGTTTTCGATCGACGATTTTGGCACCGGCTATTCCAGCCTGGCCTACCTGAAGCAGATGCCGCTGTATGAACTCAAAATCGACAAGAGCTTTGTCGACGACACGCCGGGCAACGCCAGCGCCAGCGCGATTGTGCAGGCGATTCTCGCGATGGCGCGGCACCTGGGATTGCGCGTGGTGGCCGAAGGCGTGGAGACGGTCGGCCAGGCCGACTTCCTGCTTGCCAATGGCTGCGACAGTCTGCAAGGCTACC
>JAZJYP010000133.1:0-16231 GCA_040390345.1 Pseudomonadota bacterium | reverse complement strand
GGCGCTGGAAAAACTGCTCGAGTGGCTGGCAAATTAGCGACTCCAACCCCGCTCACGCGCCGCCTGCTCGGCCTTCGCATCGAGCGGCGCGCCCTGAATGCGCGCATCGATCGCCTCCATCACCGCCGCCGGCATCGCATTGGCCGCCTGCTTGTATGCGCCTTCAGCCCCCGCCTGCGCCTGCGCCATCACCGGCAACTGCCATTGACCGGCACGCCGGCACGCCAGTCCCGCGCCCTTGCCCATGACGAAACTGCGGCAATAGCTGCCATCACTGGCCAAAAAACTCACCCCAATCTTCACCGCCCCCGGCGCTCCGCTGGCCAACTGCTGCGACAAGGCCTCGGCCAGCTGCCCGCGCGCGACCAGCGCGCCATCGGCCGCCAGGGTCGCATCGCCCGCTTGCCGCTGTCCCACCGTCCCCGCCAGCACGCCCACCAGCAGCGTCGCCGCCAGCGCGCCCCACTCGGGCCACGACCAGCGCCGCTCGCGTTTCGCGCGCACCGCCTGCAAATCGACCACGCCCGCCGCCGCAGCGCGCAAGCGCACCGGCACCGCTTCGTCGAGGACCGGCGCGAACGCGCCAAACACCTGCTCCCGCAAGGCCCGGTGCTCGCCCACGCGCACCGCCAGCGCGGGATCGGCCGCCATCGCGCGTTCGACCACGTCGGCGGTATCGGCATCGAGTTCGCCGTCCGCGTAGGCCATCAGGGTTTCGTCTGAAATGCTGCTCATACCGTCCTCGCTTGATCCGATAAATGCCCTTGCAGGGCCGTACGCGCCCGCGCCAGGCGGCTCATGAGCGTCCCCACGGGCAGCTCCAGCACATCGGCCGCCTCCTGGTAGGCCATGCCATCAACGAGCACCAGCGCCACCACCATCCGGTGGTCGTCCGACAGCAGGCTGATGGCCTTGTTGATGGCCATGCGCTGCTGCTGCGCTTGGGCGAAATCGTCGCCGACATGTTCGCCCGCTTCTTCTGGCGCGAACAGTTTGTCGCGCCGGATGCGCGAACGCACTTCATCGATCCAGGCGTTCTTGATGATGCGGAACAGCCAGCTGTCCAGGCGCGTGCCTTCTTCCCACTGGCTGGCGCGCACCAGCGCCCGTTCCACCGCCACCTGCACCAGGTCGTCGGCATCCTCGCGGTTGAATACCAGGCTGCGCGCAAAGCGGCGCAGGCGCGGCAGCAGCGCGGCGAGCTCTTGCTGGAACGATGAAGCCGTATTTGTCATGGTTATCCATAAAACGCGCGGGCGAGGGACTTTAATCCCTGCCCCGCACGTTTAAATAAAAGAAAATCCAAACCATTATAAGATCACGCCATGCGAACCCGTCTTTGCGCTGTCCTGCTGCTGTTGGCCGCCGTTCCGGCCCAGGCCCAGCTGCGCCTGCCCAACCTGAACCTGCCGCTGCCACAGCAGCTTTCGCCCTTGAACACGGACGTGCTGCGCGAACGCGGCAACCGCCTGCTCGCCAGCACCGAGCAAGCGGCACTGGGCGAACTGCGCCAGCTGCAGCTTGGCACCCTGCTGCGCCAGCACCGCGATGTGCTCGAAGCCGATCCACGCGGCGAGCCGGTCGTGCGCGGCCAGATCCTGGCCTGGTCGCCCAGCGCCGCCGGCTTGCAGGCGGCGACTGCGCTGGGACTGTCCCTTGTGCGCAGCGACGTCCTCGATGGCCTCGATGAAACCCTCGTCGTGCTGGCCGTGCCGCCGCGCGCCGACACGGCAGCCCTGCTGGCGCTCTTGCGCGCGCGCGACCCGTCCGGCCAGTACGATTTCAACCATGTGTATACCGGCAGCGCGGCGCAAACGCTGGCCGCCGCTGGCGCCATGCCGGCTGCGGCGGCGCCGCAAGCGCCCTTGCGCGTCGGCCTGGTCGATGGCGGCATCGCCGACAACCACCCCGTCTTTCGCGATGCGGCGATCCGGCGCTGGGGCTGCGACGGCGCCATCGTGCCCAGCGAGCATGGCACTGCCGTCGCCGCCCTGATGGTGGGCCAGTCCGACCACTTCCATGGTGTCGCGCCGCAAGCGACGCTGTTTGCCGCCGACGTCTATTGCGACACCCCCACCGGCGGCTCGGCCGAACGCATTGCCGCCGCCCTGGCCTGGCTGGCCAAGCAGCAGGTGGGCGTCATCAATATGAGCCTGGTCGGCCCGCCCAACCTGGCGCTGGAACGCGCCGTGGGCGCCATGGTGCGGCGCGGCCACCTGCTGGTCGCCGCAGTCGGCAACGACGGTCCGGCCGCGCCGCCGCTCTACCCGGCCAGCTATCCCGGCGTGGTCGGCGTGAGCGCAGTCGACCGCGCCGGCCATGTCTTGCCGGAGGCGGCGCGCGGTCCGCAAGTCATGTTCGCCGCCCCCGGCAGCCAGATGGTCAGCGCGGCATTGGGCCGCGCGCCTTACCGCGTCGTGCGCGGCACCTCGTTTGCCGCGCCCATCATCGCAGCGATGCTCGCGCCTGCCCTGCCAACACCGGCACCGGCGGCGGCGCAGCAGGCCCTGGCCGCGCTGGCGGCACAAGCGCGCGGCCAGCCGGAAGCGGGGCATGGCGTGCTGGGCCTCTCCTATCGCAACGAACCGGCCAGTTTTCGCTGATTAAAAATATTTTCGAGGCGATGGAATAAAAGCCGGAGACGGGACGTTTTCCTTGTAACAGCCGCGGATTGTCCGCAGCGCACACCAGGAGAACCATCATGAAAACCGCTCGCACCTGCAAACAACTGATCCTCGTCGCCGCCCTCGGCATGGCCTGCTCGGCCCACGCGCAACTGCTTGGCCGTGGCGCAGTCGGCGGCATGCTTGGCGGTAGCGGCAATCTGGGCGCCATGGGCGGCCTGCGCAATGTCACCGAGATGACCGGACGCGGCACCTTGCAATCGGTGCCGCGCGCTCCCGCCGCGGCCGACGCGGCCAAGGCACCGGCATCGAATGGCGCAGGGCTGGGCAGCGCCCTGACCGGTGACGGCAATGCCGATGCATCGGGCAATGGCGATGTCGGCATCGGCGTAAGCGGCAGCAAGCGCGCCGCCGCTACTGCGGCACAAAGCGCCACCGGCACTGCACAACCAGTGCGCGATGGTGCCCGCGCCCAGGCCGACACCACCCGCAGTTTCGCCCAATCGAGCGTGGCCAATACCCGCACGACGACGCAGCAGGTCGACGCCACGGGCCGCGCCGGCCAGGCGGTGACGGCAGCGCAGGCCGTGCAGGCCAAGCCGCACGCGAATGCCACTACCTCGGCCAACGGCAGCGGCAGCGGCAACGCCACAGGCAGCACCAGCCAGGGCCAATAAGCCGGCTTCCCCGATCGGGCAACAATGCTAGACTGGTTGCCCGATCATTTCGCCATGAACCTATGCCGGTACAACCCTTGTTGGCCACCTTGCTCGAGGACGCAGTGGAGCAGATCGCCCTCGCCCCGCATGCCAGTTTCCGCTGGCACGTGCTGGACAAACTGATTGGTTCCGCGCAGGAAGCGCCAGTCCTTGAATTCGTGCGCGCACTGGTGCTGCAACGCCTGCCCGCCGGTGGCGAAGCGGGTTTCCTGCGTGCGAACTTCCTGGCCCACTTGATCAATGACGCGCAATACACGGCGCAGGCCGCGTTCCTGATCCAGGCGATATCGCCGTGCGAACCTGAACGCCTGATGGCCTTTGCTGCCTACGAATGGGGCCACGCCGTGACCGCTGAAGGCGATCACCAGCACTTTGTCGACGCGCTGCGCAATGCCCAGGTGCCTGAGCTGATGCGCCAGTTGGGCGATCAACTGGCCGCGTCGGCAGGCCTGCCAAAGCGGCGCGTCGACACGATTCGCAAAATTGCCCTGCTCATTCCCATGTTCGGAAATTCCCTGCATCCGCCAACGGAAATGGCGTTGCAGCAGGCGGCCCTGCTGGCCGGCCTTGGCTACCAGGTGACCCTTTACAGCGCCCAGGACCAGGTGCTGCCGACGATGGAGCACTACCTCGGCTTCAGCGGCCGCCTGGTGACCGGCTTGCCCGACCTGGCAACCCTGCCCTCACGCCTGCAGGGCGGCGTGAGCGTGACACTGGCCGACACGCGTTTCTCGCTGACGCGCCGCTGGCGCGACGTGCTGGCGGTGATCGCCCGCGACGACCCCGACCTGGTCATGTTTGTCGGCCTCAACGCACCCCTGATGCAGCCCCTGTATCGTGCGCGTCCGGTGCTGGGCATGGGCGTACATGCCGTGCCGCCGATGGCGCCTTGCGACGCCTGGCTGGCCGCCGATCCGGCCCGCGGTGGATGCGACAGCAGCGACTGGGGGCCAGCGTTTCCACCTGCCTTTGGCCACTACCATCCCTTCCGGGTGCTGCGCAAACCGGGACCGGGCACGCTCCAACGCGCGCAGCTCGACTTGCCCGCCGATGCCCTGGTGCTGCTCACGGTGGGCGGCCGCCTTGTGAAGGAAATCAAGGGTGACTGGGCCCGGCGCATGCTGGCCGTGCTGGAGCGCCATCCACAGGTCGTCTGGCTACTGGCGGGCGGAGCGGGCGATTTGCCCGCCGCCCTCGAAGGCGCACGGCCTGGCCAGGTGCGCACCTCGCCGCACCGGCCCGACCTCGGCGCCGTGTATGCCTTGTGCGATGTGGCGGTCAACCCGCCGCGCGTGGGCGGCGGCCTGAGCGCTGCCGAAGCGATGGCGGCGGGCCTGCCGGTGCTGGCCTTGGCCGGTGGCGATTCTGGCCATAAAATGGGCAATCTCGCCATGGCCAACGAGAGCGAGTTTTTCGCCACGCTGGACGATTTGCTGGCCTCCCCCGCGCGCCGCGCAGAGCTGGGCCAGGCCATGCGCCAGCGCTTTGACGACACGCTCGACCTGGCCCGTTCCGGCCCTTCGTTGCGCGCCGCCTGCGAACTGGCGCTGGCGCGCTTCGCTAAGCGTCAACCATCTTCTTGAATTTGGCGGGTACGCCAACGACCAGCTGGCGCGCGCCCACATCGCCAGTCACCACGGCACCGGCGCCGATGAAAGCGCCGTCTTCCACCACCAGGCGTTCGAGCAAGGTCGCGCCGATGGCCACCGTCACACCTTCGCCGATGCGCGAGAGGCCACCGAGATTGCTGCCCGGCTGGATGCGCGAGTAAGCGCCAATCTGCGTGTCGTGGCCAATCGTCACGCCGCGATTGACGAAGACATGGGCGCCCAGCCGCGCGCCCGGTCCCACCACGCTATTGGCGCCGACGAACACGCCCGGGCCCAGCGTGGCCAGCGGCGACACATACGCCGTCGGATGCACCAGCGTTGTGAACTGAAGGCCGAAGCGCTGTTCCACTTCGCGCGCCAATGCGGCGCGCGTGGGTGTCGTTGGGCCGAGCAGGTAGACCTGCCCCGGCTCGGGCCGGAACTCGTCCAGCGCCAGCAAGGTCGGCGCACTGCCCAGGGCCGCCAGCGCGTCGATGCGCTGCGCCACCGGCAGGCTGCGCGCGTCGTCCGTTTCCGGCAGGTGTGTGACGACATGCGCGATCGGCAAGCCATTGGCCAGCGCGCAGTCGAACAGGTCGGACAGGATATTGCTGGTACCGAAAATGACGAGGCCTTGCATGGTGCCGCTCCAGGTATTGACGCCCTAAACGCCAAAGCCTACACCAGCGCTGGCTGTGGCACAATCACGGCGCACACCCAAACACGTGGAGACCTATGAACAAGATCCTCGCCGCCGCCATTGCCGGCGCCTGCCTCGCCGCGTCGGCCCAGGCCGCACCGAATGCCGCCGACCAGCAATTCAAAACCATCTATACGACCGAATGGAAATGGCGCCTGTCGCAGCACCTCGAACGTGACGAGGACGACGACACCGGCATCGAAGCGGACCTGCCGCGCGTGGACGCGAAAACCGCCGCCGCGCAGCTGGCTTACTGGCAGGACGTGAGCAAAAAGCTGGCCAGCGTGCCGGAGGCGAAACTCTCGCCGGCCGAACGCGTGAACTTCCAGGTCTACCGCGCCCAGATCGCCGCCCTGAGCGACGAGCTGCGCTTCCGCGAATACGAAAAGCCGCTCAATGCCGACAGCTCGTTCTGGACCAATATGACGTACACGGCGCGCCAGACCTTCAAGAAGCCCGGCGACTACGCCAACTTCATCAAGCAGCTGGGCGACGTGCCGCGCTACTTCGACGACGAAATCGCCAATATGCGCGCCGGCCTGGCGCGCGGCTTCACGCCGCCGAAAGTCACCCTGGCCGGACGCGACGCCACGCTCGTTTCCATCGTCGACGCCAAGGCCGAAGACACAGTCTTCTACACGCCCTTCAAGACCATGCTCGCTGCCGTGCCGGCCGAGCAGCAAGCCAAGTTGCGCAACGAAGCGCTTGGTGCCATCGTGTACAAGGTCAAGCCAGCCTACGCCAAGCTGCTCAAATTCATGCGCGAGGAGTATGTACCGAATGCGCGCGAATCGCTCGCCGCCGAGAGCCTGCCCGACGGTAAAGCCTACTACCAGTCGAAGATCGTCGAATTCACGACCACCAACATGACGGCCGAACAGATCCACCAGATCGGCTTGTCCGAGATGGCCAAGATCCGCGCCGAAATGAACGAAGTGATGAAGAAGACCGGCTTCACCGGCGACCTGCCCGCCTTCCTGCAATTCCTGCGCACCGACCCGCAGTTCTACGCCAAGACGCCGGAAGAACTGCTGATGCGCGCCGCCTTCATCGCCAAGAATTTCGACGCCAACGCCGACCAGTATTTCGGCTACCTGCCGCGCCGCCGCTTCGGCATCATTCCCGTGCCGCCCGACCAGGCACCGTACTACACCTCGGGCCGTGGCGGCCCGGGCGTCTACCTGGTCAACACTTACAACTTGCCTTCGCGTGCCCTCTACAGCCTGCCCGCGCTGACCTTGCATGAATCGGCACCGGGCCACGCCTTCCAGATGCCGATCGCGCTGGAACAAAAAGGCCTGCCCGCCTTCCGCCGCGCCTACATCTCGGCCTTCGGCGAAGGCTGGGCCCTGTACAGCGAACGCCTGGGCACCGAAATGGGCATCTACACGACGCCGTACGAAACCTTCGGCATGCTCAGCTACCAGGCCTGGCGCGCCTCGCGCCTGGTGGTCGACACCGGCGTGCACGCCAAGGGCTGGACGCGCGCGCAGGCGCAGGCCTACCTGCGCGAGAACACCGCCCTCTCCGAGCATGAAGTGGAAACGGAAGTGGACCGCTACATCTCCTGGCCAGGCCAGGCCCTGTCCTACTACCTGGGCGAGATGGCCATCATGGGCGCGCGCAAGAAGGCCGAAGCGGCGCTGGGTCCCAAGTTCGACATCCGCGCCTTCCACGACACCGTGCTGCAACTCGGTTCCGTGCCCCTGCCCGTGATGGAGGCGCGCATCGACGCCTTTATTGCCGCTGGCGGCAAGTCGCCCTACAAGGCCAACTAACGCACCTTGACGACGACCTTTCCCTTCACGCGGCCGCGCTCGACGTAGTCCAGCGCCTGACCGGTTTGCGCGAAGGGAAACACGCGTTCGACCACGGGGCGGATATGGCCCGCTTCGACCAGCCGCGTGATCTCGTCCAATTGGGCGCCGCTGGCCGTCATGAAGTGAAAGGCGTAGCTGGCGCCGCGGCGCCCGGCCGCGCTGCGGATGCCATGACTGAGCAAGCGCATCACCAGGCTGACAAATCCGTTCACACCGCGCTCGCTCGCAAAAGCCGGATCGGGCGGGCCGGCGATGCCGATCAGTTTTCCGCCCGGCCTGAGCACATCGAGCGATTTCTTCAAGGTGGCGCCGCCCTGGGTGTCGAGGACCAGGTCGTAGTCCTGCAAGCGGGTGGCGAAGTCCTCGCTCTTGTAGTCGATGACGATGTCGGCACCGAGTTCCTTGAGCATGGCCGCGTTGCCGGCACTGGCGGTAGTGGCGACCGTCGCGCCCAGATAGCGGGCCAGCTGGATCGCGACCGTGCCGACGCCGCCCGAACCGGCGTGGATCAGCACGCGCTGCCCCCGTTTCAACTGCCCCTTTTCCGCCAGCGCCTGCCAGGCGGTCAAGGCCACCAGCGGCAGGGATGCCGCCTCTTCCATCGACAGATTGGCGGGCTTCCTGGCCAGCGCGTCCTCCCTGATGGCGATGAATTCGGCGAAGCCGCCTATGCGCGCGTCGTCGGGCCGCGCATACACCTCGTCGCCGGGCTTGAAACGGCGCACCCGCGCGCCCACGCCAACGACGACACCGGCCACGTCATTTCCCAGAATGAGCGGCATTTTGTATGGCAGCAGCAGCTTGAATTCGCCGCTGCGAATCTTGTTATCGAGCGGGTTCACGCCGGCGGCATGCACCTGCACCATGACGTCGTCGTCGCCCAAGACCGGCATGGGCAAGTCCCCCGCCGTGAGAACATCCGCTTTGACGTAACGCGTGATGAAAAACGCCTTCATGCCGCACTCCCCATGAGGGTGCCAGGCTTGCGCAGCGCAGGCTGGGAAGCGAGGCGCAAGTCGCTGCGCACGCCCGCTTCGACCAGGACGGCGGGCGCGAACCGGCGCAGCAGGCGCAGGCGCGCAGCCAGCGCACCGGAGGTATAGCGCACTTTTGGTGCGGCGGCGCGCGCCACGCGCAGTACCGTGTCCGCCACCACCTCGGGTTCATCCCCGCCTTCGACCGCCTCGCGCACGCGCGCAGCCAGTCCCGCGCGCAGGTCGTCATATTCCTCAAGCGGCGCATCGGGTTGCAACTGGTTGGCCTCGAACCCGGACCGGGTATAGGCCGGTTCGACCAGCGTCACGCGCACGCCCTGGGTGCGTAATTCCTGGTCCAACGCCTCCGAATAAGCTTCCATCGCGTGCTTGGTGGCCGAATAGAGCGCCGCATACGGTACCGCGACGAAACCGAGTACCGAACTGATATTGATGATGCGTCCGCTGCCGCGCTGGCGCATATGGGGCAGCACGGCGCGCACCATGCGCACCGTGCCGAAGAAGTTGGTATCGAAAATCGCATGCGCCTGTTCGATCGAACTTTCCTCGGCCGCAGCGGGCGCGACGCCAAAGCCGGCGTTATTGACCAGCAGGTCAATGCGTCCCTCGCGCCGCAAGACCTCGTCCACCGCTGCCGCCACCGATGCGTCGCTGGTCACATCGAGGGCCAGCATCGTGAAAGGACGCAGGCTTTCTTGCCCCTGCGCGCCACGGCGGCTGGTGCCGTACACCTTGTAGCCCGCCTTGGCGAGCCGTTCGGCGGTGACCTCGCCAATGCCCGAAGACGCCCCCGTCACAATTGCAACCTGATTGTTCATGATTTCATGCTCCTGGTTATACCGCAATATGACGATCATCATATTGAAAGACAAAAAAACGCGGCCTTACTGGCCAGCGCCTGAAAAATGCTGGAGCGCCGCCTCGCGCAAGGCGTCAGCGAGACGCGCATCATCGACCGCACGTGCCATGACCATGGTGCCGATCATCGCGCTGACCATGAACATGGCCTGCTGGTGCGCCGCCGGGCTTCCCCAGTCCGGCAACTGGCGCGCCACCAGATCGATCATCTCCTTGATATGGCGGGTTGCCGCATGGCGCACTTCCGGCGCCTGGCGGTGCATCTCCGAGCCCAGCGCAGCCACCGGACAGCCAAATTCCACGCTCTCGAGGTGCTGTTGCGACAAATAAGCCCGCATCAGTGCCTGCAAGGCCTGCCCTGGAGCCGCTGCCGCGGCGATGTCGGCCGATACGCCCACGGCTTCGGCACCGGCCCGATCGGCCGCCTCGGCCAGCAAGGCCTCGCGCGAGGCAAAGTGCGCGTAAAAGCCGCCGTGCGTCAGGCCGGCTTCTTTCATGATGTCCGCCACACCGGTGCCGGCGTAGCCGCTGCGCCGGATCGCACGCGCCGCCACTTCAACGATGCGCTGGTGGGTCGCCTCCTTGCGGCTCCGGGTGGTGCGCACGGCACCGACGTGTTTGGATTTGATTGACATGACGATCATCATATACCAAATTGATGAAACGCGCTTGCCTTCAGAATTCGCTTCCAGTGGCAAGGGCAAAGCGCGAGAATGGCAGCACGCCGCCCGCCGGAGCCACCATGCGCCTGACCGCCAGCCTTGCCCTGCTTGCCCTGCTCTGCGGGTCATGGGCCACGGCTGCGCCGCTCAAACTGTGTTTCGAAAACGTCGCGCAGGCGCCGTGGACCATGCCTGACGCCAGCGGCCTCAATTTCGAGCTGCTCCGGCGCGTTGAAAAACTCACGGGCGAGCAGTTCCAGTTCCATGCACGCCCGTGGATACGCTGCATGGAAGAGACCCGTACCGGCGCCATGGACGCCATGATCGGCGCCGCCGACTCACCCGAGCGGCGCCTCTTCAGCAGGTTGCCCATCCTCCCGGATGGGCGCGCCAATCCCGATAAAGCCCTGTATGAAGACCGCGTCGACGTGTTCCTGCGCGAAGGCAGCGGCGCCGCCTGGGACGGCAAGGACCTGGTCAATCCGCGCGCCATCGCCGTCGCCCAGCGCGGCTACTTCGTCGGCGACCTGCTGCGCGCGCGCGGCCAGAGCGTGATCGACAATATCAAGTCGGCCGAAGAAGGCTTGCGCGTGCTCGCCGCCGGCAGCGCCGACGTGGCCGTGCTGCTAGGCCGCTCCGCCGAGAAGATGGTGCAGGACGACC
Source organism: Pseudomonadota bacterium (assembly GCA_040390345.1). Taxonomy (GTDB): domain Bacteria; phylum Pseudomonadota; class Gammaproteobacteria; order Burkholderiales; family Burkholderiaceae_D; genus Telluria_A. The sequence continues at coordinate 5,601 of JAZJYP010000133.1, read as the reverse complement.
CGCGCTTTGCCGGACGCATCACCCTCGCGCCCCAGCCTTTTACCCAGTTCGCCTTCTACCTGATGGTGGGCCGCAAAACCTACGCGGCCAACCCGGCGCGCATCGAAGCGATCTGGAATGCCATTGCAACGGTGCGCATCCAGCCAGACTACCGCAAGCTCGAAGCCGCCGCCACGCACTAGGCGCGCGCACGCCGCAGCATCGGGGCCAGCAAGACACGCCCCAGCCAGAACAGCAAGAGCAGCACGATCACCAATTCCGGCACGAACAGCCAGGCCGACCCGCGCAGCGCCGCAGGGAACACCTGCTGCTGCCCAAGAAACAGCGAAGCGGCGGCGATGAACAGGGCCACACACATGCGCCACAAATGGCGTGCGATCCGCTGCGCTCCCGTCACGCCGCCCTGCCAGACCAGGCGCACGTCGCCCGCCAGCGCCAGCGAACCGACCAGCACAAACAGGTAGAAAGCCTGGCGTGGCTGGCCATCGAGCGTTCCCGTAGGGCTCAGTGACGCCATGCGGATGAACAGTGCGCCCGTGCCCGTGACGCACAGCGCGACGAGCAGCGCGCCCACGTCGAACAGGCGGCCGCCGCTGCCGCTCTTGTCGCACACGGTCACCCAGGAAGTGAGCACGAGATAAAAGGTCAGCACGCCGGCGACAACGGAGGCGCGCTCCGGCGCGGGCAGGAACGGCGCCACGCTCGCGCCGATAGCCGACATGGTCAGCATCGCCGCGACAAAAACCCTGCCCGCCCGGCCGTGCCAAACCGACCCCTTGCGCAGCGCCAGCGCAGCGGCGCCGGATACCAGGCCGATGCCGCCAGCGCCAATGTGCAGGAACAGCACCGTGGCCGCAGCGGCATGGGCCAGCAAGGAACTGTCGGCGCCGAGCTGGAGGACGCTCATGGCAGGTTCCCGGCCAGGCGCGCGGCGGCAGGCTGGCGCGCAAAGAAGGCCCAGATCAGCGCCGTCCCATCCGGGTCCATCGGTGATGGGCCCAGCAGGCGTGGGCGGCGCCAGTAGGGCTGCGGCATGCCATGGCCGCCGCCGTGGATGGCGACCAGTTCCACTTCCGCTTTGTCATCCTGGCGCCAGTGCACGCGTTCGACACCGCTGCCGGCGCTACCTTGCACGATGTCCGGCGCGCTGCTGATCTGGTGGCGGGTGGCGAAATACTGGCCCGACTGGCGCGCCGACAGCACATTGCCGTTGATGTAGAAGAAGCCGAGCAGGTTCACTTCACCGCCCTCGAAAGGCACCAGCGGATCCTTGGTGCCGCTCATGAGCATGACCGGAATATCGCGCCCCGCCGGCTGGCACTTGAAGTTGTCCGGCGCCGGCACATTGGCCGATACCGCCGCCACTGCACGAAAACGCGCCGGAGCTTCCAGCGCCAGGCGCAGCGACATGAAGCCGCCCGCCGACACGCCGGTGGCAAACACGCGCGCCCTGTCGCTGCCCATCTCGCCGGCCAGCTTGTCGGTCAGCGCCGTCAGGAAGCCCACGTCGTCCACCTCGCGGCCATTGGCCTTGAAGTCGCCCACGCGGCTGCAATCGTTCCAGTCGAAGGTATACGAATTCGGATAGGCGATCGCAAAGCCATGCCGGTCGGCCAGGCGTTCGAAGCCATAGCCGGTGTCGATGCGGATCTGCTGGGCGTCTTCGCCCGAGCCATGCATCACCAGCACCAGCGGCGCACCGGGCGCCAGGCCCTTGGGCACATAGGTGACATAGCTGCGCTTGAGGCCATTGACGTCGATGCTGCCCTTGGCCAGGGTGCCGGACAGCTTGGGCAGTTCAGGGTCGGGCGAGTAGACAAACCAGGCAAACAGGATACCGCCGATCGCCACGAGCGTGGCCAGGCCCGCCAGCAAGTACCCGAGCAAACGCAGGAGCTTTTTCATCATCGCTTACTCGACTTCCTTGAGGATTTTTTCCAGCGTCGCCAGGCGCGCCTGGATGTCGGCCAGGGCTGCGGCGTTCTGCGCATTGGCGGCGTTGGTGGTGGTGGCCAGCGCGCGATAGGCTTCGTCCTGGCCCAGGCGCACGCGCGCCTGCAGCACCTGCGACACATACTTCATGAAAAACACAATCACTGCGGCGGCGGCCGGGAAGAAGAACGCGGCGTAAAAGACGTTTTCTGACATGATGACCTCTAGGATTCAGGGTTGGATTGCAGGGTGGGGACCGCCGCGGCAATGGCCGCCGGCGTGAGCGCGATGGCGAAAGGCGTAACCTCGAAAAAATTGAGCGCCTTGCCGTCGCTTGATAATTCATGTTCGCTGCGCACCAGGCCCGCCTCTTCCAGCTTGTGCAGGTGGAGGTGCAGCAAGGGCCGGCTGATGCCCAGTTCGCGCGCCAGCTGGCTGATGTAGTTGCGCCCGTCCTGGGCCAGCGCCGCCACGATGCGCAGGCGGTGCGGGTTCGATAGCGCTGCCAGGATGAGCAGGAGCTGGTCGCCGGTGATCGATGTGCTCAATTTCTCTTTCATGTGTCAACAATATCTGACATATGAAAGAATGTAAACAGAATTTTGCGCGGCCGGGGACTAACCCAGCTCAAAGGTCGTGATGCCGTATTGGCGCGCCAGGCTCATCGACGGAGCCGGTCCGGTGTACATGCGCGCCGTCTCAAAGCAAGCCTGCATCTGGTGGCGCGCCGCCAGCGCGAGGGCATCGGCATTCGGCTCCGGTACGTCGAGGAAGACCGGCACATCCGCCGGCACCCGGCCCAGGGTATCGGCCAGCAACGCTTCGGCCAGTTCCGGCGTATCGGCAAACAGGGGGCCAATCTTGAAACCCTGCCGGCAGGGCCGCATCACGCAATAGCCGAGCAGGCGACCGGCCGCACCCACGCCGAGCGCGATACTGCCGGCCTGCCCGATCCAGCAGCGCAGGAAGCTGCTGCGTTCATCGGCAAAGAAGGCCTGGTCGTAGCGCAGCACCTCCCCGACCGGCAGCGACGCCAGCGGCACGACCATGCTGCCTGCCGGCTCATGGGCACAGCCGCGCCCTTCAAAGCGGATATTGCGATGGGCCAGCGCGAAGCCCGACCTGGCGTAATTGGCCTGTTGCGCCAGCACGCCATCGAGGCCGATGGTGCGCCCGGTCAGGCGCGCCATGCCGGCCTGCCACAGCGCCATGCCATAGCCCTTGCCGCGCCATGCCGGCTTGACGATGTAGCCGCCGATGAAGCCGAAGCCGGTCCCATAACGGACCGCGAAAATGCTCGCCACCGGTTCGTCACCGCGCAGGCCCACGAGAAAACCGCCAGGGTCGGCCTGGTAGAAGCAGGCCGCGTCGTGCAGGCCGGGATTCCAGCCTTCCAGTGCGGCCCAGTCGAGAACCGGCTCGAGTTCGTGCCGCCCCATGGCACGAATTTGCAATCCCTCGTTTTCCATCCCTGCCTCCCTCGCTGCGACTGTCCAAACTCTAGCCCATTGCGCGCCGGCGCACCAGCGGCAGGCCCTTTCCGTCAGCGCGCCCGCTTAAAACGGCATAGTGCGGCCCAGCGGTTTGACAGCGCGGCGCCACTCACGCTACTTTCCATCGCCTGAGCCACCCGGAGTCCTCCATGACCACCACCGCCCCCCGCGTCGACAGCGCCACGCTGCCGGCCACGCCGACCTATCCCACGCTGTGGGGACACCCGCGCCCTCTGTGGATGCTGTTCATGGCCGAATTCTGGGAGCGCTTCGCCTTCTACGGCATCCGCTGGGCGCTCACCCTGTATATCGTGGCCCAGTTCTATGGCGGTGCCGCCAGCGGCCAAGGCGCGGCGTCGAAAACCTACGGCGCCTACCTGGCGCTGGTGTACGCCAGCGCCATCTTCGGCGGCTTCGTGGCCGACCGCCTGATCGGCTACCAGCGCTCGATCCTCGCTGGTGCGCTGATCATGAGCGCAGGCCTGTTCATGATCATGCTGCCGGACCAGCACCTGTTCCTGCTTGGCCTGGCCACCGTCATCGTCGGCAACGGCCTGTTCAAGCCGAACATCTCCACTCTGGTGGGCAAGATCTACCCGGAAGGCGACCCGCGCCGCGACCGCGGCTTCAGTATTTTCTACATGGGCATCAACGCCGGCGGCATGATCTCACCCCTGCTCACGCACTGGCTGGCCAGCATCGCCACCGGCGAATCGATGCTCAACTATCACCTGGTATTCGGCGCGGCCGGTGTCGGCATGCTGCTCAGTTATGTGTGGTTCACCATCGGGCGGCGCCAGTTGATGGGCCTGGGCGCCCTGCCGCCCACGCCAGCCAACAACCGCAGCACCGTGCTCGTGATCGCCGGCGCGCTGGCGGCGATTGCCCCCGTCTACCTCTTGATGGCCTTTGTCGAAGCGAGCCTGCTGGCCTGGATGCTGCTCCTGCTGTTCATCACCCTGTCGGTGGCGCTGTGCCTGGGCGCGCGGCGCAGCGGGCGCATCGCGCTCGAACGCGTGGTCGCCATGCTGCTGATGTTCGTCTTCAATATCGTCTTCTTCATGTTCTTCGAGCAGGCCGGCAGTTCTTTCAACTTCCTGGCCCAGAACATCGTCAACCGCCAGCTGTTCGAGGGGTTCGAGATCCGCGTCGCCTGGTTCCAGTCGCTCAATTCCGCCTCGGTGGTGCTGTGCGCGCCCATCGTGGCGCTGGCCTGGACGGTCATGAGCCGGCACCGCTGGGAGCCTTCCATCCCGCGCAAATTCGCCTTGGGCCTCCTGGGCAATGCGCTCGGCTTCGGCGTGCTGATGTTTGCGCTGACGCGCCTGGTCGATGCGCGCCAGATGATCCCCTTCTGGACGCTGGCGGCCTGCTACCTGCTGCAATCGGTCGGCGAGCTATGCCTGTCGCCGATCGGCCTGTCCATGGTGAGCAAGCTGGTGCCGCGCGATATGGCGGGCCTGGCTTTCGGCGGCTGGTTCCTCAGCACCGCCATCGGCAACAACTTCTCCGGCCTGCTGGCGAGCGACATCAGCGGCCCTTCCGGCATGACGATCGCCTCGGCGCTGGGCGGCTTTACCTTCAGCTTCTGGTTGCTGGTGGGCGCCGGCGCCGTGCTGTTTGCTTGCGGCCCACGCATCAGCCGCCTGATGCACGGCGTGCACTAGAGGACTGCCATGTTCGACGCGATCGACCACCTCATCCACGATTTCTTCAAGCAGTTCGACAACCGCACGACGGGTGCCTGCCCGCTCGACCAGCTCGAGCGGTTCTTCGCCGACGGCGCCGTCATCGTCAAACGCAGCGCGCAAGGTGTGGAAGTGATGTCGGTGGAAGCCTTCGCCGCACCGCGCCGCCGCCTGCTTGGCGAGGGCACGCTCAAGGATTTCCACGAATGGGAAGTGAGCGCCGAAACCTTCTGCTTCGGCGGCACCGCCACGCGCACCAGCCATTACCGCAAGCGCGGCCGCCTCAATGGCCAGGCCTTCGAGGGCGAAGGCATGAAGTCGGTGCAGCTGGTGCTCACAGACGCCGGCTGGCGCATCACCGCCATCATCTGGGAAGACTGCAGCGAAGCGCTCGCCCTGCATGCCGGGCAGCGCCGCGTCACCACGATGGGCCCCAGTAGACAGAATGTATTGACCTACCAACCTCAAGCAACGCGGATTACGCTGAA
>JAZJYP010000132.1:0-3511 GCA_040390345.1 Pseudomonadota bacterium | reverse complement strand
TGCGCCTCATCGACCATTTCATCGTATCCGGCGACCAACTGCTCAGTTTTGCGGAATGTGGACGACTTTGATATGTGAAGTGCGGGAGCCTACGCGGCTCCTGCTGGCGCTACGGCACCCATGAACTGCACATAGCTCCACGCCGCGCGCGTACCGTGCGTTGTCCATCCACTGCATGAGGAAGGGCACCATGGTCACCGATTTTCCCAGCAACACGCGCGCGCTGTTCGCGCGATCGGTCAATGCACCGGAGTTGAAAGCGTTTGCGGTATGGCTTGGCGGCGAACGCTACACGCCGTTTGTCGTCCAGCATCATCTGCTTCGGCTCGAACAGGTTCTACCGCGATTGCGAGGACCTGTGTGCAGCGCGGAGGACTTGCGCAAGGCATTCGGCGCTGTCGGCCGCGGCGTGCCGAGCCGGCCGCTTGTGTTTCACGCCACCGAGCGCGCCTATGGCCGGTTCCTGCACGCGCGCGGGCGGCTGCTCAAGGGCGGGGACGAGGGCCGCCATGTCGGCTTGTGCGCTGACTACCAGCGGCAGTTGCTGGAACTGCGGGGCTTGTCGCTGTCGGCGCGCGAACACCATGCGATGACGGTGGCCGACTTCCTGGCTCGTGGTCTCGGGGTCGACCAGGACTTGAGCGCGCTGACGCTCGCGGACATCGAACGCTTCGTCGCACTGCGCAGCCGCGAGGTGTCGCGCCACTCGCTGCAGCATGTGGTCGCGCACCTGAGGAGCTTCCTGCGGTTCTGCCACGACCAAGGCGAGACCAGCCGCCCGCTCGACGCCATCGAGACACCACGAACCTACCGCGGCGAGCTGCCACCTCAGGCGCTCGAGTGGTCGGCGGTCCAGGCGCTGATCCGATCGGTCGATCTCGGCAGCAGGGCGGGCCGGCGCGACCACTGCATCCTGCACTTGATGGCCCACTACGGGCTGCGACCGTCGGAGGTCGTGGCGCTGCGCCTGGACTCGATCGACTGGGAAGCGGGCGTGTTGCATGTCGTGCAGCGCAAGACCCGGTCCGATCTGTTCCTGCCACTGGTCTCCCAGACCCTGCGCATCCTGCGCAGTTACCTCGCACACGAACGCCGTGCTCAAGGCACGGAGCATTCCGAACTGTTCCTGCGAGCGCGCTGCCCGAGCGGCCCCATCGAACGCTGGGCGATCGGGGACCTCTTCAAGAAGCGCGTGCGACTGGCCAAGCTGGAACTGCCGGGGCACAACGTCTACCGGCTGCGACACACGTTCGCCATGCGGCTGCTCACCCGCGGCGTGGGCGTCAAGGCCATCGGCGACCTGCTCGGACATCGCAGCCTGGAGAGCACCTGCGCCTACCTGCGGCTGGACACCGACATGCTGCGTGGTGTCGCCCTCGACGTGCCCGAACTTGGTCTTCGCCAGGGAGCCTGCCATGCGTGACGGCCACAACCTGGACGCGTGGGACGCACTCGTCACCGCCTTCCTGGCCAGCCGTCTGGCGATTGGCCGCGACTACCGCAATGAGCGATGGATCCTGCGCAACCTGCGCAGCTTCCTCGAGCGGGCTGAAGCCGCCGACCTGGATGCCGAACTCTTCGACCGCTGGCGCGCGCAGTTCCAGCACCTGGGTTCGAGCTCGCGCTTCGCGCGCGAGCACACCGTCTACAAGTTGTGCCGGTACCGGCGGCGCAGCGACCCCGGCTGCTTCCTGCCCGATCGGGAGTCGCTTGCGCGCCAGAAGGCCCACGCGCTGCCCACGATCATCGAGCCCTCCCAGGTGGCGCGGTTGATCGCCAATGCGTCGCAGTTGCCGCCGGGCAATCGATCCCCGGTGCGGTCCCAGGCCATGCGCCTGGCGATCGTGCTGCTGTACACCGCCGGACTTCGGCGCGGCGAGCTGGTGCGCCTGACGCTGGGCGACGCCGATGCCCAGGCCGGGGTGCTGCGGATCCGGGAGTCCAAGTTCCACAAGTCGCGCTGGGTTCCGCTGTCGGCCAGTGCGCAGGCCGAACTGCAACGCTACCTGGCCGCTCGTCGGCAGGCCGGTCTTGACGAGCGGCCGGCAGCGCCCTTGCTGTGCACCGCAGGATCGCGTGCCTACACCGGCGAGGGGATCTACAACAGCATCAAGCACCTGTTGCGCAGCGCCGGCATCCGTGACCGTGCCGGCCACTGCCCGCGCGTGCAGGACTTCCGCCACAGCTTCGCTGTGTCGGCGCTGCTGCGCTGGTACGAGACCGACGCCGATGTGCAGTCCAACCTGCCCAAGCTCGCGCTCTACATGGGCCACGTCTCTATCGTCTCGACCGCGTACTACCTGCGCTGGATGCCGGCGGTGGTGTCCCAGGCCTCAGCCCGATTCGCGCGCTCCTGCGCCGGTGTGATCGAAGGGGGCGCGTCATGAAGCCGTCCACCCCGACCGACCTCGGGCGCGAGTTGGTGCGCTTCTTCGAGGAGTTCCTGCCGGGCCAGCGGGGCTTGAGCCCGAACACGGTGCGCAGCCACCGGGATGCCCTGCTGCTGTTGCTGCAGTTCGCATCGGCCGACGCCAAGCGGCCGATCGAGCGGCTGCAGGTTTCCGACCTCACGGCCGAACGGGTGGCCAGGTTCCTGAACCACCTGGAGGTCGACCGCGGCAACGGCATCGCCACGCGCAACGCCAGGCTCGGCGCCATCCATGTCTTCGCGCGCTTCCTGGCCTCGCGCAGGCCGGAGGTCCTGGGCACGCTGCAGCGTGTGATCGCTCTGCCGTACAAGCGCGGCGCACGCGAGGTGCCGATCGAGTACCTGGAGCGCGCCGAGATCGAGGCGGTGCTGCAGAGCATCGACCGGGCCAGCGCCCTGGGCCGGCGCGACTACGTCCTGTTCGCCCTGATGTTCAACACCGGCGCCCGCGTGCAGGAGGCGCTCGATGTGCGCCGACGCGACGTGCGCCTGGATGCGCCGCCCCAGGTTCGCCTGCACGGCAAGGGCAACAAGGTACGCCTGTGTCCGATCTGGCCGGTGACGGCCAAGCTGCTGCGCGCCTTCATTGACGAGTTGCCGGCGTCTGACGGTGACCCCGCGGACACGCCGCTCTTCACCAACGCGCGCGGCCGTCCGCTCACGCGCTTCGGCGTGCGCTACCTGCTGCGTCGGTACGTCGCTGCTGCAGCGAAGCTCGTGCCGAGCATGCGCGACAAGAGCATCCACCCGCACTCGCTGCGGCACAGCACGGCGATCGCGCTGCTGAAGTCAGGGGTGGATTTCGCCACGATCAGCCAGTGGCTGGGGCATGTCGGATTGAACACGACGATGCGCTACGCCCGGGCCGACATCGACCTCAAGCGCCAGGCCATCGCGCAGGTGTTCCCGGACTCGCTGGCACCGCCGCGCGGCGGGCGATTCCAGCCCGACGGCCGCGATCTGGTTGGTTGGCTCCGGCGGATGTGAGCCAGATATGTGGAGTCAAACGGCCTTGGCGGCGCGTCTTCACCCAGGAAGGCGCGACGTCAACTCCACATATCAGAGAAGTCCACGTTCGGCGAA
>JAZJYP010000131.1:0-5643 GCA_040390345.1 Pseudomonadota bacterium | reverse complement strand
AAACGGAAATTTGAAGAAAAACCTTGACCGGTCAATACATATCAGGGTGGGCGCAGGCGCCCACGCGCTCACGGCTGCAGGCGCTGCTTGTGCCAGCTTCCGTCCGGCTGCCGCTCATACACGATGCGGTCATGGAAACGCGAACGGCGCCCTTGCCAGAATTCGATGCGTTGCGGGACCAGGCGGTAGCCGCCCCAATACGCCGGGCGCGGCGGCGCTTCGCCAAACTGGGCGGCGACGGCATCGTACTGGCGTTCCAGCGTGGCGCGGCTGTCAATCGGCGCACTTTGCGCCGACGCAATCGCAGCGAGCCGACTCTTTAGCGGACGGCTGTTGAAATAGCTGTCGTTATCGGCCGCCGAGGTTTTTTCCACGCGGCCTTCGATGCGCACCTGGCGTTCGAGTTCACGCCAAAAGAATAGCAGCGCCGCATGGGGATTGGCGCACAGTTGGTGGCCTTTCGTGCTGTCATAGTTGGTGTACCAGGTAAAACCGCGCGCATCGAATTGCTTGACCAGCACGATGCGCGAGCTGGGATGGCCTTCTGCATCGACCGTCGACAGGCCCATCGCATTCGGCTCGGCCACATCGGCCTTGAGCGCTTCGTCGAACCAGTGGATGAACTGGATGATGGGGTCGTCCGCCACATCGGCCTCGGACAGGCTGGCCTGGCCATAGTCCTTGCGCATGTCGGCCACCGACGGCGCCTGCGCCAACAGGCCGCGGCGGCGCTGCATGGCCTGGCCCAGTTCGAGCATCTGGTCGGGCGTGAACAGGCGCTTGGCCATCGGCGCGACCTGGGCTTCCTCGCACGCCATGTGGGCGCTGTAGGTGTCGGTGAAGCGCGTGACCGCCGGCGCCGACAAGGCCGTCGCGGCCCCGCTGGCGATCTGCACGAGCTGCTCATGCAGGTCCTGCCACAGCGCGTCCATCTGATGGTGTTCAGCGAGGATCTGCGGCACCAGGCTGGCCAACAGCTGCGCGTCCTCACCATCGGCGACGGTCTGCAGCATCGGGATCAGGTCCTGTTCCTCGTCGTCGTGGTGCAGGTGGGCGGCCTGGTCGAAGTATTTAAGCACCGCACTGGCGGCTTGCTGCGCGGGGCCGTCGGCGCCGTGCCTGGGCAGGTGTTCGAGCAGTTTGTGCAGCGTGGCGAGCTGCTTGCGGATGCGGTCGTGGCAGTGTTTCAGCACGGCGATCGGCTGGTCGAAGCCGGGGGCGGTGTCGGGCAGGGCGTCGGTCATCATGGTCTCTCTGGGACTGGTGGGACTATTGTAGCGCCGCGTCCGTTAAAATGGCGGGATGGATACCACCACGCTCCCCCTCCCCATCGATGCCATCGACTTTGAGCGCCGCTTCGGCGGCATCGGCCGCCTGTATGGCGAGCTGGCGCTCGAACGTTTCCGCGACGCCCACGTGTGCGTGGTGGGGGTGGGCGGGGTCGGCTCCTGGATCGTCGAAGCGCTGGCGCGCAGCGCGATCGGCCAACTGACCCTGATCGACCTCGATAACGTGGCCGAATCGAATATCAACCGCCAGATCCAGGCCCTGACCGACACCATCGGCCAGGCCAAGATCGACGCCCTGGCCGCGCGCATCGCCCAGATCAACCCGCAATGCCGGGTCAACCTGGTGGAGGACTTCGTCACGCCGGAAAACCTGGGCGAGCTGATCGCCGGGCGCGGCTACGACTTCGTGGTCGACGCCATCGACAGCGTCAAGGCCAAAGCGGCCCTGATCGCCTGTTGCCGCGACCATGCCATTCCGGTGGTGATCATCGGCAGTGCCGGCGGCAAGTTCGACCCCACGCGCATCGATATCCGCGACCTGGCCCGCACCGAGCAGGAGCCGCTGCTCAAGATGGTGCGCAAGCGATTGCGCAACGACTACGGCTACCCGCGCGGCGAGAAGAACAAGTTCCATGTCGACGCGGTCTTTTCGATGGAACCGCTGACCCTGCCGGCGAGCGCGGAAGTGTGCGAAGTCGACGCCGACGCGCGCGGCGTGACGGGCCTCAATTGCGCCGGTTTCGGTTCGAGCATGGTCGTCACCGCCACTTTCGGCATGGTCGCAGCCAGCTATGTGCTGCGCAAGCTGGCCGAACAGGCCTACCCGGAACGCTCTGGGCAGGCCAAGTGCGCCTTGGTATCATAGGCCGTTATTTCACTTTTCCCGGATCCGACAATATGAAGCGTTCGACCCTGCTGTTTGCCCTCCTGACCCTGTGCGCCAGCGGCGCTTATGCCCAAAGCGCCAGTGCACAAGCCCAGGCGGCGCCCGCCGTTGCCGCCGAACTGGTGCCGGACCCGCTGGTCAAGACCGATACCAAGGTCGGCACCGGCAAGGAAGCGATCCTCGGTTCGACCGTCGTGGTGCACTACACGGGCTGGCTGTTCAAGCCGGTCGCGCCCAAGCAGCATGGCCGCAAATTCGATTCTTCGCTCGAGCGCAACGAGCCGCTTGACTTCACCCTCGGTGCCGGCAAGGTGATCAAGGGCTGGGAACAGGGTGTACTGGGCATGAAGGTGGGCGGCAAGCGTACCCTGATCATCCCGAGCGCGCTGGCCTACGGGCCCAAGGGCTTCCCGCCCGTGATCCCGGCCTCGGCCGACCTGATTTTCGATATCGAACTGCTCGACGTGAAATAGGCGGGACCATGAACATTGTCAATGATGTCACCGAACTGATTGGCAATACCCCGCTGGTACGGATCCGGCGCCTGGCCGGCGCCGCCTCGGCCCAGGTGCTGGCCAAGCTGGAATTCCACAATCCCGCGCACAGCGTCAAGGACCGCATCGGCCTGGCCATGATTGCGGCGGCCGAAGCGGCCGGGCACGTCAATCCCGACACCATTTTCCTCGAGCCCACCAGCGGCAATACCGGCATCGCGCTGGCGATGGTGTGCGCCGCGCGCGGCTACCGCTGCACGCTCGTCATGCCCGAGACCATGAGCATGGAGCGGCGCACCCTGCTGCGCGCCTACGGGGCCGACCTGGTGCTCACGCCGGGCAGCGAAGGCATGCTCGGCGCCATCGGCCGCGCCGAGGCGATGGCGGCGAGCGACCCGCGCTACCTGATGCCGCAGCAGTTCAACAATCCCGCCAATCCCGAGGTGCACCGCCGCACCACGGCCGAAGAAATCTGGCGCGACACCGACGGCCAGGCCGACATCCTGGTGGCCGGCGTGGGTACCGGCGGCACCATCACTGGCGTGGGCGAAGTGCTCAAGGCGCGCAAGAGCGGCTTTCGCGTCGTCGCCGTGGAACCGGAAGCCTCGCCCATGCTCTCCAAAGGTAGCCGTGGTCCGCACCCGATCCAGGGCATCGGCGCCGGCTTCGTGCCGGCCGTGCTCAATACCGCCATCTACGATGAAGTCGTTTGCGTCAGCAACGAAGACGCCTTCGCCACGGCACGCGCGGCGGCGCGCGAAGAAGGCCTGCTGGTGGGGATTTCCTCCGGCGCGGCCCTGTGGGCGGCGCTGCAGGTGGCGCAGCGCCCGGAAAACGCCGGCAAGATGATCGTCACGATCATCCCGTCCTTCGGCGAACGCTATCTCAGCACGGCGCTGTTCCAGCACCAATAGACTTTAATGCTGGTGCAGGGCGCAATCGTGATCGGTGGTGCCCTGCTCGGTTTGCAAGGTGCAGTGGTGGATGGCGAAATCGGCCTTCAGCTTTGCGACGATGGCGTCGATGGCGGCGTCGCCCGGGTAGCCGGCGGGCATGACCAGGTGGGCGGTGAGCGCCGTTTCGGTCGTGCTCATGGCCCAGATGTGCAGGTCGTGGATGGCGTGCACCCCAGGCTGCTCGCGCAAGAACGCATTGACCTTGTCGGCGTCGACCGACGCGGGCACGGCCGCGAGGGCCATATGCAGCGACTCACGCAGCAAGCCCCAGGTGCCGATCACGATCAAGAGCACGATGCCGATGCTCATGACCGGATCGAGCCAGGTCCAGCCCGTGTACAGGATCACCACGCCGGAGATGGCCACGCCCAGTGAAATGGCGGCGTCGGCGGCCATGTGCTGGTAGGCGGCGCGCACATTCAGGTCTTCCTTCGCGCCGGCCATGAACATCCAGGCCGAGACGCCATTGATGACGATGCCGACGACGGCGACGACGGTGACGGTCATGCCGGCCACCGGGGCCGGTTCGGCAAAGCGGTGCACCGCCTCCCAGGCGATGGCGCCGCAGGCGAGCATCAGCAGCAGGGCATTGAGCAGGGCGGCCAGGATCGAGGAGCCGCGCAGGCCATAGGTGTAGCGCTTGCTCGGTTCGCTGCGCGCCAGCACGGCCGCGCCCATGGCCAGCATCAGCCCCAGCACGTCGGACAGGTTGTGGCCGGCGTCGGCCATCAGGGCGGTGGAATTGGCGATGAAGCCGTAGGCGAATTCGATGGCCACGAAGGCCGTGTTGAGCACGATGGCGAGCAGGAAGGCCCGGTTGCCGGCGTCCGGCGTGCCATGGTGATGGTGGCCATGCCCGTGATCGTGGCCATGGTGGTCGTGGTGGTGGTGCTGGCTCATGGTTTCTGCATTTCCGCCTTGATGGCGTTACGTGATTTCTGGTCCAGCTTCTGGACGGCGCGCGCCAGCTTTTCGCCATTCTTGATGGCGGCCTGCTGTTCGGCCGTCAGTTCCCGGGCCTGCACGATGGGCGCGGGCAAGGGGGCGGGCTTGAACAACACGGCCTGGCCGATCAAGACCAGCAGGGCGCACAGCACGGCGGCGCCAGCGGCGATGGCGGCGCTGCGCCATTCCTGGTTTGGCGCCGGCGTGAGGGGCTTGAGCAGGGCCGCAGCGGGCCGTTCGCGCGCTGCCCTGGCCGGGCGCTGCGCATGGCCGGCCTGTTCCACCAGTTCCTGGGTGGCCGCCTCGATCTGGGCGACGTGGCGCTCGACCGCCTCGGCCAGCACCGCCTCGTTCAGGGCCACCAGGGCGAAAATGGGGTCGTCGATGTCGACCTTGACACCGGTCTTTTCAAATACCAGGCTGCGCAGTTTTTGCTGGTCCATGGGCGCTTACCACTGCACTTTGTCGAGTTGTTCGAACAGGTCGCGGAAGACGACCTTGATGCGCTGCTTTTCCATGATGTTGAACTTGTCGCTGGCCTTGACCTCCTCGGCCGTCAGGCGCGCCGTGTTCATTTTCTTGACGTCGGCGCCGAAGGTGTCGGCATTGCGCTGCGGGAGCACCACGCGTCCGACCACGCGGGCCGAATGTTCGGCATAGGTCTGCGATTCGGTAAATTGCTTGCCGGTGGCCGACTGCAGCAGGCCGAAGTGCTCGTTTTCCCACAATACCAGCGGCACATTGGTCGACTTGGCGGTCGAGACGAAGCCCATCGCCGTGTCGTGCAAGGTGTCGCCGCCGCCGACGATGGTGTGGATATAGACCTTGCGGCCCGATTGTTCGAGCAGTTCGAAGCAGTCGTTCTCGAGCAGGTAGCCCATCAGGGGCGAAAAGGTGTTGGCGCCGTTGTCGACCACGCAGTTGCCTTCTTCTTCGAGGATGTCGATCATCAGGGCGTCGAAGCGCTTGGGGTCGATATTGCGCGTGTCCGTCATGACCGGCACGTGCTTGACGTTCATCGCCTTGTAGCGCGAGAAGGTGGCGTTTTCCTGGTCGGTGTCGTAGCAGCGCAG
>JAZJYP010000130.1:0-40840 GCA_040390345.1 Pseudomonadota bacterium | reverse complement strand
CGCTGGTGTTCCAGCCGCAGCAGGAATTGAAGCCGCTGGTGGCCGTGCCTTCGTCAAACATCATCACGATGGCCACGCGTTTGGCCGGATTGTTCCACAGCGGCGACGCCTGGATCTTCCTGATCAGGTAGTCGGTGTATTTGTCGCCGCGGTAGATCAGGGCATTGCCGGCGCAGTCGCTGGCCGCCTTGGTGCCGCTGACACCGGCCTGGGTGCCCACCAGGGTCACACCGTGCATGTCGTCGCACTGGTCCGGCTCGAGGATATTGAGCTGGCCCACGTCGCCACTTTGCAGGTCGTCGCCAAACTGGTCAGGATTCCAGCCGACCGGCGCAGCGGGGCTGGCCGCCAGCGCCGCATCCCATTGACCGCCTCCCAGCGTGCGGTTGTTCTTCAGGAAGTCGGGGCTGCTGCGCACATTCTGGAAGAACACGCTGCCATTGTGCTTGGCCGCGTACAGGGCACCGGCCAGGCGCACCTGCAGGCCCGGCGTGCCGATCGCGCCCACCGGCTCGCCTGCCGTGTAGAGGTGGTCAGGCGCGCTGATCGTGATGTCGCCCACGCCGTCACGGCGCCAGTCGCCATTGGCGTTGTTCGACTCGCTGTAGACGCGCCAGCTCATGCCCTTCGCCGCCAGCGCATTGAACAGGTTGGCGCGGTTCTTCAGGTTGTGGTTGGTGGCATTTGTGCAGCTGTTCACGCCTGGCGGCAGCGGCAAGTCTTCCACCGCATTGACGGCGGCCGTGCCCGTCGGGATGCAGTTGAAGGCGCTGTCGTCGGTGATGCCGAAGTCGTCGCCCGAGGCGAAAGCCAGGCGGTTGGGCTCACTCGGGTTGCCGGTCGCGTAGTAGCTGGTGAACTGGTTGCCCGCGTTCAGCCAGGCGTTGATGCGCGGCGCGTAGATCGAGCCCTTGATCGAGGCCGTCGCCTTGTTTTCCAGGACGATCAGGAACACGTGGTCATAGCGCGGGATGCCTTCCAGGTTCATCACCGCCAGTTGCGCTTCCTTCATCGTGATGGCCGGGCCGGTGGCGGCAGGATCGGCAGCGAGCGCAGCGGGCGACACATCGTGGCGGTCCACCATCTTGGCCGCCAGTTCGAAGCGCTTGCTCAAAATGACCGACTCCTTGAGCAGTTCGCCGCCGGCGCCCAGCAGGTCGCCCAGCAGGTGGTCGGGTGTGACGCCCAGGCGCGTGGCCAGGTGGTTCTTGGCCGCTTCGAAACTGATGCGTTCGTCATCCATCATGCGCGCCATTTCCGTCGTCAGTGGCGTGACGGCCACGCGCGCCGGTACCAGTGGATTGATCAGCGCCGCCTGCACCTGGTCGGCCGGCGCGCGCAACACCATGCGCTCGGTGACCGGATGGCCGGCGTTGCGCGCCGTTGCCGACACTTCCGCCACCAGCGCGCCCGGGCTGCGGCTGGCGAGCAGGAAGCTGCCGTCGGCGCGCGTGAGCGTGCTCGCTTCACCGGCGTCGCACAGGCCGTTATCGTTGCTGTCGACGCAGACCTTGACGGCCTCGAAAACCGAACCGCTGCTGCTGGCAGCGCGGCTGGCCGACGGTGAATTGGCCACCACGGGCGGCACAAAATAGCTGCCCGAGACGACGCCGCGAATCGTCACCGGCAGCGGTGCTGCCACGGCCGAGGCGCCCAGCGCCAGCAAGGCGCCACCGGCGAGCACGCGGCGACGGCGCGCCAGCGCGGCGATGAGGCCCAGGCCGCCCAGCAGCATGGCGGCATGCTCCGGTTCCGGCACCGGGGCCGGGGTCAGCGACCAGCTGGCGTTGACCGGTGCATCATAGGCCACGTCGCCATCGATGTTGTAGTTCACGGCAAACGCTTGCTGGCCCATGGCCGCCGAATTGACGAAGTAGAAGTAATTATTCACCGCATAGCTTTGCGGCACGTTGGCATCGGCGAACATGAAGTTGTTCAGGCCCGCTACCGTCGAGACGACGGCGCCGTGCGCAGCGTCCCAGTCATTGGCACCGTCGCTCCAGGCCGCCTGGAACAGGCTGCCCGTGAAAGCATGGCCGTTGAACAGGATGTGGATGTCGCTGATGTCTTGCAGCAGATTGCCTTGCAAGTGGCCGGACATCGAACCGGTGATGGCCGGTCCGTCGCCGAAGGCATACGAGAACAAGAACGTCTCGGCGTGGGCGCCGGACAGGGTTGCGGCCAGGAGCGCCGCCGTGCTGAGGAATCTTTTCATATCAATGGCCTTGGAAAGCGTTGCGAGAAACCCAGGCCGAATGATGTGATTTTTACATGACGCGCTAATGACAAGCCGACGCATTAACTTGTGTCAATTTTGTCTTTCATTTTAACAATGACGACCATGAATCCGGTGCCGGAACCGGAAACCTATGCCATGCTGCTGGCCGGACTTGGCCTGCTGGGCGTGGCGACACGCCGCCTGCGCAAGTGATATTGAACGGCTGCCTATCCTTCCCTACACACCGTAGCGGCTGCGGTAGGCGGCCACTGCCTCCTTGTACTGGGCCAGCGCCGGATCGGCGCCTTCGGCCGAGATATAGCGGAACAGGTCGTCGAGGTTGCCGATCGAGATGACGGGAATGCCGAATTCGCGCGCCACTTCCTGCACCGCCGACCCGGCCGACAGGGCCCCATCTTTTCCTGATTTTTCCATCCGGTCCAGCGCGATCAGCACGGCGCACGGCTCGGCGCCGGCGGCGCGGATCATCTCGACCGATTCGCGCACCGAGGTGCCGGCCGAAATCACGTCGTCGATGATGACGACCTTGCCGGCCAGCTTGGCGCCGACGATGGTGCCGCCCTCGCCATGGTCTTTCGCTTCCTTGCGGTTGAAGGCGAACGAGGTGTTGCGCCCCTTGCCGGCCAGCGCCACCGCCGTGCTTGATGCCAGCGTGATGCCCTTGTAGGCGGGGCCGAACAGCATGTCGAACGCGACGCCGGAATCGAGCAGGGTCTGGGCGTAGAACTGCGCCAGCTGGGCCAGCGTGGCGCCGTCGTGGAACAGGCCCGCATTGAAGAAATACGGCGACTGGCGCCCTGCCTTGGTGGTGAACTCGCCGAAGCGCAGCACACCCGAGGAAACGGAAAACGCGATAAACTGTTGGCGCAAATTGCTCACGATAAAACCCCACTGAATTCAAGTGGCGCTATTTTACCCCCGGGACCCATGCCTAAGATTATTTCCGCCAACCTGAACGGGATCCGTTCGGCCCACAAGAAGGGCTTTTTCAACTGGATGGCCACGCAACAGGCCGACTTCATCTGCGTCCAGGAACTCAAGGCCCAGCTGCCCGACATGACCGAGGAATTCCTCGCGCCGGGCGGCTACCACGGCCATTTCCACTACGCCGAAAAGAAGGGCTATTCGGGCGCCGGCGTCTACAGCCGCCAGCAACCGGACGCCGTGCACATCGGCTTCGGTAGCGACGAGTTCGACGCCGAAGGGCGCTACGTGCGCTGCGACTTCGGCCAGCTGTCCGTCATTTCCGTCTACTGCCCCTCGGGTTCGTCCTCGCCCGAGCGCCAGGAAGCGAAGTTCCGTTTCATGGACCTGTTCCTGCCCCACCTGGCCGCGCTCAAGGCCGAAGGCCGTGAAGTGGTCATCTGCGGCGACTGGAATATCGCCCACAAGGAAATCGACCTGAAGAACTGGAAAGGCAACCTGAAAAATTCAGGCTTCCTGCCCGAAGAGCGCGCCTGGCTCACGCGCGTGTTTGACGAACTCGGCTTTGTCGACGTGCACCGCAGCATCGACGAGCGTCCCGAGCAATATACCTGGTGGAGCAACCGCGGCGCCGCCTATGCCAAGAACGTCGGCTGGCGCATCGATTACCACGTGGCCACGCCCGGCATCGCCGCCAAGGCGCACGCGGTGGCCGTCTACAAGGACGAACGCTTCTCCGACCACGCCCCGCTGGTGATTGACTATCGCGCCACATAAAACGGCGACAGGCGTCAATTTGCCCGCAATTGCTGATAGGATAGGACGTATTCTGGTCCCAACAATCAAGACGCCATGGATACATCGAGCTTCGTCAATCAGCTCTACGAGCGCTTCCTGGGGCGCACCGCCGATTCGGCCGGGCGCGCCTTCTGGGTGGCGGCACTGGAGCGGGCCGCTGTCAGCCCGGTCCAGCTGACCGCCACCTTCATCGACAGCCCCGAGTTTTCCGGCATCGTCCAGGACGTTTCCAGCCTTTACTACACCGCCTTCGGGCGCATTCCCGACTCGGCCGGCCTGGCCTACTGGCTGCACCTGGCCCAGGCCGGCACGCCGCTGGCGAGCATCGGCCAGGCCTTCACCGCCTCGGCCGAATTTTCCCAGCGCTTCGCCGGCAATAGCGATGCCAGCTTCATCGACCTGCTCTACGTGGGCGCCGTCGGCCACTTGCCCGACGCGGCCACGCGCAGCCACTGGCTCGAGCTGCTCGGCCAGGGCGCCAACCGCGCCACCGTCCTGCAAGGCGTCTCGGCCAGCGCCGAAGTGCTGGCTGCCAACGGCCCGGCCTACAAGGTCATCGCCGAATACCACGGCATCACCGGCCTGGCACCGACCCAAAGCCAGGTCGAGGGCGCACTGGTCCAGCACGACCCGCTGGCCCTGATCGCCAGCCTTTACCAGGGTGCCAGCTACAGCGGCGTGGCCCTGCCCGGCATGGGCAGCGGTGCCGGCCATGCCGGCGGCGCCGACGACCCCGACCACCCGCCCACGCTCAGCAGTTCCAACCCGGCCGATGGCGCCACGCTGTCAGGTACGATCACGCTCAATTTCAGCGAAGACATCTTCGCCGGCAGCGGCAACATCATCCTCACCGACGGCGCTACCCAGACCGTCGTCAACCCCACGACGGGCGCGCTCGAGACGCGCATCGTCGGCGCCACCGACACGCGCACCATCGCCGTGGGCGACAGCGCCCAGGTCCATTTCCTGGACCAGAGCGTGACGATCACGCCTACCACGCCCCTGCTGGGCAGCCTGCACTACAGCATCCAGATGGCCCCGGGGGTGCTGGTTGACACCGGCAACCATGCTTTTACCGGCCTGGCCGACGCCACCAAGCTCGACTTCCTGACGGCCGACACCGCGGCGCCGGCCGCACCGACCGGTCTGAACCTCGTCGATGCCGACGATACCGGCGCCAGCAACAGCGACAACTTGACCAAGCTGGGCAACCTGGAAATCACCGGCCACGCGGAAGCGAATGCCATCGTGACCGTGTTTGACGGCGCCACCGGACTGGTCGGCCAGGCGGCCGACGCGAACGGCAACTGGACCATCGACCTCACTGGCCTGGCGCCCGGCGTGCACGTCTTGACGGCCAAGGCGGTCGATGGCGCGAGCAATGTCAGCGCCGCCTCGGGCAGCCTGACGGTGACGATCGACACCACCGCGCCGACACTGACGAACATCGAACTGGCCAGCGCCGGCGTGACCACCGGGCAGACCGACGTGGTGACCTTGACGTTCTCGGAAGCGATCGCCACGCTCGGCAGCGCCAACTTCAGCAATGTCGGCAGCGGCACCCTGAGCGCCTTCGGTAGCGCCGACCACATCACCTGGACGGCCACCTTCGTGCCGGCCGTCGATACCGTCAGCAATACCAATACCATCGCGCTGGACCTATCGAGCCTGCAAGACATGGCGGGCAATGCCGGCGTCGGCAGCGCCAGCAGCAGCAATTACACCGTCAACACCAGGATTCCGGCCGCCGTCCAGGGCGCCTGGGTGCTCAGCAGCGACTCCGGCAGCAGCGCCAGCGACTACATCACCAATGTCGCGACGCAGACCCTGTCGGGCACCTACACGGGCACCCTGGTCAACAGCCAGTTCATCGAAGTGACCATCGACAGCATCGCCCACGTGGCCACGGTCGATACGCCCGGCCACTGGACCTATGCCATCGGCGCCCCGCTCGGCGAAGGCAGCCATCCGGTCGGGGTCAGCGTCGCCACTTCGGACTCGGCCTTTCGCAGCGCCACCGTCAGCCACAGCATCGTCGTCGACACCACCGCACCCGTGCTGGCCAGCACGGCGCCGGCCAACGGCGCCGTCAATGTCGATGAAACGAGCAATATCGCCTTTACCTTCAGCGAGCCGATCGCTTCGTACAATAGCAGCGGCAGTATCGCGATCACGCGCAACAGCTTCTTTGAAGCCAGCATTTTCCTCAACGACCCACAAGTAAACGTCAGTGGCAGCACGATTACCTTCAACCCGACGTCCGACCTGGCCACCAACAGCGATTACCAGTTTGGGCTCAATTTTGCCCAGGTGGCCGATGCGGCCGGCAATGTGGCCGCGCCGCCGCCTTTGCTGTTCAGCTCACGCGACACCATCGCGCCGGCCGTGCCGGGCGCGCCCAATCTTGCCACGGCCAGCGACAGCGGTTCGAGCGACGTCGACGACCGGACCAATCTGACCACGCTCACGTTCAACGGCAACGGCCCGCTGTCGACCGATATTGCGCTCTACGACAATGGCAACCTGGTGGGGACGACGACCTCCAATTCGGATGGCATCTGGGGCAAGGTGCTGGGCCTATCCGGCGATGGCGTGCACACCATCACCGCCAAGTCCGTCGACGCGGCCGGCAACCATAGCGCCGACTCGGCCGGCCTGGCCGTGACGATCGACACCAGCGGCCCCGCCGCCAATGCCAGCAGCATCGACGTGGTCAGCACGCCCGTGCTCACGGGCCAGACCAGCGTCGTGCATTTCACCTTCCCGGAAGCGGTGCAGGACTTGAGCGAGGCCAACTTCACCTCCCTCGGCAACGGCCACCTGTCGAGCTTCGAAGCGGCGATCGACCGCATCTCGTGGTCGGCCATCTACACGCCCGACAGCAACGTCGCCGTTGCCAGCGCTACGCTGGTGATCGACAACAGCACCCTGCTCGACCTGGCCGGCAACGCGGGCGCGGCCGGCAGCGACACGTCCACGCCGTTCAGCGTCGACACCAAGATTCCGGCGGCAACCGTCAGCCAATTCCAGCTCACCTCCGACAGTGGGGCCGACAGCGGCGATTTCGTCACCAATGTGGCCAGCCAGGACCTGGCCGGCACCTATGCCGGCACGCTCGACCTGGACCTGGGCCAATATATTGAAGTGATCATCGACGGCGGCACACCGATCCATGCTGTCGCGGGCAGCCCCGGCCATTGGACGGCGCCGACCGGCAACCTCATCGATGGTAACCATGTCATTCTCGCCCGCGTCAGCAGCAGCGACGGCTTGCACCATAGCGCGCCAGTGCAGCACACCGAAATCGTCGATACTGTGGCGCCCAATGTGGCTGTGCAGTCCAGTGTTCCTGGCAACACTGAAAGCAATTTCAACTTTGCCCTCGGAACGTTTGTGTTCACCTACAGTGGCAGCGAAACACTGTATGCCAATAGTGCCGTCAACCTGACTTATACGATCCTGACCACGCCGAACAATATCGCCATCAGCGATGCCCAGGTGGCGCTGTCGGGACACACGCTGACCTTCACGCCAACGGCAGGGCTCACAGCGAGCAATTTGTACCAGGTGTCCATCCCGGCGACGGCCGTGACCGACCTGGCAGGCAATATCAACACGGGTGCAGGACCCTACGTGATTTCGGCCACGACGGCGCTGCCAGGCGCCTCTGGCACGCCCGACCTCGATGCCGCCAGCGATACTGGCAGCATCGTCACGGATAATTACACCTCCGACAATACGCCAAGTTTCACGGTCAGTGGCGTGCCGCTGCTCGCCAATCCCGGCCAGACCCTGGCGGTCTATGACAACGCCGCCTTGTTGTCCGGTGCCTCGACCCATGACGAGACGGGCGGCGTATGGACCTTCACGCTACCGACCCTGTCCGACGGCGCCCATGCGATCACCGTCAAGGCTGTCTCCCGGACCGGCTTGGCCGGCGATCCTTCGCCCGCCCTGAACGTCACGATCGATACCGCGCTGGCCACGCCGACCATTCCAGGCAGCACCGATATCTCGGGCCACCTGGTGATCACGTTTGGCACGGACACGGTGTCGCTGCTGGGCCACGGCAATCTGACCCTGCATGATGTGACGACACCGGCGAACCCGGACATCGTCCTCGACATTGCGAGCGTGCCGTCGATTTCCTTTTCCGGCGCCACCATGGTCCTCGACGCAAACGCGCTCGGCCTGTCCTTCGGCGAAACCTACTCGGCGACGCTGGGTACGGGCGCCGTTCAAGATGCGCTCGGCAACACCAATGCCTCCGCCATTCTGATCGGTACTTTCCAGCTAGGTTCATTCTAGTTAAGGAAAAATTAGGATTTCCACACGTCAAAATGCCGTAAAAATACTGGTAGCATACTGCCTCGCGGGAAAGTCCCGCACAGACTATTCTTGCCCGCGCTGCGGAGCATAAAGGCATTATGGACAACACCAGTTTCGTCGATCAACTCTACCACCGCTTTTTTGGCCGCGGCCCCGATGCCGCAGGCCGCGCTTTCTGGGTGCACGCCCTTGAGGCGGGCGCCGTCGATCCGGTCAGGCTGACCAATATTTTCCTCGACAGCGGTGAGTTCAGCGGTCTCGTCCAGAGCGTCTCGAGCCTCTACTACACCGCCTTCGGCCGCATCCCCGATTCGGGCGGCCTGGCCTTCTGGCTGCACCAGGCCCAGAGCGGCATGGCGCTCGACACCATCAGCACCGCCTTCACCGCCTCGGGCGAATACCAGCAGCGCTACAGCGGCAACAGCGACGCCGGTTTCATCGACCTGCTCTACGTCGGCGCCCTGGGCCGCTTGCCCGCCGCCGCCACGCGCGCCCATTGGCTTGGCGAGATGGCCGCCGGCGCCAGCCGCGCCAGTGTCCTCACGGCCATCTCCCAGTCGACCGAGGTGATCGGTGCCAATGGCGCGGCCTACAAGGTCATTGCCGAATACCAGGGCATCACCAGCCTCTCCCCCACCCAGTCCCAGATCGACGGCGCGCTGGCGCAACAGGATCCGCTGGCCCTGATCGCAAGCCTGTACGACAGCGCCGCCTACCAGGGCGTGGCCCTGCCCAACCTCGGACACGGCACCGGCCACGGCGCCGGCGTGAGCCTGCCCAACCAGGCCCCGACGCTGGACTCGTCGATGCCGGCCAAGGGCGGCACCGGCGCCACCAGCGAGCTCTCGCTCAGTTTCAGCGAAGATGTGCACGCCGGCAGCGGCTACATCATCATCACCGATGGCGCCACCCAGACGAGCATCAATCACACGAGCGGCGCGCCCGAGACACGCATCGTCGGCGCCACCGACACGCGCACCGTCGCCGTCGGCGATACCAGCCAGGTCACGTTCAGCGCCCAGCAGCTGTCCATCCACCTGAGCAAGCCCTTGCTCGACAACACGCACTACAGCATCCAGATCGCCAGCGGCGTCATCGTCGACGGCGAAGCCCTGAGCTATGCGGGCTTGTCCGATGCGAGCAAACTGAGCTTCACCAGCGGCGACAGCAATGCGCCGCCACCGCCCACCGGGATCAACCTGGACAAGGGCAGCGACACCGGCAGCAGCGACGGCGACCTGCTCACCAATGACACGACACCGACCCTCAACGGGCGCGCCGAGCCGCTCTCGAGCGTCACGCTGTATGCCGGCGCGAGCAATCTCGGCACCGTCACGGCCGACGCCAACGGCAACTGGACCAAGACCGTGGGCGCACTCGGCGCCGGCACCTTCACCTTCACCGCCACGGCGACCGACGCGGGCAACCACGTCAGCAACGCCTCGACCGGCCTGGTCGTCCATATCGACACCAGTGCGCCGACGGTCACCTCGGTCGTGCTGTCGGACAGCACACTGACCACCGGCGAGACGGCCAGCGTCACGGTCACCGTGTCCGAGGCGGTCCCGTCCATCAGCGCCAGCAATTTCTCGACGGTGAGCAATGGCAGCGTCTCGAATTTCAGTTCCAGCGACGGCGGCCTGACCTGGATCGGCACCTTCACGCCCGACGCTTTGACGACGGGCAGCGACAATGTGCTGTCCCTGGACGGCGCGACCGTCACCGACCGCGCCGGCAATGCCGGCAGTCCCGCCACGGTCAGCTCGTCGAACTATATCGTCGACACCTTCCTGCCGCTGGCCCAGGTCGGCGCCGCCATCCAGATCAACGATTCGGCCCTTGGCACTGACTTCATCACCAATATCGCCAGCCAGACCATCAGCGGGACGTTTACGGGCACCCTCGCGCAAAACGAATTCATCCAGGTCAAAGTCGACAACAACCCTTACGTGGCAACGATCGATTCGCCTGGCCATTGGAGCCTGGCCATGGGAAGCATGACCGAAGGTGAGCATGCCGTGTTCGCCCAGGTCATCAACAATGTCCTGGAACACAGCACCCCCGTCACCCAGAACTTCACCATCGACCTGACCGGGCCATCCGTGACGGGCACCAGCCCGGCCAACCTCGCCGCCAATGTGGCCAACAACAGCAATATCGTGTTCACGCTGGACCAGGATGTCGTCAACGCCAACACGGGCGGCTTCATCAAGATCGTGCATAGCGGCGACGTCGAAATCCACGTACCGCTGTCCGACCCGCAAGTGACGATCTCGGGCAACACGGTCACCTACAAGCCAAGCAGCGACTTGCTCAACGACAAGCTCTACCAGTTCACCCTGCCCGCCGGCAGCGTCGCCGACGTGGCAGGCAATGGCAATCATGTGCAGACGTTTTCCATCCAGACCCCGGACACGATCCCGCCCGCCATACCCGATGCACCAACCCTCGACAGCGGCAGCGACACGGGCGGCGCCGGCTACAACGCGGACAATATTACGAAGCTGAGCACGTTCACCCTGAATGGCCACGGCCCCAGCTCGAGCGGCATCGATGTCTACGACGGCACCACCCTGGTCGACACCACGGCCACCGATGCCAACGGCAACTGGACCCGTGCGATCACTGTGAGCGGCAGCGGTTTGCACATCCTCAGCGCCAAGGCCTTCGACAGCTCCGGCAACCACAGCGCCGCTTCCGGCGCCCTGAACGTGACCATCGATGGCGCCGGCCCCACCGTCACCAGCCTCGCCATGGCCGACAATGCCCTTAGCACCGGTGAAACGAGCGTGGTCAACATCAGCTTCAGCGAATTGGTGCAAACTCTCGACGAAAGCAATTTCTCGTCCCTGGGCAATGGCCACCTGAGTGCTTTTGCCACCTCGAACCACATCGACTGGACGGCGCTGTACACGCCCAATACCGAGGTGCTCGCCAGCGCCCAGAGCCTGGCCATCGACCAGTCCACGCTGCGCGACGTGGCGGCCAATGCCGGCCCCGCAGGCACGGTCGGTTCCGCCGGTTTCGACGTCAACACGACGATCCCGACGGCGCTCGCCGGCGCCGCCTTCAGCCTGTCGGCCGATTCCGGCGCGAGCGGCGACTACATCGCCAAAAGCGCCAGCCAGACCCTGTCGGGTACCTACAGCGGGACACTCGCGGCCGGCCAGTATGTGGCGCTGACGATCGATGGCGGCACGCCGATCCACGCCACCGACAATGGTTCGAACAGCTGGTCCACCAGCGCGCCGCTCAACCTGGCCGAAGGCAGCCACAGCGTCAGCGTCAGCGTGACCAGCGCCAGCGGGCTGTTCCACAGCGCCGCGTTCAGCCACAACGTCACCATCGATGCGAGCGCGCCGACCTTCGTGAGCAACGCGCCGGTGACGTTTGCGCACATCAATAACCTGGGCAGCAATCTCGTATTTACCTTCAGTGAAGTAATCGCCATCGCCAATCCGGCCGGCTTGATCACGCTCACCGATGTCACCCATTCGGTCGTCCAGCAAATCGCGCTCAGCAATAGCCAGGTGACCGTCGCGGGCAATACGCTGACGCTCAATCCCACGGCGGACTTGACCGACATTGCCCTCTACACCGCCAGCCTGGACGCCAACGCCCTGAGCGATGTCGCGGGCAACCTGGCCCCGGGCCGCAATTTCAGTTTCACCACCGACACCGTGGCCCCCAGCGAGCCGAGTGCATTCAGGCTCAGCGCCAGCAGCGACCTGGGCTTCAATTCGGACGACAATATCACCAATGACACGACACCGAGCTTCAGCGGCCATGCCGAGGCCAATGCCACCGTCAACATCTACACCGACAATGGCAGCCTGTGGATCGGCAGCGGCGTGGCCAATGGCGACGGCATCTGGAGTGCCACGTCGAGCGTGACGCTGAGCGAAGGGACGCATGGCTTCACCGCCGCGGCAAGCGACCTGGCGGGCAACGTCGGCGTGGCCACGAGCGCGCTGAGCGTGCTCTTCGACACGAGTGCGCCGACCTTGGCCGCGCCCTTGCCGACCACGATCCACATCGGCGAATCGCAGCTGGCCATCCACTTCAGCGAAGACGTCAGCGTCGATGCGAACCTTGCCGCCGGCAGCCACTTCCTGACGTTCGACGATGGTGCCGGCGACGTGCATGCCTACGACGTCAGCGCAGACCTGTATTCGGACGGTCCCCTCTTTTTCGACCGGATGGACGAGCTGCTGCCCTTCCACACCTATACGATCACCCTCGACGCCGGCAGCGGCATCGACCGGGCCGGCAATGGCACCCCCCTCCTCACCGGCTCGATCATTACGCCCTTGCCCACGCCCTCGGTGCCGGACCTGTCCGCTGCGACGGACAGCGGTCCGGACACGGCCGACGATATCACCAGCAACACCATGCCGACCTTTACCGGCACCAGCTCGCCCAACGGCCATGTGGCCCTGTACGCCGACGGCATCCTGGTGGGCACTGGCGCCACTGACCTGAGCGGAAATTACAGCTTGACGCCCTCGGGCGCCTTGGCCGAAGGGGAGCACGCGATGACGGTCAGGTATGTCGATGATGGCGGCCACCATGGTCCGGAATCGGATGGCCTGACCGTGAAGATCGACACCAGCGCGCCGGCCTCCTTCACGATCGACAACACCCTCGTCGGCCCCCAGGACCAGGTGGCCCTGACCTTCAATGAAACGGTGGCCTCGACCGGCCTGCACGGCATCTTGATCCGGGACGCGCTAAGCCACGCCCTGGTGACGACCATTGCCATCACCGAGGCCCTGGTCGAGGGGACGTCGCTGATCTTCACCCTCGACGCCAATGTACTGGCGGAGCATGACTACGAGGTCGCCATCGAAACGGGGGCACTTACGGATGCCGCCGGCAACTTGACCACCATTGACCTCGTGGGCAGCAATCTCTTTAGCGTCGTTATCCGCTAAAACCACGGTCTGGCCCGGCGACAAAAAATTATCATTTCCATCCCTCAAGATCGTGTGGAAATGCTGGTAGCATAGAACAGCGCGGGCCCGACCCGCGCTGGCCGTTCTTGCCCGCATTGCGGAGAAGAAAGATAATATGGACACCACCAGCTTTGTCGACCAGCTCTACACCCGCTTTTTCGGCCGCACGGCCGATCCCGCCGGACGCGCCTTCTGGGTCCACGCCCTCGAGGCGGCCGCCGTGGACCCCGTCAAGCTGACCAGCATCTTCCTCGACAGCGGCGAATTTTCCGGCCTGGTCCAGAACGTCTCCAGCCTGTATTACACCGCCTTCGGCCGCATTCCCGATTCGGGCGGCCTGGCTTTCTGGCTGCACCAGGCCCAGACCGGCATGGCCCTCGACACCATCAGCGCCGCCTTCACCGGCTCGGCCGAATACCAGCAGCGCCTGGCCGGCAACAGTGACGCCGGCTTCATCGACCTGCTCTATGTCGGCGCCCTGGGCCAGTTGCCCGACGCGAGTGCACGTGCCCACTGGCTTGACCTGCTGGCGCACGGCAGCACCCGCGCCGCCGTGCTGCAAGGCATAGCGCAATCGGCCGACGTGATCGACCATAACGGCCCGGCTTACAAAATCATCGCCGCCTACCAGGGCATCACCGGCCATTCGCCCACCCAGACCCAGGTCGAGGGCGCACTGGCCCAGCACGACGCCCTGGCCCTGATTGGCAGCCTGTACCAGAGTGCCGGCTACAGCGGCGTGGCCCTGCCCGGCATGCTCAGCGGTAGCGGCCATGCGGGCGGCGCCAGCGATCCCGACCACCCGCCCTCGCTGGCAGGGACGGTACCGAGCGACGGTGCCACCATCAGCGGCAACGTCATCACGCTCAATTTCAGCGAAGACGTGCAGGCCGGCAGCGGCGGCCATATCGTCATCACCGACGGCGCCTCGCAGACAAGCATTGACCACACCAGCGGCAACGTCTCGACCCGCGTCGTCGGCGCCACCGACACCCGTATCCTGGACGTGGGCGACAGCCAGGTGGTATTCAATGGGCAGAGCGTCATCATCACGCTGAGCACGCCGCTGACAGCCTCGGCCGCCCATTACGGCATCCAGATCGATGCCGGCTATATCGTCGACACCGACAACCTGCCCTATGCCGGCCTGCCCGATGTGACGCGCCTCGGTTTCCTCACGTCGGACACGGCCGCGCCGGCCGCGCCGTCCAGCCTGGACCTGGTCGGGTCCAGCGACACGGGCAACAGCAATAACGACAATCTCACCAACGACACCACGCCGACCATTTCCGGCAGTGCCGAAGCAAATGCCACGATCGACCTGTACGACGGTGCCACCCATATTGGCCAGAGCAGCGCCGACAGCGAAGGGTTCTGGAACGTCACCAGCGCCGTCCTCGGCGCCGGCGCGCACCTCTTGTCGGCCAAGGCCACCGATGCGCACAGCAATACGAGCCCGGCATCGGCCAGCCTGAGCATAACCATTGATACCACCGGCCCGAGCCTCAATGCGATCACGCTGTCGGACAACCTGGTGGAAACTGGCCAGACCAGCAACGTCACCGTCACCTTCTCGGAAGCCGTACCGAACTTTAGCGCCAGCAATTTCGAAATCATCGATTCGGCCACCCTGTCGGGCTTCACCAGCGCCGACAACATCGTCTGGCACGCCACCCTCACGCCGGGCGCCAGCATCGACGACGCGACCAATATCCTGCAGCTCGACATGGCCACCGTGCTCGATACGGCCGGCAATGGCGGCAGCGGCTTCCCGAATTCGCCCAATTATGCCGTCGATACCAAGATCCCGGCGGCGGTCGTGTCGAGCGTGGCCATTTCCGACGACGCCGGCACCAGCGCCAGCGACGGGCTCACCAATGTCACCACGCAAACGATTTCCGGCACCTTCACCGGCACCCTGGCCGTGGGCGATATCGTGCAAGTGTTTGTCGACAGCACACCCCACACCGCGACGGTAGACAGTCCGAACCACTACTTCTTTGTGGCCACGGGCCTGGGCAACGGCAGCCATGGGATTTCGGCCCAGGTACTGAGCAATGAAAACTATTCCAGCGGCACCTCGTCCATCAATATCACGATCGACGCGACGGCACCGCTCATTTCCAGCACCACGCCGCTGAACAATACGTCCAATGTGCCGGTGGCGAACAACCTGGTCTACACCTTCAGCGAGCCGGTCTTCATCCGCGTCCCGACGGACGTGCTGACGCTGACCAATGTCACGCTGTCCTCGCCGTCCCAGATCGCCCTCAACAACGGCCAGGTGACGGTGTCGGGCAACACCCTGACCCTCAATCCGAGCAGCAACCTCAATACCGATACCCTGTATCAGCTGGCCCTGCCGGCGGGCAGCCTGATGGACGCGGCCGGCAACCTGACGCCGGCGCTGACCTTCAGTTTTTCCAGCACGGATACCATACCGCCAAGCGATCCGAGCGGGGCGCCACTGCTCGCCACCTCGAGCGACACCCGCGTCAACAGCGACCGGCTCACCAATGACGACACGCCCACCTATACCGGCACGGGCGTGCAGCCATTTACCGGGGTGGCGCTCTACGATACGGACGGCACCACCCAGCTCGGCACGGCCACCAGCGACCTGAGCGGAAACTGGAGCATCACCAGCAGCGCGCTCGCACAGGGCAGCCATACGCTGCGCGTGAAAGCCTTCGACAGCGCCAACAACTTCAGCGGCTTCTCGCCTTCGAGCCTGGCCGTCACCATCGACACCACCGCGCCGACCCTGTCCTCGGCCCCGCCGGCGACCTTCGACCGCGGCACCCCGGCCACCTTCACCTTCTCGGAAGGTATCTTCGCCAACACCGGCAACCTGGTCATCAACGACGGCCAGGGCGACTTGCGTTCCTTCGACGTGACGACGCTCGGTTTGACTGGTGCCAGCAGCTTCAATTTCGCGACTTCCACCCTGATCAGCGGCCACACCTATACGATCACCTTCGGCGCCGGTGCCCTGCAAGACAGCGCCGGCAATCTCGCCGCCCAGGTCCAGGCAACGGTCAAGGCGCTGCCGATCGCGCCGTCGACGCCGGACATGTCCGACTTTGACGATACCGGCTCCGATTCGCAAGACAACCTGACCAAAGAAAACAAGCCCACCTTCCAGGGCACGGCAGAAGCGAATACTTCGATCGCCCTGTATGACAACGGCGGCGGCAGCCCGATCGTCATCGGCAGCGTCGACGGCAGCGGCAACTGGAGCATCAAGCTCACCACAGGCCTCACTGATGGCGTGCACCTGATCACGGCCAAGGATGTCGAAAACACGTCCAGCGTGCACAGCGCCCCGTCGTCCGCGCTGTCGGTCACCGTCGACACGACGGCACCCGTGGTGGAGTCGATCTCGCTGAGCATCTCGCCCATGCCGGCCGGCCAGACCAGTGATGTGACCGTCATCTTCTCGGAACCGATTACCGCATTTACCGCCGCGGCGTTCAGCCATATCGACGGCGGCACGCTGGGCAGCTTCGGCAGCACCGACAACATCACCTGGTTCGGCACGTTCACGCCGACGGCAGGCGGCGAGGATGACGTCAACACGATGGCGATCGACTTGAGCCAGGTCGTCGACAAGGCGGGCAATGCCGGCACCGGCAGCTTCACATCCGACAACTACGCCACCAATGTCGTGACACCGGCCGCGCCAAATACGCCGGACCTGGACGCGGCAAGTGATTCGGGTGATTACGATTACGACAACCGGACCAACGACACGACGCCAACATTTACGGTCAGCGGCGTGGCCGCTGGCGCCACGCCGGCGATCTACGTCGAGGGCAATTACCAGTCCGATGCCGTCACCCAGGACAATGGCGGCGGCAACTGGAGCGTGACCCTGGCCACACCGCTGGGCGACGGCGGTTATTACATCACCGCCAAGGCGGTATCGAGCGTCGGTGTGCACAGCGACCCATCGGGCGGCGAATTCCATATCACGATCGATACGACCGGGCCGGCGCTGTCGACACCCTTGCCGGCCACCTTTGCCTTCCAGAGCACCCTGGTCTTCGATTTCGGCGAAAACGTTGGTCCCGGCACCGGCAACCTGACCTTTAACGACGGCAATGGCGACATCCACCAGTATCCCGTGGCCAATCTCGATTTTGACGGCAATATCTACTTCAGCACGCTGGACTTGCTGCTGGGGCACACCTACAGCGTCACGCTCGATGCCGGTGGCCTGAAAGACTCGGCCGGCAACCTGTCCGGCCAGATCCTGGGCTCGGTCACGCCAATCCCGGCCACGCCCTCGAGCGCGCCGGACCTCGACAGCGCCAGCGATAGCGGCACCAGCAATGTCGACGATCTCACCAGCGACACCACACCCACCTTCACCGGCATGATCGAGCCGAGTATTTCGGTGTACCTGTTCGACAACGGCATCCAGGTCGGGACGGGGTCGTCCAACACCGACGGCAACTACACGGTCACGTCCTCCGCGCTGGGCACCGGCTTGCATGTGATGACGGTTCAGGCAGTCGACACTTTCTCCCACGTCAGCGCCTCATCGGGGCAACTGAATGTGACGATCGACAATAGCGCACCGACGACCTTTAGCGTCCCAGCCTCGGTCAACTATTTGGCGACGCTTGTGCTCACTTTTGCCGAAGACGTCCACCCCACCGGCAGCGGAAGTATTGTGTTCAAGTCCGGTGCCACGCCGGTCGACTCCGTGCTTGCCAACGCCGGCACCGTCACTTACGCGAGCAACACCATCAGTATCGCGCTGCCCGGCGGCAGCCTGACCGGCGGTCCTTATTCGGTGTCGATCGACCTTGGCGCCATTGAAGATTCCGCAGGCAACGTGACGAGCGCCACCATCGTCGGCAGCAGCACCTTCATTGTCATCGGCGGCGGCTGATCAAATATCCGCCACGC
This sequence comes from Pseudomonadota bacterium, assembly GCA_040390345.1. GTDB lineage: Bacteria > Pseudomonadota > Gammaproteobacteria > Burkholderiales > Burkholderiaceae_D > Telluria_A. The sequence continues at coordinate 22,678 of JAZJYP010000130.1, read as the reverse complement.
GCACGCCTTCGACATTGCAGCATGCCGCCTGGCGGGCCGGCACCATCCATGACCTCGCCATTCTGATCGGCAAAATGTCGGGGTTTCCATTTTGCTAAATCAAACAGAAATGCTGGTAGCATTGGCGCCTGCGGGCGCGCCCCCCGCTGGCTAATCCTGCCCGCATTGCGGAGAAAAACGATAACATGGATAACACCCGCTTCGTCGACCAACTCTACACCCAATTTTTCGGCCGTGACGCCGATCCCGCCGGACGCGCATTCTGGGTGCATGCCCTTGAACAGTCAGCCGTCGATGCCATCAAACTGACCAGCATTTTTCTCGACAGTGGCGAGTTTTCCAGCCGCGTGCAAAATGTCTCGAGCCTGTACTACACCGCATTCGGGCGCATCCCCGATTCGGGCGGCCTGGCCTTCTGGCTGCACCAGTCCCAGAGCGGCATGTCGCTCGCCACCATCAGCGCGGCCTTCACCGCCTCGGCCGAATACCAGCAGCGCTACGCGGGCAACAGTGACGCCGGCTTCATCGACCTGCTCTATGTCGGCGCCCTGGGCCACCTGCCCGACGCCGCCGCGCGCGCCCAGTGGCTCGACCAGTTGGCCCACGGCAGTACGCGCGCCGCGGTGCTGCAGGGCATGTCGCAGTCGGCCGACGTGATCGACCACAACAGCGCCGCCTACAAGATCATCGCCACCTACCAGGGCATCACCGGACAATCGCCCACCCAGACCCAGGTCGAGGGCGCACTGGCCCTGCACGACCCGCTCGCCCTGATCGGCAGCCTGTACCAGGGCGCGTCCTACACCGGTGTGGCCCTGCCCGGCGTGGCCAGTGGCGCCGGCCAATCCGGCGCTACCAATGATCCGGCGCACGCGCCGACGCTGCTGGGCACCTTCCCGCTCAATGCCGCCAACGGCTTCGTCGGCAATATCGCACTGACCTTCAGCGAGATCGTCCAAGCCGGCGCCGGCAATATCATCCTCACCGATGGCGCCAGCCAAAGCGTCGTCAACAGCGCGGGCCAGCTGGAAATGCGCATCGTCGGCGCCACCGACACGCGCACCATCGGCGCAAGCACTTCCCAGGTGCACTACAACGGCGACGTCGTCTCGCTGGTGCTGGACGTGCCGCTGCTGACGGGCCGCCATTACAGCGTCCTGATGGCACCGGGTGTGATCGTCGACACCGACAACCTGCCCTATGGCGGCCTGGCCGACACCACCAAGTTCAGTTTCAACGCGACGACGACCGACCTGACGCCACCGACGCCGCTGTCGATCAGCATAGCCAACACCCACCTGCACGCGGGCCAGACCACGCTGGTGACGATCACCTTTTCCGAGCAGATCAGCTCGCTGAGCAGCAGCAATTTCTCGATCGACCAAGGGATCCTGTCGGGCTTCTCGACGGGCGACGGCGGCACTACCTGGACCAGCACCTTCACCCCCAGCCCCGGCATCGAGGACAACAGCAATACCGTCTTCCTCGATGGCAGCGGCGTGCATGACAAGGCGGGCAACGCCGGCACCGGCACCGTGGCGAGCCCCAACTACATCGTCGACACCATCTTGCCCGTGGCGGCCGTGACATCAATCCAGGTGCTCGACACCGGCGTGAGCAACAGCGATTTCATCACCAGCACGGCCAACCAGCTCATCTCCGGCAGCTACGCGGGCACATTGGGGCTGGGTGAGAAAATCATCGTCACCATTGACGGCACGCAGCACGAGGCGAGCGTCGACATCGAACTGCACAGCTGGAGCTATGCCGCCGGCACGCTCGGCAGCAGCGCGCTGTCCGCCTATGTCGTCAACAGCGCGGACAACCATAGCACCGTCGTGAGCCAGGCGCTGACCATCGACACGACGGCGCCCACACTGAGCACGACAACGCCAGGCAGTGGCGCCAGCGATGTCGACGTGTCGGGCAATATCGTCTTCACCTTCGACGCAAGCCTGGCGATCGTGAACCAGTCGGGCTCCCTGACCGTCACGCCGGATGTCGGCTCGCCCTTCCAGGTGGCGCTGAGCGACTCCCAGGTCACCGTGTCGGGCAATACGCTGACCTACAATCCGAACAGCGATTTCGCCAGTGACAGCGGCTATACCGTCACGCTGGCGGCGGGCGACCTGGGCGATGTGGCGGGCAATCCGGCGCCAGGCGCCAGTGTGCACTTCACGACACCGGACCTCAGTGCGCCCGCCGCGCCGAGCGTGGTGCTCGACGCCGCCAGCGATACCGGCACCTCCAATAGCGACCGCCTGACCAGCGACACCACGCCATCGTTCCACGGCAGCGCCGAACCGTTCTCGCACATCGACCTGTACGACACCACGTCCGGTGCGACCCTGGTGGGCTCGGCGACGGCCCTGTCCGACGGCAGCTGGAGCCTGACGGCGTCGAGCCTCGCAGCGGGCTCGCGCGTGTTCCAGGCCACGGCCACGGACGCGACCAGCCACACCAGCGCCTTGTCGAGCGCCTACCACGTCACCATCGACCCGGCCGGGCCGACCCTGAACGCGATCGCGCTGTCGGACAATGACCTCGTCAACAGCGACACGAGCACCGTCACCTTCACCTTCTCCGAACCGCTGGCCAGCTTCGATGGGACCAATATCAGCGTGACCAACTCGGGCACGCTGGCCAATTTCACGCTGATCAATAGCATCACCTGGCAAGCGACCTTGACCCCGGCGGCAGCGACTTTCGATGCAAGCAATCTCTTTACTGTGGACATGAGCGGCGTGCAGGACCCGGCCGGCAATCACGGCACGGGCAACGTCGATTCCCCCAACTACGCCGTCAACACGCTCGCCCCGACGGCCGTCATCAGCACGGCCCTCATTTCGGACGACGCCGGCAGCAGCGCCAGCGACTACATCACCAACATTACCAGCCAGACCATATCGGGCGCATACACAGGCACGCCGGGCGCCAACGAGACCATCGAGGTGCTGATCGATGGCGTGCCGCAGGACGCCAGCTTCAGCGCCGGCCATTACTCGCTTGCCGTCACCGGGTTGAGCAACGCCTCGCATACGCTCGACGTGCGCGTGCACAATAGCGTGAGCAACCAAAACACGACGGCGGTCAGCCACACCCTGGTGATCGACACGGTCGCGCCGATTGTCTCGAGCACCGCGCCGGCCAATCTGTCGAGCGAAGTCGCGGTCAACGTGGCGCCGACCTACCACTTCAGCGAGCCGGTCGCCATCAAGCTGCCGACCGACCACCTGACCCTGAGCAACGTGACCCAGTCCTCATCGGTCAATATCGCGCTCAGCGATGCCCAGGTGTCCATCTCCGGCAACGACCTGGTGCTGACGCCCTCAGCCAGCCTGGCGACTGATTCGCTCTACCAGCTGGCCCTGGCCGCCGGCGACGTGATGGATGTGGCCGGCAATGTGAGCGCGGCGCTGACCTTCAGCTTCCGCACGCCCGACACGGTCACGCCCGATGCGCCCACCGTGGTGCTGGACGCGGCCAGCGATAGCGGCAGCTCCAATAGCGACCAGCTCACCAACGACACCACGCCGTCCTTCCACGGCACCACCGAGGCCTTCGCCCACATCGACCTCTACGACACCACGTCCGGCTCGACCATGGTGGGCTCGACGACGGCCCTGATCGATGGCAGCTGGGGCGTGACGGCATCGACCCTGGGGGCGGGCTCGCGCGTGTTCCAGGCCACGGCGACCGACGCAGCCGGCCACACCAGCGTCCTGTCGGGCGCCTACCACCTTACCATCGACCCAGCCGGGCCGACGCTGAACTCGATCGTCCTGTCGGACAACGATCTCGCCACCAGCGAGACCGGCACCGTCACCTTCAACTTTTCCGAACCGCTGGCCAGTTTCGACGGCACCAACATCCGTTTCACCGACTCCGCCACGCTGTCCGCGTTTACGCAGATTAACAGCATCACCTGGCAGGCGACGCTGACCCCGGCACCCAACACCACCGACGCCAACAACGTCGTCGACGTCGACATGAGCAGCGTGCAGGACCCGGCCGGCAATCACGGCACGGGCGATGTCGATTCACCCAATTACGCCGTCAACACCCAAGCCCCGACGGCCATCATCAGCACGGCCCTCATCTCGGACGACAGCGGCAGCAGCGCCAGCGACTACATCACCAACGTCACCAGCCAGACCATCTCCGGCAATTTCATCGGCACGCTGGGAGCGAACGAAAGCATCCAGGTGCTGATCGACGGCACGCCGCAAACGGCCACCGTCGACGTCGCGGGCCATTACACGCTCGCCGTGACCGGCCTGACGAACGACCCGCATACGCTCGATGTGCGCGTGCACAATAGCGCGAACAACCTGAACAGCGCGAGCGTCAGCCACACCCTGGTCATCGACACGAGCGCGCCGGGGGCGCCGACGACGGCGCCCCCGAATTCGGGCGTCAGCTTCCCGACCACGAACGATATTGTCTACACGTATAATGAGCCTGTCGTCCTGGGCAACGGTGCCGTCCTGATCGACGTGAACAACACCACCGACACCAACCTCATCCATGTAGCCTTGTCGGACAGCCAGGTCGTCGTCAGCGGCAACACCGTCACCTTCAACCCGGCCACCGACCTCGTCTCCGGCAAGGATTACCAGTTCACACTCAATGCCGGCGGCATCACCGATGTGGCCGGCAATGCGGCGCCGGGCAAGGTGATTACCTTCAACACCAATCCATTGCTGTCGCCGAGCTCGCTGAATATATCGAGTGAAAGCAATAGCGGCTATCCCGAAGACCACCTCACCAACGATACGACGCCGACCATCCGCGGCCATGCCGCCGCCGGCGCGACCGTGAAGCTGTTCGTCGATGGCGGTGTCAATGCCGTCGGAACAGGTACTGCCGACCTGGAAGGCATTTGGTCCATCACCTCGACCGCGATCGCTGAAGGCTCACACCTCTATACCGCCAACACGGCCGACGTCAACGGCAACCTGTCGGGCCCGTCTGGCGGCCTGACGGTCACCATCGACACCACCGCACCGACGCTCACGTCGGCCCCGCAGGCGACCTTTGAGCGCGGCACGCCAGCGACCTTCACCTTCTCGGAAGACGTGTACGGCAATGACGGCGGCACCCTGATCATCGACGACAGCCAGGGCGATCAACGCTCCTTCGACGTCACGACGCTATCGATGGGCAATGACAGTTTCGACTTCAACACATCCACCTTGATCAGCGGCCACAGCTACACGATCACCTTCAGTGCCGGTGCGCTCGTCGATCTCGCCGGCAACCAGGCGGGCCAGGTCCAGGCCACCGTCATGGCCTTGCCGGTTGCGCCAACGACGCCGGACATGCCGGACCGCGATGACCTGGGCGACGATATGCATGACAACCTCACCAGCAAAGACAAGCCCACCTTCGAAGGCACGGCTGAAGCGAACACCGCGGTCGCCCTGTATGACAACGGCGGCGCCAGCCCCATCGCGACGGGCGTCGTCGATGAATTCGGCCATTGGAGCATCCCGCTCACGACGGGCCTTGATGACGGCGAGCACCTGATCACGGCCAAGGACGTCGACGGCCAGAGCCACCACAGCGCGCCGTCGACGGCGCTGCTGGTCACCATCGACACAGCGGCGCCACAGCTCACGTCGTTCACTGTGATCAACCCGGCCATGCTGCCCGACGAGACCAGCGACGTGTATGTCACGTTCTCGGAGCCGATTGTGGCGCTGAACGCTTCTGCCTTCACCCACGTCGACGGCGGTTCGCTCGGCAGCTTCACCACGACCGATGACGGCACGACGTGGCTGGCCACCTTTACGCCCGACAGCGGCAGCGAAGACAATGTCAACACGATGACGATCGACGCGAGCCAGCTGCGCGACTACGCCGGCAATGTCGGCAGCGGCACGGCCACCTCCGGCAACTATGCGACCAATGCCGTGGCGCCGCCGGCGCCAAACGCGCCCGTCTTGATGGCGGCCAGCGACTCGGGCGTCGACAATTTCGATAATCTCACGAATGTCACGACCCCATCCTTTACGGTCGGCGCCGTCGCCAATGGCGCCACCCCGGCGATTTACGTCGATGACGTTTACCAGTCCGGCGCGACCACGGTCGACAATGGTGGCGGCAACTGGACCGTGACACTGGTGACGCCGTTGATCGAGGGCACCTTTGGCGTCAGCGCCAAGGCGGTGTCGGGTGTGGGAGCCCACAGCGCCCCATCCCAGGACGCCCTCTCGGTCACCATCGATACGACCGGACCGGCAATTGAAATTGCACGGCCGCTGCCGGAGACCTTTGATTTCAACAGCATCCTGGTGTTCCACCTCGGCGGCGACGCCCACGCCGGCGCCGGCCTCCTGCGTTTCGACGATGGCGCGGGCGACGTTCATCAATATGCGGTGGGCGGGCTCAATTTCGATGGCGATCTCTTGTTCGACACCGACGGCGTGCTGCTGTTGGGGCAAACCTATACCGTCACGCTGGACGCCGGTGGCGCGGTGGACCAGGCCGGCAATCCATCCTTGCAAATACAGGGCACGGTCACGCCCATCCCGGTCTCGCCTTCGGACGCGCCGGACCTCGACAGTGCCAGCGACAGCGGCGCCAGCGATTCGGACAACCTCACCAATGACACCACGCCGACCTTCACCGGCAGGGCGGACGCGAATGTGGCGATCGAAGTGTATGACGGCGGCACGCTGTGGGGCAGGGGCACGTCGAACAATGACGGCAACTACACCGTCACCGCCGACCCATTGAGCGAGGGCGGGCACGAGATCACGGTCAAAGCCGTCGATACCTTCGAGCACCACAGCATCGTTTCACCGACGCAGAACATCACCATCGACGTAACGGCACCACAGGTCGACTCGGTTTCGCTGAACAACACGTCCATGCCCGCCGGCCAGACCTGCGACGTGACCGTCATCTTCTCCGAACCGATCCAGGCGTTTTCCGCCGCCAGTTTTTCGCATGTGGACGCCGGCTCGCTCGGACCGTTCAACACCAGTGACGGCGGCACCACCTGGGTCGGCACCTTCACTCCCGACAACGGCGGCCCCGACACGACCAACACGATGACCGTCGACGCCACCACCGTGCTGGACATTGCCGGCAATGCTGGCAGCGGCAGCGGCAGCTCGGACAACTACGCGACCAACATCACGCCACCGGCGGCGCCGTCCAACCTGCAAGTCAATGTCAACAGCGACACAGGCTCCGTCGACAGCGATGGCATCACGACGGACGACACGCCGCAGATTGACGGCACGGCCCAGCCGAACGTTGACATCACGGTGTACGACACCGACCAGACGAGCATCCTGGGTACGACCACGGCCGATATCAGCGGCATCTGGCATCTCGATACGAACTCACTGTCCGCAGGTTCTCATACGCTCTATGCACAGGCGAATTCAACTACGGGCGTCAGTGGTCTGTCCGATCCGCTCGAGATTGTGATCGACCACACGCCACCGGCATCGTTTACCCTTAGCAGCAATAGCTACGGCTGGCAGGGCGTTGTAACCCTCTTCGTCAACGAGGCCGCCTACAAACCCGGAGGACATGATATCGTCATCAAGGACGTCACCGTCCCGGCGACGGTGCTGCTCCTGCATTTCGACACCGATGTGGGCGTCGAAGGGACGTCGATCACGTTCAGTATCGATTCCAATGTTGGAAACAATAACCACGAATACTCGGTCACCATCGAGGCCGGCGGCATTGCGGACGAGGCGGGCAATCCGACCACCGTGGACCTTGTTGGCAGCACGACCTTCCACGTCACCGGTGGGCCTTGATCACAGGGCGAGCTGGCGCAGGCTTTCAAAATGGCGCGGCGCGCCCGTGAGCGGATCGGTGAAGGCGATCGAGCGCGCCAGCAGCTGCAGCGGGTGGGCAAAGTCGTCGCCCTTGCAAGGCAGCGCGACCGGATAAAAAGCGTCGTTGAGGATGGGCGCGCCCAAGGCTGCCATGTGCACGCGCAATTGGTGCTTGCGTCCCGTATGTGGACTCAGGCGATACAGCACAGCGTCGCCGCGCGCCGCGATCACGTCGACAATCGTTTCGGAATTGGGCACCCCGTCGACTTCCTGCATGCGGAAGAAAGGCGTGCCCTCTTCCATGCGGCTGCGATGGACCAAGGGGAAGCTGCGCCCGGCCATGGCCGGCGCCAGCGCCTCATAGACCTTCTCGATACTGCGTTTCTGGAACATCGACTGGTAGGCGCCGCGGCTCGCTTCATTGTGTGAAAAGATCACCACGCCCGCCGTCTCGCGGTCGAGGCGGTGGATCGGCGTGAGCTGGGGCAGATCATATTTCTTCTTCAGGCGCACCAGCAAGGTCTCGTGCAAAAAACGCCCGGTGGGAATCATCGGCAGGAAATGCGGCTTGTCCACCACCAGCAAGTGCGCGTCGCGAAACAGCACCGCTTCTTCGAACGGAATCGGGGTTTCGGCGTCGAGCTCGCGGTAGTACCAGATGCGCATCTGGCGCCGCAGCGTGCTGTCGGGCGTGAGCGCGGTGCCATCCTGGTCCACCACCTCACCGCGCGCGAGGCGCGCGCGCCATTGCTGCGCGTCGACGGCCGGAAAACGCTCGACCAGGAAGGCGATCAGGTTGGGCCAGCTGCCATCGGGCAGCCACAAGTAGCTCGGCGCCACGCCGTCGCGGATCGGCAACGGGACGTGGGCGTTGGCGTCGGCCTGCCAGCCCATCGCTAGCCGCGGTACGCCGGCAGTTGTTCCACGGTGGTGCCCTTGCTGCGCGCATACAGCGGCAGCAGCACCTTCATGTGGGCATTGATCTGGTCGATGCGCTCCGGCCCGCCGGGGTGGGTCGAGAGCAGCTCGGGCGGCTTCTTCTGGTTCAGCGCGCCCATCTTCTGCCACAGCACCACGCCGGCACGCGGGTCGAAGCCGGCGCGCGAGGCCAGGTCCAGGCCGATCAGGTCCGCTTCGCGTTCCTCGTCGCGCGAGAACTTCAGCACCAGCAGCTGGCCGGCCGCATTGGTGGCCGTGCCGGTGATGCGCGGGTCGATGCCCAGCCAGGCCGACAGCGCGGCGCCGCCGAGGCGCGCACCAAGCTCGGTCACGTTGGCCTTGGCGGCGCGCTCGCGGCCGTGCTCGCGCAGCGCGTGGGCGATCTCGTGGCCCATCACGGCGGCGATCTCGTCGTCCGTCATCTTGAGCGAAGTGAGGATGCCGCTGAAGAAGGCGATGCGCCCGCCCGGCATGCAGAAAGCGTTCACCTGGCTCGAAGCGAGCAGGTTGACCTGCCAGCGCCAGTTGGCCGCCGCCGGGTTCCAGCGCGCCGCAAACGGGATCATGCGCTTGGCGATGGCGCGCAGGCGCTGGACTTGCGGGTGGCTGTCCGGCACCAGCGCGCCCTTTTGCTGGGCACTCTGGAGCAGGCTCATGTATTGCTGGGCCGACTGCTGCTCCATCTGCGCTTCCGGGACGATCACGCGCAGCTTCGACAGGGGCTTGATCTCGATCCCGTCCTGCACGATGGGCTGGGCGGCGGCGCCGAAGCAGGCGCACAGCGACAGGATCAGGGCAAGGCGTTTCATGATTTGGCGTTCCATGGTGCGATCTTCGGGAGCATCATCATCGCGGGAAACGCCAGGACGAAGCACACGATAAAGAACATGACCCAGCCCGTCTCGGCGACAATATAGCCGACCGAGGAATTGATGAAGGTGCGCGGTACGGCGACCAGGCTGGAAAACAGCGCGTACTGGGTGGCAGTGTAGCGCGGGTCGGTCGAGCGCGACAAAAACGCCACCAGCGCGGCCGCGCCCAGGCCCAGGCTGGCGAACGACTCGAAGCCGATCACGCCGGCCAGCAAGGCCGTGTTGGGGCCCACCATGGCCAGCCAGGCAAAGCCGAGAATGGCCACTGCCTGCAGCGCGCCAAACACCCACAGCGCGCGGTTGATGCCGATCTTGACCATCCAGACGCCGCCCACCACGCCGCCGGCCAGGCTGGCCCACAGGCCGGTGGCATTGGCCGCCAGGCCGATCTGCGTGGTCGTAAAACCGATATCGAGGTAGAACTTGGTGGCCAGGGCGGTGGCCATGCTGTCGCCGATTTTATACAGCAGCATGAAGGCGATGATGGTCAGCGCGGAGTGCCAGCCGTCGCGCAGCAGGAATTCCTTGAACGGCAGGATGATCGCTTCCTGCATATTCTTGGGCGGCTTGCCGTAGACGTCCGGTTCGCGGATCAGCAGCGTGCACACGAGGCCAGGCAGCATGAAGGCGCCGACGATCCAGAACACGTCGGCCCACGGCATCTTGTCGGCCAGGTAGAGGCCCAGCGCGCTGGGAATGAGTCCCGCTGCCTTGTAGGCGTTGACGATAACGGCCGCGCCCAGGCCTTGCTCGTTGTCGGAGAGGATCTCGCGCCGGTAGGCGTCGATGACGATGTCCTGGCTGGCCGAGAGGAAGGTGAGCACGCCCGAGCACAGCACCACCAGTCCCAGGTCGGTGTGCGGGTCGAGCGCACCGATGCCGCCGATGACGAGCAACAGCAGCAACTGCGTCAGTGCCATCCAGCCGCGGCGCCGCCCCAGCGGGCCCAGGCTGTAGCGGTCCATGAAAGGCGCCCACAGGAATTTGAAGGTGTACGGGAACTGCACCAGCGCGAACAGGCCCAGCACCTTGATGTCCACCCCCGACTTGGCCAGCCAGGCCTGCATCAGGTACAGCACCGTAAACAGCGGCAGGCCCGAGGAAAACCCGAGGCAGAGGATGGCCAGCATGCGGCCGTTGAACAGGGTGCGCCAGCCGTTGTCCATCAAGCGCCCGCCTTCTTGCGCAGCCTGAATACGGCCAGGCTGCCGCGCAGGTTCGGCAGGAAGGACACCACCTGGCCGTCAGCCAGGGCCACGCGCTCGAGCACTTCCAGGCCGCAGTCGTGGGCCAGCGCTTCGAAGTCGTAGATCGTGGCGCAGCGCACGTTGGGTGTGTCGAACCACTGGTAAGGCAGCGACTTCGACACCGGCATGCGTCCGCGCGCGAGCGCGATGCGGTGCGGCCAGTAGGCGAAGTTGGGGAAGGAGACGATCGCCTCGGCGCCCACCCGCACGATGTCGCGCAGCAGGCCTTCCACGTGCTGCATCATCTGCAACGAGGACAGGCACAGCACCGTGTCGAAGGAATTGTCGCCAAACAGGCCCAGGCCCTTTTCCATGTCCTGCTGGATTACGGTGATGCCGCGCTGCGTGCTTTCGAGGACCTTGTCGTCGGCAATCTCGATGCCGTAGCCGGAACAGCCTTTCGCCGTCTGCAGGTAGCGCATCATGGCGCCGTCGCCGCAGCCCACGTCGAGCACGTGCGATTTGTTCGGCACCCAGTGGGCGATGAAGGCCAGGTCGGGCCGCAGGGTCGAGAGGTCTTCAAAATTCATGCGGTCTCTCCCCAGATGCGCTCGTAATAGGCACGCACCAGGTTCATATAGCGTTTGTCCTCGAGCAGAAAGGCGTCGTGGCCGTGCGGCGCGTCGATCTCGGCATAGGTGACCTTGCGGCGGTTGCACACCAGTGCTTCGACGATCGAACGCGAACACTCGGGCGAGAAGCGCCAGTCGGTCGTAAACGACACCACCAGGAACTGCGCCTGCGTGTTTTCCAGCGCCTTCGTCAAATCGTCATTGAAGGCACGCGCGGGGTCGAAGTAGTCGAGCGCCTTGGTAATCAGGAGGTAGGTATTGGCATCAAAATACTCGGAGAACTTGTCGCCCTGGTAGCGCAGGTAGGATTCGATTTCGAAGTCGACGCCGAAGTCGAATTTGTAGTCGGGCGGTCCGTCGCACGGCTCGGCCGAGTTGCGCAGCTTGCGGCCGAATTTTTCGGCCATGTCGTCGTCCGACAAATAGGTGATGTGGCCGACCATGCGCGCCACGCGCAAACCGTTGCGCGGCACCACGCCGTGTTCGTAGAAGTCGCCGTTGCGGTAGTCGGGGTCGGACAGGATGGCCTGGCGCGCCACGTCGTTGAAGGCGATGTTTTGCGCCGACAGCTTGGGTGTCGAGGCGATGACGAGGCAGTGGCGCAGGCGCGCCGGGAACATCATGCTCCAGGCCAGCGCCTGCATGCCGCCCAGCGAGCCGCCCATCACCGCAGCGAATTGTTCGATGCCCAGGCGCTCGGCCAGGCGCGATTGCGCCAGTACCCAATCTTCCACCGTCACGACGGGGAAGGCGGCGCCATAGGGTTTGCCGGTAGCCGGATTGACATGCATCGGGCCGGTGGAGCCGAAGCAGGAACCGAGGTTATTGACGCCAATGACGAAGAAGCGGTCGGTGTCGAGCGGCTTGCCGGGACCGACCATATTGTCCCACCAGCCAGCACTCTTGGGCTGGTCGGCATAGGTGCCGGCCACGTGGTGCGAAGCGTTGAGCGCGTGGCAGACCAGCACCGCATTGGACTTGTCGGCATTGAGGGTGCCGTAGGTTTCATAGACGAGCGTGTAGTCGGCCAGTTCGGCGCCGCTTTGCAGCGGCAGCGGCTCCGAAAAACGCATCGATTGCGGTGCGACGTTTCCTAATGATGGCATGTGTTCTTTTTTATATTGCTTGGAGTTGTTCGACGGCTTCCGCGATGGCATGCGGCTCCATCGTGCGCATGATCCTGCGCGTCTGGGCTTGCACGGCCAACAGGTCGGCACCGAGGATTTCCTGTTTCACCGACAAAAGCTGCGCCGGATGCATCGAGAATTCGGTCAGGCCCATGCCCAGCAACAGGCGTGTGAACTTGATGTCGCCAGCCATCTCGCCGCACACGGCGACGTCGATACCGGCCTTCTTGCCGGCGGCGATGGTCATGGCGATCAACTGCAGCACGGCCGGATGCAGGGGGTTGTACAGGTGCGCCACCTCGTAGTCGACGCGGTCGATCGCCAGCGTGTACTGGATCAGGTCATTGGTGCCGATCGAGAGGAAGTCCATGCGCTTGACGAACATCGGCAGCGCCAGGGCGGCGGCCGGGATCTCGATCATCGCGCCGACTTCGACCGTCTCGTCGTATTTCTGTCCAAGTTCGCGCAGTTGGCCCTTGGCCTGCTCGATCATCAACAAGGACTGGTCGATCTCGAATGCGTGCGCCAGCATCGGAATGAGGATGCGCACCTTGCCAAAGACCGATGCACGCAGGATCGCGCGCAGCTGGGTCAGGAACAGTTGCGGCTCGGCCAGGCAGTAGCGGATCGCCCGCAAGCCCAGGGCGGGATTGAGGGCCGTGTGTTCGGTTTGGTCCAGCGGCTTGTCGGCGCCGATGTCGAGCGTGCGGATCGTCACCGGACGGCCCTTCATGGCCATCACGGCTTTCTTGTACTGCTCGAACTGTTCGTCCTCGCTCGGGATCTTGTGCGCATGGCCGGCACGGCCCATGAACAGGAATTCGGAGCGGAACAGGCCCACACCCTCGGCACCGGCTTCGAGCGCGCCCGGGCAGTCATCGGGCAGCTCGATATTGGCCAGCAGCGTGATGTGGGTGCCGTCGCGCGTGATGGCCGGGGTTTTCTTGAGCTTGAGGAGCTTCTTGCGCGCCTTCATGGCGGCGACCTGGCGTGCGCGGTACTGCTCGAGCACCAGCGCGCTCGGGTTGGCGATGACGACGCCGGCGTCGCCGTCGATGATGACCCAGTCGTCCTGCTCGATCAGCTGCGAAGCCTGCGACATGCCCACTGCGGCCGGGATATCCAGGCTGCGCGCCACGATGGCCGTGTGCGAGTTCTGGCCGCCCACGTCGGTGACGAAGCCGATGAAGGAACCGTCGCGGAACTGCAGCATGTCGGCCGGCGAAATATCGTGCGCCACGACGATCATCTGCGGCGCGAATTCGTCGCCCAGCACGGCCTGCACGGGAATGTGGGCCGATCCCATCAGGACCTTGAGCACGCGCTCGGCCACTTGCTGGATATCGGCCTTGCGCTCGCGCAGGTAGGTGTCTTCGATTTCGTCGAACTGGGCCGACAGTTCATCGATCTGCGTGATCAATGCCCATTCGGCGTTGTAGTGGCGCGTGCGGATGATGTCGAGCGGCGCTTCCGAAATCATCGGGTCCGACAGGATCAGCACGTGCACGTCGATGAAGGCGCCCAGTTCCGTCGGCGCGTCTTTCGGCAGCTCGGTCCACAGGCGCTGCAGGCCCTTGTGGACCTGCTCGATTGCGTTCTGCAGGCGCGCCACTTCGGCTTCGATCTGTTCTTCGGCGACCAGGTAGTGCTTGACGTCGAGGGCGGCGGGCGTGAGCAGGTGGGCACGGCCAATGGCGATGCCGCGGGAGACGGGAATGCCGTGGAGCGTAAACGATGCCATCGGTGGTCCTGTGTGGAAGCGCGGTACGTAAGAATCGAAGGGCATTACTCGCCTTCGCCAAACTTGTCGTTGATGAGCGCGGTGAGCGCCTCAACACAATCCTTCTCGTCTGCGCCATCGGCTTCGAGCGTGACCTTGGCGCCTTTGCCGGCGGCCAGCATCATCACACCCATGATCGACTTGGCGTTGATGCGGCGCGCATTGCGCGTGAGCCAAACGTCGCTCTGGAATTTCGCCGCCAGCTGCGTGAACTTGGCGGAGGCACGCGCGTGCAATCCCAGCTTGTTGATGATCTCAAGTTCTTGTTGAATCATATTTTTATCAGTCTCAATCAATAAAGAACTATCTTCGCATGGTGGGCGCCTGTGCCCACCCTACCCCACCCTGATACGGTTATCGACCCGCACGGCGCCGCCCTGCCCGCCCGCCAGCGCCATCTCCACCACGACGTCGAGCGTGTCGCGCCGGTAAGTGATCGCGCGCAGCAGCATCGGCAGGCTGATGCCGGCGATGACTTCCACATGGCCCGCGTCGGCCAGTACGTTGCAGCAGTTGGCCGGGGTGCCGCCCTTGATATCGGTAATCACCAGTACGCCGGTGCCGTCGTCAAGGCGCTTGATCGCCGCGCTGGCCAGCTTGTTCACTTCGGCCAGGTCCTGGTCGGCCGTCACATCGATCGCCTCGAAGCGCTCGGTGGGGCCGCGGAACACGTGCGCCACGGCGGCAATAAAGGCCTGGCCGAGGGGCGCGTGCGTCATCAGGAGAATGCCGACCATGGTCTATTTGCCCGCCTGCTGTTCAAGCGCATCGATGAACATCGCGGCCACGTCGAATCCGGTCTGGTCGCTGATCTCCTGGAAGCAGGTCGGGCTGGTCACATTCACTTCGGTCAGGAAATCGCCGATCACGTCCAATCCTACCAGCAGAAGGCCACGTGCCGCCAGAATCGGGCCCAGGGTTTCGGCGATGTCGAGGTCGCGCGGCGACAAGGGCTGGGCCACACCGGTGCCGCCGGCGGCCAGGTTGCCGCGCACTTCGCCCGCCTGCGGGATGCGCGCCAGTGCGAACGGCACCGGTTTGCCGTTGATGACGAGGATGCGCTTGTCGCCCTTGGCGATGTCCGGGATGAAGCGCTGCGCCATGATGGTGCGTGTTTCGAGCTCGGTGAGCGACTCGAGCACGGAGCCCAGGTTCATGCCGTCTTTCGTGACGCGGAAGATGCCGGCGCCGCCCATGCCGTCGAGCGGCTTGAAGATCACATCGCCATGTTCGGCGTGGAAGGCGCGCAGGCGCGCTTCGCTGGAGGTGACCAGGGTGGGCGCGGTGAACTGGCTGAACTGCGCGATCGAGAGTTTTTCGTTATGGCTGCGGATGGCGGCAGGCTTGTTGAACACCCGCGCGCCCTGCCCTTCGGCCAGTTCCAGCAGGTAGGTGCCGTAGACGTACTCCATGTCGAAGGGCGGATCCTTGCGCTGGATGACGGCATCGAAGGCCGCCAGCGACGATTCATGGCGCGGCGCCGCGCGGAACCAGTCGTGCGCGTCGCCGGTGAGGGTGATCTGGGCCACGTTGGCGGTCACGGCGCCGCCCGAGAGGGCCATGTCCTGCTGTTCGAAGGCATAAATGGCATGTCCGCGCTTGGCGGCCTCGCGCATCATCGCAAAGGTCGAATCTTTGTAGGTCTTGAATCCGGCCAGCGGATCGGCGAGGAAGGCGATTTTCATGGGCGATACCATTGGGGACGATACCTGATTTTAGCCGGTTTCGCGATTGCTCGTGGTGGGTCTCGCTGCGCTCACCCACCCTACGCCACTTCACGAGACTTTAGCAGAGGCGTAGGGTGGGTGAGCGCAGCGTTACCCACCAAATCGCTCAATAGACTTCCGGATTCGGATCGGTGCGCTCCATCTCCAGCGACGCTGCCAGCAAACCGAGGCGCGCGACCACGCCGTACACATAAAAACGGTTCGGCGCCGCCGTCCCTGGCTTGGCCTTCAAGTCCGGCACCGCATGCTGCTGCGCGAACGCCAGTGGCACAAACTGCGAGCCCGGCGCATTCAGGTTCTGGTCCACGCCGCGCTCGGCATGCACGCGGTAGAACCCACCCACCACATAGCGGTCGATCATGTACACCACCGGCTCGGCCACCGTGTCCTTGATGCTCTCGAAGGTCGGCACGCCCTCCTGCACGATCATGTCCGTCACTTCCACCCCGCCCTTGATGACGGACAGCTTGGCGCGCTGCTTCTGGCTCAAATCCTTGACTTCATTGGCGTCCTTCACCGTCATGATGCCCATGCCATAGGTGCCGGCGTCGGGCTTGACGATGACGAAGGGCTTCTGGTCCTTGATGCCGTATTCCTTGTACTTCTTCTTGATCTTGGCCAGCACCATGGAGACGTTATCGGCCAGGCACTCGGACCCGGCGTCCTCATGGAAGTTGACGTCGGCGCACTTGGCGAAGAAGGGATTGACCATCCACGGGTCCACATCGATCAGTTTGCCGAACTTCTTGGCCACTTCGTCGTAGGCCGTGAAGTGGTTGCTCTTGCGGCGCAGCGCCCAGCCGGCGTGCAGCGGCGGCAACAAGGACTGTTCGTGGATGTTTTCCAGGATAGCCGGAATCCCGGCCGACAGGTCGTTATTGAGCAAAATCGTGCACGGGTCGAAGTCCTTCAGCCCGACGCGGCGCCCGTTGGCGGACCTCACCAGCGGCTCGATGACGAGCATATTCCCATCCGGCAGCGCCAGGGGCGTGGGCTGGGTGATCTCGGGCGACAGGGACCCGAGGCGCACGTGCAGGCCCGTCTGGCGGAAGATCTGCATCAGGCGTGCGACATTCTGCAGGTAATGCGGATTGCGCGTATGGACTTCCGGGATCAGGAGCAGGTTGCGCGCGTCCGGACAGTATTTATCGATTGCCGCCATCGCTGCCTGTACGGACAAAGGCAACATCTCGGTCGCGAGATTGTTAAAACCGCCCGGGAACAGGTTGGTGTCGACCGGCGCGAGCTTGTAGCCCGCATTGCGCAAGTCCACCGAGCAGTAGAACGGCGGCGTATGCTCCTGCCACTCCAGCCGGAACCAGCGTTCGATGGCGGGCGTCGCCTCCAGGATCTTCTTTTCCAGATCGAGCAGGGGGCCGGTCAGGGCGGTGACAAGGTGCGGAACCATAAACAAACGTCCTTCGAGCAAAAACCGTATATCGAGGCAAAACCGGCAATTTAAAGGCCGGAAATGCAAAAAGGCGCCCCGCGGGGCGCCTGAAGCAGCCCGCTTGCGCGGGCCGGGGATGAATCAGGAATGGTAGGCCGATTCGCCGTGGCTCGTGATGTCGAGGCCTTCCCGTTCTTCTTCTTCCGGTACGCGCAGGCCGATCACCAGGTCCACGAGCTTGTAAGCGATGACCGAGACGACGGCCGACCACACGATGGTCGTCAGCACAGCCGTACCCTGGATCATCAGCTGGCTGCTGATCGAATACGCGTCAGCGGACAGCTTGTTGGTCGTGTAGTCGAAGATGCCGACGCCGCCCAATTGTGGTGCAGCGAAGACACCGGTCAGCAGCGCGCCCAGGATACCGCCGACGCCGTGCACACCGAACACGTCGAGCGAGTCATCCGCACCGATCATGCGCTTCAGGCCATTCACGCCCCACAGGCAGATAATACCAGCCAGCAACCCGATGACCAAGCCGCCCATCGGACCGACGAAGCCGCAAGCCGGGGTGATCGCCACCAGGCCGGCCACGGCGCCGGAGGCGCCACCGAGCATCGATGGCTTGCCTTTGGCGATCCACTCGCCGAAGGTCCAGGAGACAGCCGCCGCAGCGGTCGCCAGCAGGGTGTTGACGAAGGCCAGGGCGGCAGTATCGCCCGCTTCCAGGGCCGAACCGGCGTTGAAACCGAACCAGCCCACCCACAGCATCGACGCGCCAATCATCGTCATCGTCAGCGAATGCGGAGCCATCGATTCGCGGCCGTAGCCGACGCGCTTGCCCATCATGAAGGCGCCCACCAGGCCGGCCACGGCGGCGTTGATGTGCACCACGGTGCCGCCGGCGAAGTCGAGCGCACCTTTCTGGAACAGCCAGCCGCCTTTGGCCGTCTCGGAAGCGAGGGTGGCGGCGTCCTTGATCGCGTCAGGGCCGGTCCAGAACCAGACCATGTGGGCGATCGGCAGGTAGCTGAAGGTGAACCACAGCACCACGAAGGCCAGCACGGCGGCGAACTTGGCGCGCTCGGCGAAGGCGCCGATGATCAGGCCGCAGGTAATGGCCGCGAAGGTGCCCTGGAAGGCGACGTAGATAAACTCGGGAATGACCACGCCCTTGCTGAAGGTTGCCGCATAGGCGAAGGCGCTCTTGGCCGGGTCAAAGATCCCGCCCAGCATGATGCGGTCGAACTTGCCGATGAAGGCATTGCCCTCGGTGAAGGCGAGCGAATAGCCATACACGCACCACAGCACGATGATGAGCGCAAAGATCATGAACACCTGCAGCAGCACCGACAGCATGTTCTTCGAGCGCACCAGGCCGCCGTAGAACAGGGCCAGGCCGGGAATCGTCATCGCAATGACGAGCACGGTGGCGACCATCATCCAGGCGGTGTCGCCCTTTTGCGGGGTCGGCGCCGGCGCGGCGGCCGGTGCGGCGGCTGCGGCAGGCGCAGCCGTTGGCGTGACGGCCGGGGCCGGCACGGGGGTGACGACGGCAGCCGTCGGGCCGGAAGCGGCGGGCGCGGCGGCCGCGGCCGAAGCGACCGGTGCGGAGGCCACCGGTGCCGACGTGGCAGCCGAGGCTTTGGCTTCATCGGCCAGCGCAGGCAGGGCACTTGCAAAAGCGAACAGGACAGAGGCCCCTACCAGCCATTTTTTTAGAGATTTATGCATCTGTATTCCCCTTAAAGTGCTTCGTTGCCGGTCTCGCCGGTACGGATACGCACGACTTGTTCCAGGTTGTAGACAAAGATTTTTCCGTCGCCGATCTTGCCCGTGCGCGCGGCCGTTTCAATCGCTTCGATGGCCTGCTCGACGATGGCGTCGTCCACGGCCGCTTCGATCTTGGTTTTCGGCAGGAAGTCGACCACGTATTCGGCACCGCGGTACAGTTCCGTGTGGCCCTTCTGGCGGCCAAAACCCTTCACTTCGGTCACCGTGATGCCCTGCACGTTGATCGCCGAGAGCGCTTCACGCACCTCGTCGAGCTTGAACGGTTTGATAATGGCGGTAATCATTTTCATGCTGGGCCTCGTTTAGAAAGTTTTGGACAACAACAGCACGGCCGCCGTCTTGGCCAGCTTCTTGCCATCCGGGCTGACCGCGTAGTCGGCGTCGCTGGTGCCGATGATGGACAGGGCCAGCGAGCACACGCCAAAGTCCTTGGTCACGCCGAGCTTGTAGTCGGAATAGCTGAAGGCGCTATTGTTCTTGATGGTCTGGTGGCCAAAGTGCAGGTTCAGCTGCAAGCCGGTGGCGATATCGACGTTGGCGCCCAGGTCCAGGTAGCCGCTGTGCTTGCTATTGGCCGTGCCGAACAGGTTGGTCGTCGACACCGAGTACTTGGCGTAGGCCGGACCGTAGCCGACCTGTCCATACAGCTCGAAGGTGTTGGCCGACGGCGACAGGCTGTTCGACGGGTACAGGTAGTACAGGCCGCCCACGTCGTAGCTGACGTCCTTGACGATCTCGCCCTTCTTGCCGCCGTAGATATCCATTTCGATCGAGCCGTCGCCGCCGATGTCCTTGATCCACTTGATGGTCGACAGCCAGGTGCCGGCATAGAAGCCGGTCGGGTTGTTGACGTAATCCATGCCCCCCTGCAGGGCCGGCTTCAGGCGCGTCTGCGAAATGCCGCGGTAGCGGTAATCGGTGGTGACGGCAGCATTGAAGCTGATTTCATCGTCCGGCTTCTTGTCTTCGGCCTGGGCCAGCGGAGCAAGGGTGGCCATGGCTAACAGTGCTGCTGCGAGAGACAACTGCGGATTCATCTTTTTCATGGCGGTTTCCTTATGGTTTTGAACGAATAGTGCGCTTGCGGTTTACAATCTTGGGGAGGCTTACACAGACTTCGTTAGCAGGAGTCATGCCAGCCTGGAATTTGTAGGTTTTATCAACAGCGATGGTGGTGCAGCGCGGCTAAGCCAGCCGTTTACGCACCACATTAACACCACGACGCACCGAATTGGTGCGTTTTACGAGGAAATTCGATGGACATGAACAGTTTTTTCAACGACCTGCAAGGCAAGATCAACCAGGCCATCGAAAGCTCGCCCGCCAAGGACATAGAAAAGAACGTCAAGGCGATGATGACCCAGGGCTTTTCCAAGCTCGACCTGGTCACGCGCGAAGAATTCGATGTGCAAAACCAGGTGCTGGCCAAGACCCGCGCCAAGCTCGAAGCGCTCGAAGCGCGCCTGGCCGAACTGGAAGCGCGCCTGTAAGAACCCGCCACACCTTTGGGCGCGCGCAAACGGGCGCGCCCGAAAATGCCTAGCATCGGTTGACGCTCCCGCCCGTCAACAAGGATGCCCATGAGCCTCGCCGTGCTGCACAGCCGTGCCCTGGTCGGCATGCAAGCCCTCGCCGTCCACGTCGAAGTCCACCTGGCCAATGGCTTGCCCGGCTTTGCCATCGTCGGCCTGCCCGACGCCGAAGTGCGCGAAGCGAAAGACCGCGTGCGCGCCGCCCTGCAAAACGCCGGCTTTGAATTTCCCCAGCGCCGCATCACCGTCAACCTGGCCCCGGCCGACCTGCCCAAGAATTCCGGCCGCTTCGACTTGCCCATCGCCCTGGGCATCCTCGTGGCCGACCAGCAATTGCCGGGGGCGCCGCTCGAGGCCTATGAATTTGCCGGCGAACTGTCGCTGTCGGGCGTGCTGCGCCCGGTGCGCGGCGCGCTTGCCATGGCCCTGTCGATGCGGCGGCGCTTCATCCTGCCGCGCGCCAACGCCGACGAAGCGGCCCTGGCCGGCGCCGCCCACATCTATCCGGCCGACACCCTGCTGCAGGTGTGCGCGCATTTCTCGCCCGTCGACGCCAGCGCCACCCTGGCGCGCCACCTGGCGCCCGAGACCGCCACGGCGCCCGACTGCGCCGACTTCGCCGACGTCAAGGGGCAGACCGAGGTCAAGTTCGCGCTGGAGGTGGCAGCGGCCGGCGGCCATTGCGTGCTGATGGTCGGCCCGCCCGGCGCCGGCAAGACCATGCTGGCAACGCGCTTTGTCGGCCTGCTGCCGCCGATGAGCGATGCCGAAGCCCTGGAGGCGGCCGCCATCCATTCGCTCGGCGGCAGCTTCGACGCCAGCAGCTGGAAGATGCGCCCTTTCCGCAGCCCGCACCACACGGCCTCGGGCGTGGCCCTGGTCGGCGGCGGTTCCGTGGCGCGGCCCGGTGAAATTTCCCTCGCCCATGGCGGCGTGCTGTTCCTCGATGAATTCGACGTTTCGCTTTTTGGCACTACATTGTCCATGCAAAAAAAATCAACGAATTCAAATACTTATGCCCATCTCGACGCCTTGGCATAGTGGACAACTGTCCATTTAGAATTCTGTTGCTAGGAAATCGCGACGGCTGGAATGGGGACCTAGGGATGGCCCCGATTTCCACGTACTGCCCCCCTGGGTGAGGGAGCCGTTCGAGTTAAGTATGAGCCTTGGCGAATTCGTCTCGATACAACGGACGAAGGTCATCTAGTGTTGATTTCAAACTGGCGAACAATTCATTTGATATCTCTTGTGAAGATAGCACACCAGCTTGGACTTCAATTTCGTCCAAGCTAGCCGCCAACCGCTCGGAAATTTGTAGGATGTTGACATTTCGCACGGACTCATCGAAATTCTCCAGTTTGGCATAGGCCCAATCGACATAGGAGTTTATTGAAGCTTCGTCTGAATGCCCCGTGTACTGCATGACCTTCAACTTGAAAGCGCTGACGTTCTGTAGTTCTCGCATGAAGGAGGCGACCGAATCCAGCGGCCTGCTACTGCCTTTGCATGCAGCTTCACGCTGTGCTCTTTCCACCCTGATAAATTTCACCAGGAGGTTCGTTATGAAACGATGCCTAAACAGGTGAGGTGAAGCCTTGCCGACGATGCCCGCGATTCGTCTCAAGAGGCTTAGCTCTTGAGTAATCGTGTTCGGACACAACGCCCTTCCGGTTGTCTCTGAAATGAAAAGCCTGCCGTGGTCCGAAGCAAGCTTCTCCATTTTCGTTGGCCGACAAAACTTTATGAAGCTGATGCAAGCGTCGAGGTCGGCGTGAGATATCTCGACTTTCCTTTCTTGAGGGCCGCCACGTTTCTTGAATGTTTTAATCTGTAGAAAGGGAACACTCTTGTTTTCCATAGCTACCCGCTTCGCCTGCAGTATCGACTTTA
>JAZJYP010000129.1:6127-17456 GCA_040390345.1 Pseudomonadota bacterium | reverse complement strand
CGTTTACCCCGCTGCTTTGGATGACATCAATTTTCTGCCGCGCAGACTCCTAGGCGCAGACGCATCTGTGGAAATCGGAAGAAGTTTGCCTGGCAATTGCCGGCGGCGGCAATGTCGCGCAACAGTTCGACGCTGGCGCCGGGTGGGTCGGCCATGCGTCTACCCGAACCGAGGTAATAGGGACTGCGTTCCTGGTCCACGTAGCCGATGCGCAGGGTGCAGGCGGCGCCCGCGTCATGCATGGCGGCCAATGCGATGAGTGTCGATAGGAGACGAACCATGCGGCGATTATACGCCGGGTCATTTGCTTGTTGCTTCGGCCAATTCAGCATTGCCGGGCTCCGGGGCGGGGTATGGGGTGCCGCGTTTTGGCTTGCCGTCTAGCAGAGTCTAGAAAGCGCCATGTACCGCTAAGGGAGTCTTAAATACGGGGGCGCCTGTCTAATTCTGTCCGCGAATTCGGCCGAAAGAATAGCTCGGTCTAATTTATTGGTGCGATTGTCTAGAGCGAACCAAGATCCCTTTCGTTTGTCTAATTTTTAGACTCAAAAAGACGAAAGGATTGATCATGGAATACAATTTTACCGAGAGGGTGCGCCTGCCCGTGACCCTCTATTTGGAACTCGATTTGCATTTGATGGAAACGCGGCCAGGCGTCAATCCGGATGCGTTTATTACGGAACTCGTCAAGCGCTGGCTGGCCATCGAACAGGAACGCCTTGCGCTTAGTAAAAACGGCAGGTCGATGCGCGGCTTTCAATGGAAAAGTGTCTTCTTGCCTGACGGGACATCTCTTCGTTCAACGCATCATGGTTCCACCGCCTACGCGAAGGTGGTGGGCGAGCGCATCATGACGGACGATCGCATCTCGATGACGCCTTCCATGTTCGCCAATCGTCAGGCTATCGGCCGCAACGCGTGGCGCTTTATCTGGATTCGCTTTCCCGGCGAAGAGCATTGGGTACGTGCGGCAGATTGCAGGCAGCGGATAGAAGAGCAGGCGCGATTGCGGTCTAAACGTGACATTGAGCTCTCTAAGCGGGACTATGGCGAGATGGAGGAAGGGATACTTCGGTCTTGACGTTTCCTTGGAGAGTCCAGGCCAGTCTATGGATTTCCGGCGTGACAGCGGTTCTAGACTCCTTAAGACTTAGGCACAGCGATCTAGACTCTGCTAGACGGCAGGACAAAACGCGTTCCCATGCCCTCTCTTTGCGCGGTTCTGCATTTTTTGCGGGTGTGGTGGGTAGCGGCGGCGGGCCGCCTCACCCACCCTACCGGATGCCGACGCTAACGGGGTTATTTCCATGCGTTGCGGGCGCGGTCGCGCACGAGCATGCGCACGCTGTCGGGCATGGGGGCTTTGACGTGCTGGGTTTCGGCCGTCGTCCACACGCATTCTTCGTAGTGCTTGAGCATGGCCGGGCTGATGAAGCGGGTGCGGGCGGCATACACGTGGCGGTCGCCCAGCTGCGACTGCTGCTTGATGAAGAAGCGGTTCGGCACCACCAGGTGCAGGTGCTCCTTGGCGCGCGTCATGGCCACATACAGCAAGCGCCGCTCTTCTTCGATTTCCTCGGCTGTCCCCGTCGCCATGTCGGAGGGGATGCAGCCATCGACCACATTGAGCACGTGGACGGACTTCCATTCCTGCCCCTTGGCCGAGTGGATGGTCGAGAGGATCACGTAGTCTTCGTCCAGGTGGGGCACGCCGGAACGGTCGCTCGTCGCTTCGGGCGGGTCGAGTGTGATCTCGGCAAGGAAGCTTTCGCGCGAGGCGTAGCCGCCGGCCAGCAGGGCGAGCTGCTCGACATCGGCGGCGCGCACGGTGGCGTCGTCGTGCATGCGTTCCAAATGCGGCAGGTACCAGCGTCGCACCAGGTAGATGTCGGCGGGCCAGCGCAGTCCGGGCTCGCGCAGGGCTTTGTACAGGGCCACGAAGCCTTGCCAGTCGCCGTCGGCCTTGCCGGGCGCGGCGAAGGCTTCCACGGCGCGCGTGGGTTCGGCGCTCTCGCCCACGGCGTCGAGCAGCTTGCTGGCGGTGGCGGGGCCGATGCCGGGAATGAGCTGCGCCACGCGGAAGCCGGCCATGCGGCCTGCGGGGTTCTGGGCGAAGCGCAGCACGGCCAGCACGTCTTTGATGTGCGCCGCTTCGAGGAATTTGAGGCCGCCAAATTTGACGAAGGGGATATTCCGCCGCATCAGTTCCAGTTCCAGCGCGGCGCTGTGGCTGGCGGCGCGAAACAGCACGGCCTGCGCGGTGAGCTTGATGCCGGCTTCGCGGTGTTCCAGGATGCGGTTGCAGACCCAGCGCGCCTGTTCGGCTTCGTCGGGGATCAGTACCAGCTGGGGCTTGGCGGTTGATGCCTTGTCGGTCCACAGGGTCTTGGCGTGGCGCTCCAGCGCCTGGGCGATGAGGGCATTGGAGGCGTCGAGGATCGGTTGCGTGGAGCGGTAGTTGCGCTCGAGCGTGATCAGTTCGGCCGGCGTGGAAAACTGCTGCGGGAAGTCGAGGATGTTGCGCACCGTGGCGCCGCGGAAGGAGTAGATCGACTGGGCGTCGTCGCCCACCACCATCACGCCCTCGCCCGTCGGCTTCATGCCGGTGAGGATGGCGGCCTGCAGGCGGTTGGTGTCCTGGTATTCGTCCACCAGCACGTGGTCGAACAGGCCGCCCACCTGCTCGCCCAGTTCGGGGTCGGCCACCATCTCGGCCCAGAACAGCAGCAAGTCGTCGTAGTCCAGCACATTCTGTTCCTGCTTGGCGTCGACGTAGGCGGCAAAGAGGCGCTTCAGCTCCCCTTCCCATTCGCGGCACCAGGGGAAGCTCGTTTGCAGCACCACGTCCAGCGGTTCGCGCGCATTGACCACACGCGAGTAGATCGACAGGCAGGTGCCCTTGAGCGGAAAGCGCTTGGCCGTTTGCGTCAGGCCGATCTCGTGGCGCACGAGGCCCATCAGGTCTTCGGCATCGCCGCGGTCGTGGATGGTGAAGGAATCGTCCAGGCCAATGCGGGCGGCGTACTGGCGCAGCAATCGCGCGCCGATGCTGTGGAAGGTGCCGGCCCAGGGCAGGCTGGTGGGCGGCTCGGCGCCGCGCAGGCCCGCCACGCGGTGCAGCAAGTGGCCGGCGCGGCGCGTCATCTCTTGCGCGGCGCGGCGCGAAAAGGTCAGCAGCAAAATACGCTGGGGGTCGGCGCCGGACTGGATCAGCCGGGCCACGCGATGGGCCAGCGTACTGGTCTTGCCGGATCCGGCACCGGCCACCACCAGCAGCGCGCGCGGGGTGCGGCCAAGGTCGTGCTCGACAGCGGCGCGCTGCTCATTATTTAAGCTGGCATAGGGATCATCAATGACGGGCGTGTCGGACATGGCGGGCATTCAAACTGGGACTTCCACAACTGTACATTTATCCAGTAGAATAGCGCAAGGACATTCCTGCCTTCCGGCACCAAAAACGCGCGGCCCGGCGTCGTCCAGGCGGCTGGCAAACTTGTTTGCAAAGCATCAATCGCGCGCTAAGTGGCCGTTTCTAAAGCACTTTTTGGGATATCCACAATCGCTGTGTATAACATTGTGGATAAGGGCCTCTTGACAGACGGGAGGCCAATACTGACGCGCCCTCCAATAAAATGCCCGTTCAAAAGGCAAAAATTTAGGCTAATAAAATCAAGCACTTGCAAAGTCAATGCTGAAAGCCTGAAAAAATTTTTGCGCGATTTCAAATCCCCATTTTTGTGCATAACCAAGGCATGCAAAAGCCTGCCGCAAGGCCGCTTTTGATGTAAAAATTATATCGAATTGGGATTGTGCCAACGTTTTCAATGATTGGCGGAATGGCGGCGGCGTTGTGGGTTGAGCAAGACTCTTTCGATGACAGCGGGCGAGACATCGCGCGCTTTGAGGTATTCAATAGCGGAAACCGTGTTGCCGTCTTCTTGCATGGAAATACCGTGGTTGACGACGTCGCGCATCGCCACATCCATACGTTCATAGGGTAGATCTATCACTGCATTGCTCTGTTGATTCATTGCAAGCTCTCTGAGATCGATGGCGGGACTGCCGCTCAACGAGTATCTATCATATTGAGCCAAAGTCAATGTCATGCGCCCATCGAAAACGAGAAATATGTGACAGGCATATAATTGCCGTATGACCACTCCCACCGCCCGCCCCGCGTCCCTGGCCGACCTCTTCCTGTCCTTTACCGCGCTGGCCCTGCAGGGCTTTGGCGGCGTGCTGGCCGTCGTGCAGCGCGAGCTGGTCGAGCGCAAGCGCTGGCTCACGCGCGAAGAGTTTCTGGAGGAATGGGCGGTCGCGCAGATCATGCCGGGGCCGAATGTGGTCAACCTGTCGATGATGATCGGCGGGCGCTATTTTGGCCTGGCCGGGGCCATGGCGGCGCTGGCGGGCATGCTGGCGGTGCCGCTGCTGGTCGTCCTGCTGCTGGCGGTGCTGTATGGGCAGTATGCCGACAATGCCGTCGTCGCTGGTGCCCTGCGCGGCATGGCTGCCGTGTCGGCAGGGCTGATCGGGGCCACGGGGCTCAAACTGGCGGGGGCGCTGCGTTCGCATCCGCTGCCGCTTTTATGGTGCGTGCTGCTGGCGGTGGCCGGTTTTGTGCTCGTGGCGCTGCTGCGGGTGCCTTTGTTTTATGTGCTTGTTGGGCTGGGCGGGCTGGCATGTGTGCTCACCTGGCGCAGGTTGCGGCCATGAACGCGCCTTTGCATCTGGTGCTGTCGTGGGCGGATTGGTTTGATCTCTTTGCCCACTACCTGCTGCTCTCGCTGATGTCCATTGGCGGGGCCATTTCCACCACCTCGGATATGCACCGCTATCTCGTCGAGCAGCACCATTGGCTCACGCAGGCGCAGTTCAATGCCTCGATCGCGCTGGCGCAGGCGGCGCCGGGGCCCAATGTGCTGTTTGTGGCGCTCATGGGGTGGAATGTGGGGCTCAACGCGGGCAGCATGGCGGCAGCTTTCCTGGGCGTGGCGGTGACGATGCTGGGGATCTTGATTCCGTCTACTGTATTGACTTATGTGGCGGCGCAGTGGGGGCACCGCAATCGCGAGCTGCGCGTGGTGCGGGCGTTCAAGCAGGGGATGGCGCCGATTGTGATTGCACTGCTGTTGTCGACCGGGTGGATTCTGGCCAGTGGCGCGGGCAGCGCGTGGCCATTGTGGATGGTGAGCCTGGTGTCGGCGGTGCTGATTTGGCGCACGCGCATTCACTTATTGTGGCTGCTCGCGGCAGGCGCCATGCTCGGCGCGTTCGGCTTCGTTTAATGCGCGGGGCCGCGTGGGCACGTGTGCCCACCCTACGGTATGTCGTGGCGTCGATGTGATGGGACGCATGGGCACAGGTGCCCACTCAACGAATCATCGGATTGCCGTAGGGTGGGCACATGTGCCCACGCTGTCATTCACCGCGCGAGATATTGGCCGATTGCGTCGAGCAAGGCCGTGACGCTCGCTTCCATCTCTTCCATCAGCCCCGGCTCCACCATCCCTGCTTCGATGCCCTGCTCCACCGCGCGCGCCACGTCGGCTAGCGCGGGCGCACCAAGGTTGGCGGCCATGCCGGCAACGTTGTGCGCCAAGCGCCGCGCCAGCACCGTCTCGCCGCCCTCCATCGCTTCCCTCAATGCCGCCATCGCGCCGCCCTGGCGCTCCCGGAACTGGCCCAGCAAATCGCGATACCGCGCCAGGCTGCCATGCTGGCGCGCCAGGCCCATGTCGGGGTCGATGCCGGCGGCACGCAAGGTGCTGTCGTCCTGGGCCGCCTGCGGCGCCACGCCGCGCTCCTCTGGCGATGGCAGCACCTTGGCCAGAATCGTGGCCAGCGTCTGCACGTCAATCGGCTTCGAAATGTGGTCGCTCATGCCCGCGGCGATGCACTTCTCGCGGTCGCCGGCCATGGCATTGGCCGTCATCGCCACAATCGGCATATGCGCATGGCGCGGATCGCGGCGCAGGATTCCCGTCGCTTCGTACCCGTCCATCACCGGCATCTGGCAGTCCATCAGCACCACGTCATATCCGCCCGTCCCCACCATGTCCACGGCTTCGCGGCCGTTGTGCGCCACCGATACCTTCAGGCCCATGCCGTCGAGGATGTCGACCGCCAGCTCTTCGTTGATGTCGTTGTCCTCCACCAGCAGCACGCGCGCGGCGCGGATGTGCAGCAGCGCTTCGTGGTAGGCGCCGGCGTGCACGCGGCGCTTGCTGGTCGCGCCCAGCATGCCGGCGTAGCTGGCCAGCGCGTCGAGCACGGACGATGGCGTCACCGGCTTCTCCAGCACACCTATCTGCTCGATGTCGGTGGTGCTGGCAATGAGGTCGTCGCGGCTGTAGGCCGTCACCATGATGATGGCCAGCGTGGCCGATATCTGCGGGCTGGCGCGGATGCGGCGGATCGTCTCGGCGCCGTCCAGTGTGGGCATCATCCAGTCCATCAACACCACGTTGTAGGGCGCGCCGCGCCGCTCGCCCGCTTCCAGTTCGGCGATGGCGCTGGCGCCGTCGGCGCAGGCATGCGCGTCGAGCCGCATCGAGGCGAGAATGCCGAGCAAAATCTCGCGTGCGGCGGCGTTGTCGTCCACTACCAGCACGCGCATCGGCAGCACCGTGGCCACCGTCGCCACCGCGCGCATCGCGTTGGGCGGCAGGTCAAAGCGCCCGGTGAAGCTGAACACACTGCCTTCGCCCGGCTTGCTATCTACCCACAGGCGCCCTTCCATCAGCTCCACCAGGCGGCGCGAGATGGACAGGCCAAGCCCTGTGCCGCCGTAGTTGCGCGTGGTCGAGGCGTCGGCCTGGGCAAAGGCTTCGAACAGGCGCGCGGACTGCGCCGGATCGATGCCGATGCCGGTGTCGCGCACCTCGAAGCGCAGGCAGGCCTGGCTGGCGCTGCGCTCTTCGAGCCGCACCGCCACCACCACTTCGCCTTTGTGGGTGAACTTGATGGCGTTGTTGACGAGGTTAAGCAGCACCTGGGCCAGGCGCAGCGGGTCGCCCACCAGTTCGGCCGGCACATCGGGCGCGACGTCGAACAGCAGCTCCAGGCCCTTTTCCTGGGCCTTGATGACGGACAGCGTGGCCAGGTGTTCGAGCGTGTGGCGCAGCAGCAGCGGGCGTTTTTCAAACTGCAGCTGGCCCGCTTCGATCTTGGAAAAATCGAGGATGTCGTTGATGATGCCCAGCAGGCCGTGCGCGGCGTGCTCCACTTTTTCCATGTAGTTGCGCTGGCGCGCATCGAGCTCGGTGCGCAGTGCCAGCCCGGTCATGCCGATGATGGCGTTCATCGGCGTGCGGATCTCGTGGCTCATATTGGCCAGGAACTCGCTCTTGCTGCGGCTGGCCGCTTCGGCCTGTTCGCGTGCGGCCACGGCGTCGCGCTGGGCGGCGATCTGCTCGCTCACGTCAATGCCGAAGGACAGCAGCGCCACCTTGTCGCCCTCCGCGCCCATCACCGTGTGCTGCCAGGAGATGGTGCGCTTGGCGCCGCCGCTGTCGACGATGTCCTGCTCGAAGCTGTGCGCCACCTGGCCCCATTGCTCCGGTCCCGGCCAGCGCGCGCCGTCCTGGCCGGCCACGATGGGCAGCTCGCGCCAGGTCTTGCCCAGCACTTCGCTGCGCCGGTAGCCCGTCAGCGCTTCGGCGGCGCCGTTGAAAATGAGGACGGCGCCAGCGCGGTCCAGGCCCACGATCATCACGTTGGCACTGTCGATCAGGCGCTCGGTCAACTCCTTGGCCTGGCGCAGCGACAGTTCCGAGGCGTTGCGCGCAGCCAGCATGGTGGCCAGGCTGCCCGTCATCACTGCCAGGGCGTCGAGCAGCTGGCCCGGCTCGTCGTGGTAGGCGTTGGCGATGCGCCCATCGAGCTTGCCGGCGGCCACGCGGCGCGCCACGCCCACCGCTTCGTCGAGCGGCCCGGTGATGCTGCGGGCGATCAGCGCGGCGCCGGCCACGCCCACGCCGAGCGACACGAGCAGCGTGAGCAGCAGGCGCAGCGAGTCGCTGGCGATACGCGCACTGGCCGCCAGTTCGTCCTCGCGCAGTTCGGTGCGGGCCCGCTCGATCAGCTTGTCGATCACGGCGCGGTGTTCAAAATAGCGCGTCTTCAGCAGGGCCAGCGCGCGCGTCGTGCTGGCCTGGTCGCCCCGCTCCATCGCGGGGATCAACTGGTTGAAGGCGGTGTCGTAGAAGGCCAGCGCGGGCTCGTTGGCCTGGCGCAGCAGCAGGTCGGCCAGCTCCTTGTTCAGGGCCTGGCCCAGCCAATGGCGGTAGCGCGTGGCATGCTCGGCGCGCAGCACGCTCAGGCGGCGCACCAGGGCGGCGCGCTCGGCGGCGTCGCCGCTGGCCGTCATCTGCAGCACCACGAGGTAGGATTCGATGATGTACAGCGGCGGTGGCAAGGTGTCGGCGATGATATCCTTGCCGGCCACGATTTCGCGGTAGACGGGGCCGTTCACCTTCAGCGCGTTGAGCGTCTGGAACGACCAGATCCCGTAGGTGACAAAACCGAGGGAAAAGATGGCGATCAAGGCCGCGAGGCGATGCGACAGTTTCAGGGTGCGTAAAAAGTTCATTGAACGGCCCATTGCCATATTGGTTAGGCAACAATAGGGCCAATACCCGACCCTGTCAATTCCCGGGAAAGGGCGCATACTTTGCTCCTTGCCAGCCAGGAGGAGCCGCCATGCTTGAACTCATCAGCGAACATCCGTGTTTTGGCGGTAGCCAGCGCTTCTACCGCCATGCATCCGAAGCCACTGGCCTGGCCATGCGCTTTGCCGCCTTTGTGCCCGCGGCGCCACGCGCGGCGCGCCTGCCGGCCATGTTTTACCTGGCCGGGCTCACCTGCACCGAGGAAACCTTTCCCGCCAAGGGAGGCGGCCAGCGCTTCGCCGCCCAGCACGGCATGGTGCTGATCGCGCCCGACACCAGCCCGCGCGGCGCCGGCCTGCCGGGCGACACGGCCGACTGGGACTTTGGCGAAGGCGCCGGTTTCTATGTCGACGCCACCACCGAGCCCTGGTCGCGCCACTACCGCATGTTCAGCTACATCGCCGAGCTGCACGCGCTGGTGCTGCGCGAATTGCCCGTCGACCCCAATCGCGTGGGCGTGTTCGGCCATTCGATGGGCGGGCACGGCGCCCTGGTGCTGGCCCTGCGCCGGCCCGACCTGTTCCGCTCCGTCTCCGCCTTCGCGCCCATCGCCGCACCGAGCCGCTGCCCCTGGGGCCGCAAGGCCTTGGGCGGCTACCTGGGGCCGGATGAAGCGGCGTGGCAGGCCTACGACGCCAGCGCCCTGATGCGCGACGCCCAGGCGCCCTTCCCGCACGGGATCCTGCTCGACCAGGGCATGGGCGACAAATTCCTCGCCGAGCAGCTCTATCCGGAAGCGTTCGAGCAGGCCTGCCATGCGGCCGGCCAGCGCCTCGAGATAAGGCGCCACTCGCGTTACGACCATGGCTACTATTTTGTATCGACCTTCATGGAAGACCACCTGCGCTTCCATCTCGACGCGCTGGGGCCGGGCGATGCAGCGCTACC
The DNA here is from genome assembly GCA_040390345.1 of Pseudomonadota bacterium. Taxonomy (GTDB): domain Bacteria; phylum Pseudomonadota; class Gammaproteobacteria; order Burkholderiales; family Burkholderiaceae_D; genus Telluria_A. The sequence goes on along the minus strand of JAZJYP010000129.1, from coordinate 7,896 downwards.
CTGATCGCCACGCCGCGGGCAAGGTGCTGGCCCAGGGCCTGGCCGCCCTGGCCGGCCACCCGGACGCCGTGGTGCTGGCCCTGCCGCGCGGCGGCGTGCCGGTCGGCTTTGCCATCGCCCAGGCGCTCAAGCTGCCACTCGATATTGTCCTCGTGCGCAAGCTGGGCGTGCCGGGCAATGAAGAATACGCGATGGGCGCCGTCGCCAGCGGCGGCGCGCGCGTGATGCAGCCCGATGTGGTGGAGATGCTGGGCATCGAACCGATCGTCGTCGAAGCGATTGTCGAGCGCGAGCTGCGCACCATCGCCCAGCGTGAACAAAGCTACCGGGCCGGGCGCGCGCCGCTGCCGCTGGCCGCCAAGATCGTCATCCTGGCCGACGACGGCCTGGCCACCGGTTCGACCATGCGCGTGGCGGTGGAGGTGGTGCGCCAGCAGGGGCCGCAATGCATCATCCTGGCCGTGCCGGTGGGCGCGCCGGACAGCCTGGCCGCGTTTGAAGGCCTGGTCGACGAAATCGCCTGCCCCTGCACGCCGATGGTGTTTCGCGCAGTGAGCCAGTGGTATGACGATTTTTCCGAAACCAGCGACGAGGAAGTGTGTCAGTTGCTCGAGCGGGCTAGCGCTGCACCGTACGCATCCATGTAGCGTGGGTAAGCACGCTGTGCGTCACCCGCCATGCACGGCAAAACGGTTGCGCCCATCGCGCTTGGCCTGGTACAGCGCCGCATCGGCATGCGCCAGTAACTCGGCCTGGCTCTCGTTGGCAAACAACGCAATGCCCACGCTGGTCGTCACGTTCAGGCGCGCGGCCGACAATTCGAACGGCAAGCGCACCACTTCCACGATCTTGGCGGCGATGGTAGCCACTTCATGCGCCTCGGCGATGTCGTCGAGGATGATCACAAACTCGTCACCCGACAGTCGCGCCACCGTGTCGGTCGAGCGCACAATGGCCACCAGGCGGCGCGAGAACTCCTTGAGCACATCGTCGCCGGTGGCGTGGCCGTAAGTGTCGTTGATCTTCTTGAAGTGGTCGATATCGAGGTAGGCCAGCGCCATCAGGTTGCCGTGCCGGCGCGAGCGGTCGATCGCCATGGCCAGCGTTTCAACAAAGCTGCGCCGGTTGGCGATGCCGGTGAGCGAATCGACGCGTGCGAGCTGCTTGAGCTTTTCTTCAACCGCCTTCACGCGCGTCATGTCCTGCGCCAGCGCGTACACGCCGGCCACGCTGCCGTCGGTCTGCACGTCCGGCACAAACGTCACTTCCAGTACGCGCGAATTCTCGCCTTCGGCCGGCGCTTCGTATGAGACGACCTTGCCGGCAAACGCTTCGTCCAGGTGGCCGGCGCCGACTTCGTACACATCCTCGCCGAACACGTCGAGGATCGGGCGGTTGACCAATTGCGCCGGCGAGACGCCAAACCAGCGCTCGTAGGTGGCGTTGCCAAACTGGATGCGCCGCTCGGTGTCGATATAGGAAATGAGCACCGGCACATTGTCGGTAATGAGCTTGAGGCGTTTCTCGCTGGCCGCCTGCACCAGCTCCGCGTTCTTGCGCTCGCTGATATCGAGCGCCATCGTGTAGAAGCCCGGCACGCTGCCGTCCGCCGCCACATCGGGAATGTAGTCGATCAGCAGGTGGATCTTGCGGCCGTTTTCCAGCGCCGCGTGCTCGAAGTGCATGCGCTCGCCGCGTAGCGCCGCTTCGATCTTGTCCTTCAGGCGTCCGTAGGCCTCCGGCCCGCGCACTTCCAGCACCGTCTTGCC
>JAZJYP010000129.1:0-6117 GCA_040390345.1 Pseudomonadota bacterium | reverse complement strand
AGCGGTAGCGCTGCTCCGCATCGACGTACGATATGAGCGCCGGCATGGTGTCGGCGATGATGCGCGCGCGCCGCACGCTGGCCGTGATCTGTTCCTCGAATGCCACCCGCTCCGACACGTCGTGCAGGAAGGCCGTGGCGTAGTCGACCTTGCCGTGGGCGACCGCGCCCACCGACAGCTCCCCCGGAATCTCGCGGCCATCGCGATGCATCGCGCCGACGCGGATGCGGTTGTTGATCACCGGCCCGGTGCCCGTCGTGGCAAAGCACGCGAAGCCCTCGTTGTGGGCCGCGCGGTAGCGCTCGGGCACGATCAGCCTGGCCAGGCTGGCGCCCACGGCTTCCTCACGGGTCCAGCCAAAGGTCTCTTCGGCCTGGTGGTTCCATTCGGTGATGTTGCCCTTTTCGTCGAGCGTGACGAAGGCGTCCGGCGCGCGGTCGAGGATATTGCGGACCAGCTGTTCGCTCTCGAGCGTGCGCGCCTGGGCCACTTCGCGCTCGGCCATCAGGGCGTGGAAGGCATGCGAGAGTTCGCCGATTTCGTCGCTGCGTACCACTTGCAGCACGCCGATATCGGCCTGCTTGCGGCGGATCTTCGAGACGCTGCGGCGCAGGAATTCGAGCGGTCCGAGCAGGCGGTAAATGGCCAGCCAGCCCAGCAGGCCCGCCAGCAGCGCGCAGGCGGCCGCCGCCAGGATGGCCTGGCTGCGCATGGCGATCATCGGGGCGAAGGCTTCGTCGGTCGGATAGCGCGCCGCCAGGATCCAGTCGGTCGCCTTGAGGCGCTTGTAGGTGTAGATGCCCGGGCTGCCGTCCTTGTTGCGCGCCTCGGTCCAGCCTTCAAAGCCCTTGAGCGCCATCTCGGTGGCCGTGTTCACGCCGGGGCGGGCGTTGATATGTTCGAGCAGGCGTGACTGGGTTGGATGGTCGACCAGGATGCCGCCATAGGTCATGATGAACAAAAAGCCGGACTTGCCCGGCTTGAGCGTGTCGATCTGGCGCAGGAAGTTCGCGCGCTGCAGGTCGATGCCGGCCGTGAGCACCAGCACCACCTTGCCGGTGGAATTGAACACGGGCTGCGTCACCAGCACCACCGGGGAGCCGGACATGCGGCTCATGAACGGCGCCGAGATCAGGCCTTTCTTGCGCGCCAGCGTGTCTTCGAAATACGGTTTGCCGCGCGCGCTCATCGCCTGCGCCTGCTGCTGCGGCGCGCGCAGGCTGGCCACCATTTGGCCTTCGCCGTCGAAACCGGCCACGTTGACGAATTCATTGAGTGTGCTCGGATGCGACTCCAGGAATTCCTGCAGCAGCGCCGGGTTGCTGCGCACGCGCTCGGGCAAGGCTTCGGCCAGGGAGGCCAGCAGCACTTTCTTCGAATCGAGCCGGTCGTCGATGAAGGCGGCGGCCGAGGACAGCATCGCGTACTGCTGGTCGCCAATCACACTCTTCATGTCGCGCTCGGCCACCATCAGCGCTACCGTCGTCACCAGGATGGTCGCGCCGAGCACCAGCACGACCACCAGGCTGGCGATCCGCATTTTCAGGTTGGACGGGAACAGGCCCGCGCGCGGCTTCGGCATGGTCTCGTCTTAACGTCCCGCGCAGGGCCGGGCCTTGACCGGTGCACCGTGCTCGTCGAATTTTTCGGCCAGCTCCACCTGCCGCACGCCGATCGTTTCGAGCGCGTCGCAGATATCATCGACCTCGTCGTGCAGGCTCGACGCGATGTCGAAGGGCTTGTCCGAAGAGGCGAGCAAGGCGCCAGCGCCGCCGTACACATTGACGCGCAAGACCATCTCCTCGTCCACGTCGACCGGCGCAATCACGGCGCGCACCGTGGCCGGCGCCACCTGGTGCTGTTCCAGCGCGGCGCTGGTGGCGGCCATCATCTGCAGCATGAAAAATTCGGAGGCGCCCTGCTCCTTGGCGCCGTGGAACAGGTCCTGGTAGAGGAAGTTCAGCTCCAGATTGGCGCCGGCGCCGGCCAGGCAGCGCGCCACCAGCGGGGCCGCATTCTCGGTCCATTGGCGGTAGCGCTCCATGCGCTTGGCAAAATAGGCGTCGGCCGCCGCTTCATTGGCCGGGATCGCATAAAACGGGTCGTCGGCGCGCTTTTTGGCAAAACCGAGCAGGAAGCGCAGTTCCACCGCTTCGTCGCCGGGAGCGAAGGCGCTGCCCATCCAGCCAACGATGGAGCGCGCCAGCGCCGGCGCTTCGCTCACCTTCTTGTCCGTCATGGCGTGCCAGGCTTCGCGCACCATTTCATTGAGCTGGCTGTAGCTGATGCGGTCAATTTCGTCGAGGTCGTAGGCGTGCTGGATCAGCACCACCTTGGCCGAGGGGCTTTCCAGGCCGGCACCGGTAAAACTGTCGACCAGTGCGTCGAAGGCGGCCTGGTCGCCGAAGCCTTCGGCCTCTTTCAGGCCGCCCTGGCTGCGCACGAACACGGGAATGGCAAAGGCGTTGACCTCGATGGCCGGACTGCCTTCGCGCCGCACCAGCACCGTGGAACTGGCTTCCTCGATATGCCCGCGCAGGTACTGGCAGGCGCCCGCGTCGGCATAGCGCGTGCGCTCGATGGCGTCGTACAGCACGTCGTCGTTCTTCTGCTGCAGGCATTTGCGCACCGTCTTGAACAATTCCGTTTCCCGCTCGTGCAGCGCGGCCCCGGCATAGGCACCGGCCGCCAGTTCCAGCGCCAGGTCCGACAGCGCCTGCGTCATGGCGTCGTTGTCATCTTCCGGCAGCATGGGCGTTTTTTTGGGGGCGGCCTTCTTCGGTTTGGACATTGTTTTGGTGTTAAATATGAAAAAACGGTGGTGACACGCATTTTACGCATGATTCACGCGCTGGGTGCATAATCGACGCCAATGGTCCAGCTAAACCCTTCGAGGAAGACGCATGATCCAGTTCCGCCACCTGCTGCCCCCACTGCTGCTCCTGATCGCGCTGCTGGCCGGCTGCGGCGGCGGCGGCTCGTCCCCGCCCGCCAGCACGGTGCCGCCGCTGGTCACGCCGCCCGCCAGCGACGGTTCGTTCACCGACGCGAACCGCTATTCCAGCCTCGCCACGGCCTCGCTGGCAAGCCCGAATGAGCAACATGCCATCGTCGACGGCCAGTTGACCCTGTCCGGCAAAGTCCTCAATTACAAGGCGACGACGGGCCACCTCACCGCCACCGATGCCCGTACCGCACGCGCCGTGTCATTCTTCTATGTCGCCTACACCCTGCCCGGGCAGGATACGGCCAAACGGCCCGTCACCTTCTTTTATAACGGCGGACCCGGATCATCGACGCTGTGGCTGCACCTTGGCGCCTTCGGCCCCAAGCGCCTCGTCACCAATATCCCGGCCACGACGATGCCGTCGCCGCCGCAACTGCTCGACAATGCGGAAAGCCTGCTCGATGTGTCCGACCTGGTCTTCATCGACGCCGTCGGCACCGGCTTTTCGCAGGCCATCGCCCCCGGCGCCAACCGCGACTACTGGGGCGTCGACAGCGACGCCGGCGCCTTCCGCGATTTCGTCCAGCGCTATATCGCCGTCAACGCGCGCCAGGCCTCGCCCAAATTCCTGTTCGGCGAATCGTATGGCGCGCCCCGCACGGGCGTGCTGGCCAACCTGCTGGAAGTGGCCGGCGTGAAGATCGATGGCCTTGTCCTGCAGTCCTCCATCATGGACTACAACAGCAATTGCGGCGTGCTCGGCCCCAGTGTCAGCAGCTGCGAAGGCTACTTCCCCACCTTCGCCACCACCAGCGCCTACCTCAAGCTGATCACGCCCGCGCGCGACGATTTGCCGGCCTATGCCCAGGCCATGCGCGGCTTCAGCGCCACCTCCTACCGCGGCGCGATCGTGCCGTGGCTGGCCAACCGCACGCCGCCGCCGACCGACCTGCTGGCCCTGCTCGGCGACTACACTGGGATCCCGAGCGCAACCTGGCAGCTCAATTTCAATATGGGGCCCGGCATTTACCAGCACCGCGTGCTGCCGGGGCAAATCACCGGCCGCTACGACGCGCGCGTGACGGCCACCGTCGGCAGCGCGCTGGCCGCCGACGACGACCCTTCGCTCACCGTCATCAACGCCAGCTTCGTCAATACCATCGGCAGCTATATCAGCGGCACCCTGAAATACAACGCCGGCACCAGCTACACCGCCTTTGCCGACATCGTCGACAGCTGGGACTTCCGCCACGACAGCCGCCAGGTGCCCGACACCATTCCCGACCTGGCCGGCGCCCTGCTGCACAACCCGGCCATGAAAGTCCTGGCCATGTCCGGCTACCACGACCTGGCCACGCCGTTTTACCAGACCGAGCTGGACCTGGCGCGCCTGGGCAGCGCCAATATCGTCATCAAGAATTACAGCAGCGGCCACATGAGCTATCTTGACAACACGGCGCGCCGCCAGCAAAGGCTGGACCTGGGCGCCTTTTACCAAAGCGTGACGGGCACACCATGATCAAGCACCTCCTGCTCCTGTGCGCCGCGCTGGCGGCGCCGCTGGCCGGGGCCGAGCCTCCCGCCGCTCCGGCCCATCCCGATCCCTACGTGCCACCGGCGCAGCGCCCCTCGGCCACCACACCAGCACCGGCCGGCAGCGCGCTGCGCGAACAGGCGCTGCAAAAGCTCAAGCGCCGCTTCGAACAGGCCGACCTCGACGCCAGCGGCAGCCTCACCCGCGCCGAAGCCGAGAAGGCCGGCCTGGGCTTCGTGGCCAGGCATTTCGACGAGATCGACAGCGCCCAGCGTGGCAAAGTCAGTTTTGACGACCTGCGCCGCTACCTGCTGGCGCGCCGCGCCACGCACTGAAAAGACCGGCCCATGTTCAATCCCCTGCTCGAAAAAAACCTCCCCATCGTGCTGCGCGTGAGCGGCGCCCTGACGGCCCTGGGCGGCCTGCAGTTCTTCGCTCCCGGTCCCATGCTGGCGCAAATCGGCATGCCAGTTTCCGAAGTGGGCGGCCTGTTCTTCGCCCGCCACTGGGGCCTGATGGTGCTCTGTTTCGGCCTGCTGCTGGCCTACAGCGCCACCGTCAACGCCCTGCGCACGCCCGTGCTGCTGGCCGCCACGGCCGAAAAACTGGGCCTGGTGGTGATGGTGGCCCTGGCCTACGACACGCCCCAGCTGGCCGGCCTGCGCCCGGCCGCCCTGTTCGACGCCGCCTGCGTCGTGCTCTACCTGATGATCCTGCAAAGGCGGCTGGGACAGCAATAATAGGTCACTTGACCTAATTAAAAAAGCGCGCAATAATCCGGACATCAAACCAGCACCGGAGACAAGGCAATGAGCGAAGCAAGGCGCAAACGCAGCGACATGTTCAGCAAGGACGAAATCGCCCTGCTGACGCAGCGCTCCAACACCATGGGCGCCCTGGCCGTGGGCTTTACCTGGGCGGCGATCGCCGCCTGCCTCGTCGTCCTCGCCATGTGGCCGCACCCGCTGGTATGGCTGGCCGTGATCGTCATCCTCGGCGGGCGCCAGTTGAGCCTCGCCATCCTGATGCATGATGCCTCCCACGGCACCCTGTTCCAGAGCCGCGCGCTCAATGACTTCGTCGGCGACTACCTGTGCGGCGCCCCGGTCGGCATCGCGCTGCGCCACTACCGCCGCCACCACCTGGCCCACCACGCCCATACCGGCACCGCGGCCGACACCGACACCAGCCTGTCGGCGCCGTTCCCGACCACGCCGGCCTCGCTGGCGCGCAAATTCCTGCGCGACCTGCTCGGCATTTCAGGGCTCAAACGTGAATTTGGCCTGCTCTTGATGGGCCTGGGGATCGTGCAATGGACGGTGGCGAGCGACATCGTCAAGCTGGCGCAGGAAGGCCGCACGCTGCGCCATTACGCCACCGACGCCGCGCGCAATCTGTGGAAGCCGTTCGCCTTCCACGCCCTGCTGCTGGGCACCCTGGCGCTGGCCGGCTACGCCTGGGTCTACCTGGCCTGGCTGGCCGCGTATTTGACGACCTACAGCCTGTACATGCGCATCCGCTCGATGGCCGAACACGCCTGCACCGCGCCCGGCCCCGACATGCTGCGCAATACCCGCAGCACCCGCGCCGGCCTGCTGGCGCGCGCCACGGTGGCGCCGCTGCGCGTGAACTTCCA
>JAZJYP010000128.1:6156-11643 GCA_040390345.1 Pseudomonadota bacterium | reverse complement strand
GAGAACCAGGGGAAGATGCCGTTGCGGTAGGCCGCCAGCAGGCGCTGGGGCGAGAGGTCGGCGCCGGCGGCGAGCAGGCCGGGCGCGTCGACGGTCAGCGCTTCGCTAACGTCGGGGAAGGGCGTGTGCGCTTCGAGCCAGGGGATCATGGCTCACGGGGCGGGGGACAGGCGCATCGGGCGCACGATGTCGCGGCTGTGGAAGCCGTAGCTGCCGCCTTCGCGCACCTTGCGGCGGTCGGCGAAGAACAGTTCGAGCGTGGTGCGGATGGTGGGGAAGGCCAGCTCGTCCCAGGGAATCTCGGCTTCGTCGAACATGCGCACGTCCAGGCTTTCGATGCCGGGCGCGAAATCGAGGTCGCGCAGGGTCGCCAGGTAGAACAGGTGGACCTGGTGGACCTGGGCCACGTTGAGCAGGGTGAACAGGGGGCCGATGTCGATGTGGGCGCCCGCTTCCTCTTCCGTTTCGCGCACGGCCGCTTCGCTCGTCGTTTCATTGTTTTCCATGAAGCCGGCGGGCAGGGTCCAGTAGCCGTGGCGCGGCTCGATGGCGCGCTTGCACAGCAGCACCTGGAATTGGCCGTCGCGCTCCCACACCGGGATGGAACCGATGACAAGTTTGGGATTTTGATAATGGATGGTCGTGCACTGGACGCACACATAGCGCGGCCGGTTGTCGCCTTCCGGAATGGACAGCGACACCGGGTTGGCGCACTCGGAGCAAAATTTCATAGTTGGCCGAAAAAGGAATATTTCATCTACTTTACACCCAATGCCATGGGCACGCCTGCCGGAAAACACGGCCCTTCCCCGGGCGTACGCATTTATCTTGCCGCTATCGGCGCTGCGGGACGGATTAATATTGCCTAATGCCACAAAGCGCCGTATAATGATGGAATCAGACGCGGGGTGGAGCAGTCTGGCAGCTCGTCGGGCTCATAACCCGAAGGTCACAGGTTCAAATCCTGTCCCCGCAACCAAATACTAAAACCGCCGATATTCCTTGTGAGTATCGGCGGTTTTTTCATTTCTATTTTATTTTGGCTTGCTCGCCGGGGCCGGCTCGGGCTCGGAAAAGCGCAGCTCGGATCCTTCCGGTGCAGCTTCTTCCTTGTTGGTGGGCGGCGTCTGTTCCAGGATCAGGCCGGCATTGGGCGTGGCGTCGGCCTTGGGACGGTCGAGGAAGAGCGTGACCGTTTGCGGCATCAGCGCCACCAGCAAGACCATCACGATCTGCAAGCCAACCCAGGGCAGGGCGCCCCAGTAGATATCCGAACTCTTGACCTCTTTCGGCGCCACGCCGCGCAAGTAGAACAGGGCGAAGCCGAACGGTGGATGCATGAAGGACGTTTGCAGGTTCACGCACAGCATGACGCCAAACCACACCAGCGCCGCCGACGCGGCCGCCTCGGGGCTGCCCATGATGGGCTCGAGCTGGGGCGCGAGGATCTTTTGCGCCACCGGCGCGAGCATCGGCACGACGATGAAGGCGATCTCGAAGAAGTCGAGGAAGAAAGCCAGGAAGAACACGAACAGGTTCACCACCAGCAGGAAGCCCACCCAGCCACCGGGGATGCCGGTAAACAGGTGTTCGACCCAGCGCCCGCCATCGACGCCCTGGAACACCACGGAGAAGCAGGTCGAGCCGATCAGGATGAAGACCACCATCGCGGTCAATCGCATGGTCGACTGGTAGCCCAGCTTGACCAGTTGGCGCAGCGGCGCGATATGCCAGGCGCGGAACACGAGGTAGGCCACGGCCAGGTAGAGCACGGCCAGCGCCGCCTGCACCAGCGGCTTGATCGCCGGGGGCAAGCCGCTCTCGGGCTTGTAGTAGAACACGGCGACGCCGCCAGCCAAAGCCAGCGCCGCCATGCCCACGCGCAGCACCATACGGTCGCGCGCGAGGAATTCGGGGCGGCGGATCACGGCCAGCACGACGGCGCCCAGCGCGCCCATGGCGCCCGACTCGGTCGGCGTGGCGATGCCCAGCATCATCGTGCCAAGCACCATGAAGATCAGCACCGCGGCCGGCACGATGCCGCGCAGGCATTGGCGCCACAGGGGCCAGCCTTCGAGCGTCTTTTCATCGCGCGGCGCGGCCGGCAGCCAGTCGGGGCGGATGCGCGCGAGCATGAAGGTGTACAGGGCGAACAGGGCAATCTGGATGATAGAAGGGATCCAGGCGCCCAGGTACATGCTGCCCACGTCGGCGCTCGCCGTCTGGGTCTTGAGCTGGTCGGCCAGCACGACCAGCACCAGCGAAGGCGGCACCAGCTGGGTGATGGTGCCGGAGGCGGCCAGCACGCCGGTGGCGTAGCGCATGTGGTAGCCATAGCGCATCATCACGGGCAGCGAGATCATGGCCATGGCGATGACCTGGGCGGCCACGGTGCCGGTGATGGCGCCGAGTACGAAGCCGACGATGATCACCGAGTAGCCCAGGCCGCCGCGGATGCGGCCGAACAGCTGGCCCATGGAGTCGAGCATGTCTTCGGCCAGGCTGCATTTTTCCAGCACGGCGCCCATGAAGGTGAAGAAGGGGATGGCCAGCAAGAGGTCGTTGGCCAGCACGCTGCCGAACAGGCGCTGCGGCACGGCTTGCAGGAAGGGCAGGCCGAAGAAACCCATGGCGATCGAGATCAGGCCGAAGAACAGGCCCACGGCCATCAGCGAGAAGGCAACCGGAAAACCGATCAGCATGAACAGGACCAGGCCGCCGAACATCAGCGGCGGCATCAACTCGAGGGCAATCATTGGACCGGCCTTTCGTACTGGTGGTCGAGGTGGACGATGCCGGCCAGGGCGGCGATGCGTTTGATCAGTTCGGCCACGCCCTGCACGGCAAGCAGCACGAAGCCGATCGGCACGATCAGCTTGATCGGATAGCGCGCCAGGCCGCCAGAATTACTTGACTGCTCAAGTACTTCCCAGGACGGCAGGAACAGCGAATTCCACGACAGCCAGGCAAACAGGATGCAGGGCGGCAGCAGGAAGAAGATGATGCCGAACACGTCGATCCACAGGCGCGCGCGTTCGGAGACGTGGCCGTAGATCAGGTCGACGCGCACGTGTTCGTTGCGCTGGAAGGTGTAGCTGGCGCCGAGCATGACGGCTGCGCCGAACAGGTACCACTGGATTTCGAGCAGCCAGTTGGCGCTCCAGTCGAAGCCGTAGCGCACCAGGGCGTTGCTGGCGCTGATGATGCAGGAGGACAGGATCATGACGTTGGCGACCTGGCCACAGCGAAAGGACAGGCGGTCGAGCCAGCGTGAAAGGCGCAGCAAACTTTGCATGGTGAGAGTGTCCCCTGTTGGTCTTGGCGGCCGGGCCGCGAATGCTGTGAGGCAGGCGATGATAGCAAGAATATCGGGCCGGGAGAAAGCTACTTCTTGTTGCCACGGGTGGCAAAGGTGCCCGTCAACAGGCCAATCAGGCCGGAGGCCGCTGCCACCAGGCCTTGGAGGATGGTTTTTTCGAAGGCGGCGAGCAGGATCATTCCACCGACGGAAAGGACCAGCGTCCAGCCGGCAAACAGGACCACGATGCGGAAGAAACGTTTGTCGGCGGCATAGGCCAAATCGCCACCGTTAAATCCGATGCGCCGATCGGTCGCTGGACTCTCCGAGGGTTTGAGCGCACTTGGGCGCGACGCGTTGTCGTCGTGGGACACGCGATTGTTCCTAACACGCAGCGGCTTCTTCGGTGATGACCATCCGAAGTTCCGGCTCTCCTTCCTCATCAAGGAAGGCCACTTGGCGCCCTTTCTTGAGTTCTTTCGTGATGAAGCCCGCCATGCGCAGCGATAGCCCGATCGTGCCGGTATCGGTTCGCATGTCGAAGTAAGCGCGAATTTCCTTGATCAGTTCGATATCCTCTTCCGTGAGTGTCATCGTGACTTGCGCGCACATGATTGCCTCCGTTCAAACGTCCACCAAGATGATTGTTTTCATACTATAGGCGGAACAAACAAGGTACTCAATCCATGTCAAATGTGTGCTAGTCGGCGAGGCTGGCCCAGAGGTGGGCGGCGAGCATGGTGCGGTGGGGGGCGTATTGGGCCAGCCAGGCTTCGGTGCGGGCCATGTCGGGCTTGCTGTCTTCGCCCCGCAGGCGCTGCAGCGCGGCGCGGATGGCGACGTCGCCGTGCAGCGAGCAGTCGGGATAGCCGTAGCCGCGCAGCAGGGCGTAGTTGACGGTCCAGGGGCCGATGCCCTTGATGGCCAGCAGCGTCTTCGACACGTCGGCCAGGTCGGCGTCGCGCGCGAGCGTGATCTCGCCGCGCGCGGCCAGGCCGGCCAGGCGCAGCAGGGTCTCGGCCTTGGCGCCGGAGAATTTGCGCGTCGTCAGTTCGTCCAGCGCGAGGCCGGCCACGTCGCCCGCCTCGGGGTAGCACCACAGGTCGCTGCTGTGCTGGCGCCCGGCTTGCTCGATGAAGGTGCGGCGCAGGGCGATGGCGAAGGTGAGGTTGATCTGCTGGCCGATGATGGCCCAGGTCAGCGCTTCAAAAATGGTGGCCGACTGCACGATGCGCAAGCCCTTGAAGCGGCGCGCGAGGGGACCGAGCAGCGGGTCCTTTTTGGTGAACTTGAGGAAGGGTGCAGGATCGATGCGCAGGCCGAGGATGTTTTGCAGCGCATCGTCCACCAGCGGCGAGATGGCGCCGTCGGCATCGATGGTGCAGACGGCGCGTTCGGCGTCGAATCGAATGTCGAGCAGGGTCGGCACGCCATCGAGCAGCACACCTTTGCGCAGTCGCTCGGGCGTCACTTCTTCGGCCACGCTTTCCTTGTCGCGGCTATGGAAAGCCAGTACATCGCCACGCCGGTAATCGGCGGGCAGGGCGATGACGATCTTGCGCTTCACTGTGCGGCAGCCGTGCGGCGGCCGAAGCTTGGGCGGAAGCCCGTCACCAGCATGGTGCCGAGGATGACGGTGCCGCCGCCGGCGACCGTGTACCAGCCGATGATCTCGCCGAGGAAGAGCGTGCCCCACAAGATCCCGAACAGGGGATTGAGGAAGGTGACCGTCAGTGCGGAGGTGGGGCCGACATCTTCGATCAGCTTGAAGTAGATCATGTAGGCGACGCCGCTACACATGACGCCGAGCGCCAGCGCCGACGCCATCACGCCGAGGGTCGCTTCGCCAGTGGACGGGAAGAAGAACAGCGAGGGGATCACCAGCAAAGTCGCTGCCCACATGCTGCCATGCGCATTGGCGAACGGCTCGACCGCCTTGGCCGATTTGGCGTAGGTGCTGGCGATGCTGTAGCAGAACGCGGCGCCCAGGCCGGCGGCAATGGCGATGCCGGCGCCGGGCTTGGTGCTGACCGTGTCGAAGCCCACCAACAGGGCAACGCCCACGGTGCCCAGCACGAGTCCCAGCACGGCGCGCGGGGCGATGCTCTGGCGCGCCCAGACGGCCGTGATCAGGGCGCCGAACATGGGCGCGGTGGCGTTGAGCACCGACAGCACGGAAGCGGTCAGCG
>JAZJYP010000128.1:0-6146 GCA_040390345.1 Pseudomonadota bacterium | reverse complement strand
GGCGAAGGCGAATAGCAGGAAGGGCAGGGCGGAATTGAAGAAGCCGAGGATCAGGTAGTGCTTCCAGTGCGTGCGCAGGTCCAGGCTCTTTTTCAGCACCATGCCGACGATGAGCAGGAACACGGCGGCGAAACCGACGCGGTATTCGATCAGCACGGCCGGCCCCAGCACCGGCGCGGCGATGCGCATGAAGAGGAAGGAACTGCCCCAGATGGCTGCGAGGAAGATCAGGCGCAGGAAGTTTGCTGTATTCACGGTATGGCCTTCAGTTTGAATTGCATAGTGTGCGGCGCAGCGCCACACAGGGAAACCCGGTTCTTGCTATTGAATTGGCGGCAGTGCGGTGGCGTGCTGCACTTGCAGTTCCGCCGGGACGCCATTTTTCACGGCCGTCATCTCGGCCATGATGGAAACGGCGATTTCGGCCGGCGTCTTGCTGCCGATGTAAAGGCCGATCGGACCGTGCAGGCGCGCCAGCTGGGCGTCGCTCACGTCGAACTGCTTGAGCCGTTCGCGCCGTTTGGCATTGTTGATGCGCGAGCCGATCGCGCCGACGTAGAAGGCGTCGGACTTGAGCGCTTCCATCAGGGCCAGGTCGTCGAGCTTGGGGTCGTGCGTGAGCGCGACGACGGCGCTGCGATGGTCCAGGCGCGCTTCGATGACGAGGTCGTCGGGCATGGCATGCACCGGTTCAATGCCGGGCAAGTGCCAGGTGGCGCGGTATTCTTCGCGCGGGTCGCACACGGTGACGTGGTAGTCCATGGCGCTGGCGATCTGGGCCAGGATGCGCGAGAGCTGGCCGGCACCGATGATCAGCAGGCGCCAGCGCGGGCCATGCACGGTGGTGAGCACATTGTTGGCCACTTCGACGATGGTGCCCGGCGCCGCTGCGGCCAGCGTGACGGCGCCGCTCTGCATATCGACGCGGCGCGCCACCAGCTGGTGCTGCTCCAGGCGCGCGAGCAGTTCGCTCACCTGGCTCGCCGCGTTCAAGGGTTCGATGGCAAGTTCAATCGTGCCGCCGCAGGGCAGGCCGAAGCGGTGGGCTTCATCGGCCGTGATGCCGTAGGTGACCAGCTCGGGCGTCGTTCGTGTCACGCCGGCCGTGCGCACACGTTCGATCAAGTCGTCTTCAATGCAGCCGCCCGAGACCGAGCCGACCACGCTGCCGTCTTCGCAGATGGCCAGCAGGGCGCCGATGGGGCGCGGGCTCGAGCCCCAGGTCTTGATGACGGTGACCAGTTCGCAGCGTTTGTCTTCTGCGATCCATGCGGCGGCGGTTTTAAGTACTTCGAGGTCGATGCTGTCCATTGGGTTCGACTATACTGTGGGCCTATGACCAATGATACAAAAAAAGACGAAGGCTCGCCGAAGTTCGGCCGTTTGCTGCTGGTGTGCCTGGCGGCGGTGATTTTCTGTGCGCTGTTGACGTGGGTGATGGGGACCTATTTCCCCGACTTCCCCAACTTCTGATTACTTCTTCTTGCCGTGGCATACCGCCTGCAGGACACCGTCCTGCACGCTGTCGGGCACGATGTCGTCGGGACTGAATTTTTCGAACTTCAGGCTCTGCGTCGTTTCGCCCTTGCCCATCGCTTCGGCGTAGAACACCTGCATCAGCAAGGTGGTGGTGCGCTCCGTGCACGAATACAGATGCAGGGCCTTGACCGAGACGTAAGGCTTGCCCTCGGGCGTGGCCTGCTCCTTGGCGTAGGAGACGAGCGACCAGACCTTGTAGCCGTTGTCGGCCTTGACGGTGCTGTTCTTGTCGATGTAGGACTCGCCGCCGGCCACCGGACCGACCTTCACCCAGTTGGCAGCGCCGGCCAGGGCGGGGCAGAACAAGGCGAGGGCGAGCAGTTTTTTCATGGCACCAGGGGACGCTTGGACGCTTGCTTGGCTTTGACGTCGGCATGCGCGCGTTCGATCGCGGCGACCCGGAAGGCGGTGGCCGGATGGTTGGCCACGTAGCCGTTGAGGACCGTGGCCGGGTAGGCGCTTGCCAGGCGCTTCCAGAAGGCGCCGGCGCCATCGATGTTGTAGCCGGCGCGGGCCAGCAGGTACATCGAGAGGGTGTCGGCCGCGGCGTCCATCTCTTGCGGCATGGCCTTGATGCCACCGCTGCCGATCAGCAGCGAGGTGTCGGGATGGACGCTGACCAGGTTGTCGATGACGGAGCCGATGGTGCTCACCGAGCGCTGCGCGCCGGCGTGGCCGAGCATATTGTGGGCAAAGCCCTTGGCCAGGACGATGGCCAGTTCTTCGTCGGTTTGTGCGAAGAACAGCATGCCGCGCGTGACCATGACGCGGCTGCCGTCGGCGTAGGAATTGATGTTGTCGGCATTACCCAGTTCAACGCCGAAGCCGCAGGCGCGGGTGACGGGAATGGGCAGCTGGCGCGGCTTGCCATCGCGCTCGACGGTCATCTCGATCGTCGTGCGTGAAGCGACCAGCGGGCCAAAGACGGCGCCGGCCAGCGTGGAAGCATTGGCGCCATGGGGCAGGGGCTTGCCTTCGGCGGCCACCAGCGCATCGCCGCGCAGCAGGCCCGCGCGGGCGGCACCGCTGCCGGCCAGCACGCCCGTCACTTGCAGCTGGTCGCCCATGCCGAAGGCGACGTGGGCCGCTTCGTTGAATTCGCCGGGGTAGGAATAGCGGTTCTTGGCGGTGAAGCCGAGCAGGTTGCGCGCCTGGTTCTTGCACAAGTCCGCGTTGTTGATCAGGAGGGGGGCGGCGACGCGGTAGAGACGGTCCTGCATCGCGGCCATCTTGGTCAGCGCTTCGGCGGCGGCGGCCATGCGGGGCGTCAGTTCGAGGGCGGTGTCGGCCGGTTTGACGGGCGCCGTGGACGTACTGGTGTTCAGTGGCGCCTTCGTTGCGCAGGCCGAGAGCAGCAGGGCAAAGGATACTCCCAACAGGCGTCGTTTCATGATTCCTCGCGTTAGTGTTTGCCGGTGCTGCCGAAACCGCCCGCACCGCGTTCGCTCGAGTCGAATTCTTCGACCACATTGAAGCCAACCTGCAGCACCGGCACGATGATCAGCTGCGCCAGGCGTTCCATCGGGTTGAGCGTGAAGGCGTTCTGGCCGCGGTTCCAGGTCGAGACCATCAACTGGCCCTGGTAGTCCGAGTCGATCAAGCCTACCAGATTCCCCAGTACGATGCCGTTCTTGTGGCCCATGCCGCTGCGGGGCAGGATCATCGCCGCGTAGCCGGGATCGGCCACGTGGATGGCCAGGCCGGTGGGCACGAGGATGGTCTGTCCCGGCTCGATGGTGATGGCCTCGTCAATACAGGCGCGCAGGTCGAGGCCTGCGCTGCCTGGCGTGGCGTAGGCCGGCAGGAAGTCCTTCATGCGCGGGTCGAGGATCTTGAGGTCGATGTTTTTCATGTGAGCAGGGAGCGCTTTTCAATGCGCTTGGCGATTTCGGAAATGAGCTGGCGCGCCAGCGTGAGCTTGTCGGCGCGTGGCAGCACGGTGTGGCCCTGTTCGTCGAACAGGATGACGGTGTTGTCGTCCTGGCCGAAGGTGTGGTGGCCGATATTGCCCACCAAAAGGGGAATGCCTTTTTTCTCGCGCTTGATGGCGCCGTATTCGAGCAGGTTCTCCGATTCGGCGGCAAAGCCCACGCAATAGGGCCAGCCGGAGATCGAGGTCGTGGCGGCGACGCTGGCGAGGATGTCGGCGTTCTGTTCAAACTGCAGGCTCGGCGTGGCGCCGTCGTCCTGCTTTTTCATTTTCTGTTCGCTGGCGTTGGCGACGCGCCAGTCGGCCACGGCGGCCACGCCGATGAAGACGTGCTGGCCACCGGCGGCATTCATCACCGCTTCGTGCATCTGTTTGGCGCTTTGCACGTCCACGCGGCGCACGCCGTGCGGCGTGGGCAGGGCGGTGGGACCGGAGACGAGGATGACGTCGGCGCCGGCTTCGCGCGCGGCGCGGGCGACGGCGTAACCCATCTTGCCCGACGAGAGATTGGTGATGCCGCGCACCGGGTCGATCGCTTCGAAGGTGGGGCCGGCGGTAATCAGGACACGTTTGCCTTCCAAAACCTTGGGCTGGAAGGAGGCGATCAGTTCTTCGACCAGTTCTTCCGGTTCGAGCATGCGGCCCAGGCCCACTTCGCCGCAAGCCTGTTCGCCGGCGGCCGGGCCGAAGATGCTGACGCCATCAAGACGCACCTGCGCCACATTGCGCTGCGTGGCCGGGTTCTGCCACATCTCCACGTTCATGGCCGGGGCAATCAGGAGCGGCACCTGGCCGGGGCGCGCCACGCACAGGGTCGAGAGCAGGTCGTCGCATACGCCCTGGGCCAGCTTGCGGATGAAATCGGCCGAGCAGGGGGCGATCAGGATGGCGTCGGCGCCACGGGTGGTGTCGATGTGGGCCATGTTATTGGCCACGCGCGGGTCCCACTGATCGGTATAAACGGTATTGCCCGATAGCGCCTGCATGGTGACGGCGGTGATGAAGTGGGTGGCCGCGTCAGTCATGACGACCTGCACCGAGGCGCCTTCCCTGGTCAGCGCGCGGCATAGTTCCGCCGCCTTGTAGCAGGCCACCCCGCCGGAGAGGCCGAGGACGATCTTTTTGCCCTTCAAATCCATCGTCATGATGCGCCCCTAGTTTTTGTTCACGCGCCGCAGTTCGTCGATGATGAACAGGACCGCGCCCATCGTGATGGCACTGTCGGCGACGTTAAAGGCGGGGAAATGGCCCCAGCCCGCAAAATGGAAATCGAGGAAATCGATCACGTGTCCATACAAGACCCGGTCGATGACATTGCCAATGGCGCCGCCGGCGATCAGGGCCAGCGCCCAGCAGAACAGGCGCTGTCCGGCATGGCGGCGCAGCATGTAGATGATGAAGCCTACCGCGAACACGCCAATGGCCATGAAGAAGTAGCGCTGCCAGCCGCCCTCGGACTTGAGGAAGCCGAATGCCGCACCTTCGTTAAACGCCAGTACCAGGTTGAAGAAGCTGGTGACCACCTTCTCCTCGCCAAACACGAACAGTTTGCTGATGACGATCTTCGAGAGCTGGTCGCACAGGATGACGATGGCCGCGATGCCAAGCCATGGTGCCAGGCTGGCGCGTGATGCTGCTGGTACTGCGGAAAACGACGGTTTTTTCGATGCCATGGGTTCTCGGGTGGTTCGTGGTCGGTTTGGTCCGCGTGGGCGCCTGCGCCCACCCTACATATCGGCATCTTTTGAGATATCGGTAGGGTGGGCACGTGTGCCCACGCGTTCATCAGGCGTAGGCGCGTTGTTCGCCGCCGCCAAACAGGTTGCTGACGCAGCGTCCGCACAGGCCTTCGTGCCCGGTGTGGCTGCCAACGTCGGCGCGATAATGCCAGCAGCGCTCGCATTTCGGCGCACGGGAGGCCGTCACGCTGATCGCCTCGTCGGCCTCGCCCACCTCAATGGCTTGCGCCTGCGAGGTGATGAAGACGAACTTGAGGTCCTCGCCCAGGCTGGCCAGCACGTCATACTTGGCCTTGGCCGCCTTGATCACCAGCTCCGCCTGCAGCGACGAGCCAATGGCGCCCGAAGTGCGCAGGTCTTCGAGCTGCTTGGTGACGTCGGCGCGCACGGCGCGCAGGGTGGCGAACTTCTCGAGCAGGGCCGCGCTGTCGGGCACTTCCGGCAGCTGCCAGTAGGTCTGCGTGAAGATGGTCTCGTCGCTATCCTTGAAGGCGCTGGCGCTGGCAAAGGTCTGCCAGGCTTCTTCGGCCGTGAACGAAAGCGTTGGCGCCATCACGCGCAGCAGGCTTTGCGTCAGGTGCCACAGCGCCGTCTGCGCCGAGCGGCGCGCGTGCGAGGTCAGGCCGGACGTGTAGAGGCGGTCCTTGAGGATGTCGAGGTAGAAGCCGCCCAGGTCTTCCGAGCAGAAGTTCTGCAGCTTGGAGATCACCGGATGGAATTCATAGCTCTCGTAGTGGTTCAGGATGTCAGCCTGCAGTGCCGCGACGCTGGCGACTGCGTAGCGGTCGATCTCGAGCAGCTCTGCCATCGGCACGGCGTGCTGCGTCGAATCGAAGTCCGAGGTGTTCGCCAGCAGGAAGCGCAGCGTGTTGCGGATGCGGCGATACGATTCGGTCACGCGCTTCAAGATCTCGTCGGAGATCGACAGCTCGCCCGAG
>JAZJYP010000127.1:0-9391 GCA_040390345.1 Pseudomonadota bacterium | reverse complement strand
CGCTGCGCTTAGGGTCTGTCCCCGATTTGTCCAGTTGCCGGGTTTGACCCCCCACGTTTTTACTTCAAGGTGCGCTCAAACAGCTGGTAGATGCGGCGGTATTCGTCAAACCAGCTTTCTGGCTGGACGAAGCCGTGGCGCTCGAGCGGATAGCTGGCCAGGCTCCAGTTGTCCTTGCGCAGTTCGATCAGGCGCTGCGCCATGCGCACCGAGTCCTGGTAGAACACATTGTCATCAACCATGCCGTGCGCAATCAGCAGGTTGCCGCGCAGGTTTTCCGCATATTCGATCGGCGAGGACTTCTTGAACGCGTCGGGATCGATGTCCGGCGTGTTGAGGATGTTCGCCGTGTAGCCGTGGTTATACGTCGTCCAGTCGGTCACCGGACGCAGCGCCGCGCCAGACTTGAACACGTCCGGTGCGCGCATCAGCGCCATGAAGGTCATGAAGCCGCCGTAGCTGCCGCCATACACACCGACGCGCTGCGCATCGCCCTGCAGGTTTTTGACGAGGTAGTTGACGCCGTCGATATAGTCTTCCAGTTCCGGGAAGCCCATCTGGCGATAGATGGCGGTGCGCCAGTCGCGTCCATAGCCCTTCGAGGCGCGGTAGTCCATGTCCAGCACGATGTAGCCTTTTTCCACCAGCAGGTTGTGGAACATCTGCTCGCGGAAGTAGACCGGATAGCGGTTCGTCACGTTCTGCAGGTAGCCGGCGCCATGGACGAACATCACGACCGGATACTTCTTGCCCGCTTCCAGTGTGGCCGGGCGATACAGCTTGGCCCAGACGGGATCGGCGCCGTGCGTCGACGGCACGGCCACCATTTGCGGGACAATCCATTCACGCGCCTTGAATTCCGCCGTGCGCGTGTCGGTCAGGCGCATGGCGGCGCCGCCGTGCGCGCCTTGGGTGGCGATCTGGGTCGGCATATAGGACGACGAATACTGCACCAGCAGCTTGTGTTCGTCCGGCGAGATGGTGAACTGTTCAACGCCGCCGTCAAAGGCCGTCACTTCCTTCACGCTGCCATCCTTGACGCTGGCCGTGCACACTTCGTAAATGCCGGGCGCCTTGCGGTTGCACAGCATCCAGGCGGTGCCGCCGTCGGCCGACCAGGTAATGTTCGACGCTTCCCATTTGCCGCTGGTGAGCGCGCGCGCGGGACCGCTCGCGCCTTGCAGGTACAGGTGGGCGTAGCCGCTTTCTTCCGACAGGTACCACAGCGTCCGGTTGTCCGGCATCCAGCCCAGGTCGGAGGCGCCGGAATTGATCCAGGCGTTGTCGGTCAGGCGATGGACGGGCTTGAGCTTGGCCGCGGCCAGGTCCACGGTGGCGATCCAGCGGTCCTTGTTGTCGATCGCGCGCAGCATCACGGCCACTTGCGCGCCGTTGGCGCTCCAGCTCACGGCGTCGCCGCCGTCTTCCACGCGCAGCGGGCGGTTGCCCTTGAGGGCGTCGAGTTTCTGTGCCGCGCGCATGGCCGCCAGCGGATCGGTGGCGATGCCCGGCAGGTTGTCCAAGGCGATGTCGCGCACCGTGCCGGTGGCCAGTTCCACCAGCTTGAGGCCATGCGGGGACGGCAGGTTGCGGCCCACGCGGGTGCGCTGGTCGTCGAATTCTTCGTAACCCGATTCGGTGACATAGCGCGGCATCTTGCCCACGCGCCCCTTCTCGGCCGTCTTCGGTCCTGTCACGATGACGAGGTAGCGGCCATCGGGCGACAGCGCGCTGTTGTCGATGGCGACCTTGTCACCAAGGTAGATCGGCGCCGGTGCGCGGGTCGGGTCGGCGCGGCGCTCTTCGTCGGCGCGGGCACGGCTGGCGTCGCGGTCGTCCTTCTGGCGCTTGAGCGTGGCGATCAGGCGCAGCTGCATCGAGCGCATGGCGTCGTCGTCGGGCGCGCCGTTCGGGTCCTTGGCCGCGCGCGGCAGGGCCACCGGCACCACCAGTTTGTCGGCACGGCTCCAGCTGAACCAGTCGGCGCCGACGCGAAACTGCACGCTGCGCTCGTCGGCCGAATATTGCGGCGCGCTTTGCGCCGTGCTGTTGCGCGCGATCTGGGTCAGCGCGCCGGTTTTCAGCTCGCGCTCGAACAGGTCGCCATTGCGCAGCAGGATGGCGCGCGTGCGGTCGTGGTTGTAGGTGACGCTGGGGCCATCGAGTTTGGCCAGTTCGGCATCTTGCACCAGGCGTGGCTTGGCACCGGCCATGAAGGTGTCGTGCAGGGGCGAACCGGCGCGTTTGACCTTGTAATAGACCTGCTTGCCGTCCCAGCTCCACCACGAGGAGTCAACGGGATTGCCGATCCAGTCGGGGTGGGCCATGGCCTGGTCGAGGGTAATCGGGGTGGCGCCGGTGGCCGGCAGCGCGAGTAGCGCGGCCAGCAGGGGAAGCATATATGTACGCATTGTAGGGTGTGGTTGTAAGTTGCGACCGGACATTCTAGCGCAGCCGGGCGCGCCGCGGTCAAGCCAGCGCACGGCGCGCAGTTTTCCCTTGCCCGGCCATTCCAATTTGCCGGAAATCCACTAAAGTGAAGGAAGAGCGATGTCGCAAACACCCCAGGGAGTCTTTTATGGCCGCCGCAATCGGAAGTGTCAGCAATGCCCCAGCGCCGCCGGCGCCAGCGCCCAAACCCGCGCCCACGCCGGCGCCAGCGGTCGAAGCGAGCAAGCCCACGCCAGCGCCGGAGCCGCCCAAGGCCACCTCGGGAGCGGTGGGGACCAAGGTCAATACCACCGCCTGAACTGGCTATTTTTTGGCGGCGTCGCCACTGTCCTTGTTGGGACGGCGCAAGAGCAGCGAGGGATCGGCCTTGACCTTGCTGGTCAGGGCGCCGACCTCACCGACGAGCTTCTTGGTCTGGTCTTCGATCGAGACGAATTTCTCGACCACCTTGGGCAGTTCATCGAGCATGGCCAGGAGCCCCGACTTCTCGAACGGAATCTCGGGGACCTTGTCCGGCGGCGTCGCCGCAAGCAGGGTTGTGGCCGCCTTGCCTGCACTGCTCAGTTCGATATAGATGACGCCCGTGATGCCCTTGATCGCCAGGCTGGCCCGGGTATCGGTCTTGACGGGTGTCAGCCGGCGCAAGCGCACGTCCACTTGCACCAGGCGCACATCGTCCGGATCATTGGTGATCGACTTGACCGTGCCGACATCGACGCCGCGCAACTTGACGGGGTCGCCCACGCTCAGGCCGCTCACCGAGACGGGAAAGTGGATGCGGTACAGCACGTCGTCGCGCTGGCCCGGGCTGCCCAGCCATAGGGCAAACAAGGCAGCGGCAAGGGCGAAGCCGATGATGAACAGCCCTTCCATCAGATAGTGTTTGTCAGTTTCCATGATTCACCTTTTTGGCCGTCATTGCGCCCTCGGCGCGTGGCCCGTGAAAGAAGTCGTGTATCCACGGATGTTTGGAATGGCGCAACTGCGTCGCCGTGTCGATGGTCAGGCCGTGGTCGACCAGCACGGCGATGCGGTCACAGACAGTCAACAGGGTCGTGAGGTCGTGCGTGACAATGACGACCGTGATGCCGAGGCTGCGGTTGAGTTGGGCGATCAGGGCGTCGATGCCGGCCGCTGCGATGGGGTCAAGATCGGAAGTCGGCTCATCGAGAAAAAGGATCTTCGGATCGAGGGCCAGGGCACGGGCAAACGCCGCGCGCTTGACCATGCCGCCCGACAAGGCAGCGGGGAGCTTGATCCCGTTCTCGGCGCCCAGGCCCGTCAGCGCCAGTTTCATCGCGGCGATCTGGGCGCGGTCGTCGGCCTGCAAGCGGGTATGTTCGCGCATGGGCAGCATGATATTGTCGGCCACCGACAGCGAGGAAAACAGGGCGCCCTGCTGGAACAGGACGCCAAAGGCAAAGGCGCGTTCATCGGCCGAAATGGTGCGGATCGCCACGCCGTCGAGCAAGACCTTGCCACGATCGGGCTGATGCAGGCCGATCAGGGTCTTGAGCAGCACCGACTTGCCCGACCCGGAACCGCCGGCGATACCGATGATTTCGCCGCGCGCGATGTCAAGGTCGAGCTTGTTATGGATGAGCTGTTTGCCGAAGCGGTTGACGATGCCCCGGGCAGACAGGATGGTCGGGGCGGCCGGTTTCATACGCCAAGCTTTTCAAACAGGATGGAAAAGAGGGCGTCGAGTACGAGCACGAGGAAAATCGACTTGACCACCGAGCGCGTGGTTTCGCGCCCGACGCTGTCGGCCGAGCCGCTTACCCGGAGCCCGTGCATGCACGCGATGGCGGCAATGCAGAAGGCGAACACCGGCGCCTTGAACAGGCCAACCATCAGGTCGCTCAGGCTGACCACCTGCGGCAAGCGTGTCAGGTATTGCGATGGCGACAGATGCAGCAGCGATTGGGCGATGGCAGCGCCGCCGATCAAGCCGAGGATGTCGGCGAAGAAGGCCAGCGCGGGCAAGGTCAGCACCAGCGCGATCACGCGCGGCAGCACCAGCATCTGCATCGGCTCGAGCCCCATCACGATGAGCGCATCGACTTCTTCGCGCGTCTTCATGACACCAATTTCAGCCGTGAAGGCCGAGCCCGAGCGCCCGGCCACCATGATGGCCGTGATCAATACCCCCATCTCGCGCAATACCGAGACCGCGACCAGGTTGACGGTGAGATCCTCGCCGCCATATTGGCGCAATTGGGCCACACCCTGGTAGCCGATGACGACCGCAATCATGACCGCCATCAATCCGATGATGGGCAAGGCTTCGATGCCGGTTTCCCTGACATGGCGCGAGATCGCCGCAGGGCGCAGCGACGCCGGGTGCAAGGCCGCATGCAAGGACCAACTGGCGACACGGCCGACAAAGGTAATCAGGGAAACGGCTTCGTAGCGGGCATCATGGACACTCTTCCCCAGCGCCGTCACGAACTGGCGCCAGCGCGGGGCAGGCGTGGGGGCTGGCAACGCGGTGAGCTCGAGCGAGTCGATCAAATCGAACAGGGATTGGTGTTCCGGGCGCACGCCGCTCAGGCCCACGCCCAGGTCGCGCAGGGCCGACAGGAACAGGGCGCCCGGCGTATCGAGGCCGGTGAGCCCGGCGACATCGAGCGTGGATCCCTGCCGCGGCCAGCTCTTGAGCGCGTCCCGGGCCGTGCCGAGCGTGCCGATGACCAGCGCGCCGGACAAGGCGTGGTGCTCACCTTCGCCGCTGACAACGATCGTCGGCGGCGAACGGGGCGAGACCGCTTGCCCCTGATTGGCAGTAACCCTGGTCATGGTGTCGGCCTCGAGTGGGTGGAATACGCCGGTCGCGGCAACGCGCAGCGCCTGGCGTTGCCTCAGTGTAGGCGCGAGGCCCTGGCCTGATCTGTGCGGCACAGCACGAAGTGGGGCGCCGCCGGACTCAGTTCCACTTGCCGGGCGCACCGCCTGCGCTGTAGCGGCCTGCGCCAAGCAGGGCAATGGCCAGCGCGCCGGCCAGGTACAGGGCTTGCAGCTCGAGCGCCCAGCCGCCTTGCTTGTTCAGCTCAAGCAGCTGGCCGGTGTGGACGAGCAGGATGGCAACGACCATATTGATGGCGATAACCAGCGCGCCCGCCCGGGTCCAGACACCAAGCAGCACCATCAGCGGCGCGACGATCTCGCCCACATAGACCAGGTTGCCCAGCGCCGCCGGCAAGCCATGGCTGGCGACCATATCGAGGATCGGCCCGGCGCCATGGCGCAGCTTGGACAGGCCGTGCAGCAGCATCAGCAAAGCGAGCACCACGCGCAGCAGCAGGCGCGCCAGGTCGTCACGGGGCAGGGTTTTCATGAGTGGCCTCCTGGGTAGGCTTTGATTGTAACTGCAGGTAGGAATTGATGGCGCCCGGACGGCCAGCCTCAGGTTTAATGCCGAGTTGGAACAGCCAAGTGCATCATGCACTGACTTGAAATGAAAACTTCTGGGCGAAAGCGGGGCAGGACGAACTTTAACCCATCTGACATCCAGTGTCTGGTCATGTTTGAGCTACTACATCTTAGATTTCACGCCCATTTGTTAACCTTCCGGGCTGACTATCTCTTCTTCTGCATGATGCGCAAGAGCCAGTTGAACTTAGCTTGGCGCTGCTCTTGATCCATGAGCTTTGCCTTACAGTCGTGCTGCTTTTCTCGATCCAAATTCTGCATGTCGGCAGCAAACGTGAGCGAGCAGTTGGTCGTAAACCAATCGATATACTCAGGTATGTAGCCGTTAAGCGCAGCTATCTCGTCATCATTTAGCCAGGTGGTGGTATCCGGCTTGAGGCCACCAAGCCGCTCTGCTATTGCGGACGGTGTTCCCATCTCTTTTAAGAAGTTACTTGCGGCTAGTGGCCGACAGCCGGCAGGCAACTACCTTTAAGGCGTTGACTAACCATAGGGGAAATTGACCTAGTCGAATCGAACAAAAGCAAGCCCGTTGAGCGGTTTGATTGCGCTGAACGAATAACGATGACTGGCATCCAGCGTCACTAGCGCTGAGTATTGGATACTATGATAGCGTTGGGCGAGATTGACTGGGGCTTCAGGTAGTGCCGTACTCCAAGCGATTTCGTTGATTCCCTGATGCCACATGCCGTTAGCTGTGTGCACAGTTGGTTCGACAGTCACTATTCGATGTTCGCTCAGTTTCACAGTGAGCTTGACCGTCCCCGAAAATGGGGCTGTTTGCCTCGCTATATCACCAGGAGGAGCCTGAGTTTGTACGCTTAGCGCCGCGAGAACTGCTTGCCCATAGCTGGAAACATCGCCTGTTTCCTCCGCTTGTGCAGTTCCGGAGACACGCAGGAGAGCCATCAGCAGTGTGACAATAACCTTTTTCATCGTGGTATCAGTATCTGTTCAAGATTTGGTTGGCGGCAGCTTCTCGCCGATTGCGCGCATCCAGGGCTTACCAATTTGAGCTCCAAACGACAAGGCCAAGGTAATCATACGTGAACATTAACTAAAAGCCAACATTCGAGAAGCGGTCATTTACGGAGCGTGTTTGCCTCTCCCTCCCGCCTCGTCGCGGAGCTTGCCTGGTCACTTCTGTTTTTCAATTTCTGGGGCGTCAATGCCACGTTTGAACGACACCTTCTTTATGAAGCCGTCCTGATTGCAGCGATATAAGTCCCCATCGAAGACAAGTTTTTCGTTCCTCCAGACTTTGGCATGAGCGCCTGTACTGGCGCCACAGACCCACATTGCGTTGTTGGCGCCTGGAAGTCCCTCGAATCGAATTCGGAAACGCTCGTCTCCAAGGTTGCATCGTTTTTCCACGACACGGACTTCTTCCAGCATGTGCGTTTGCGAGTCGAAACTTACCAAGTCGGACGTACTCCAAAGGTCCATGCGTTTTTGCGGAGGACTTATCGGGAAGAACACGCCGAGTTCGAGCGTGTGATTCTTATGATGGCATTCCATGCCAACCAACACGAGGCCGTCGCGTGGTGGTTGTTTGATGTCATATGGAGCGACGCCTCCACTGCAGCTTAGAGAAAACAGTACAAATGGAATGGAAACGCCGATTCGAGAAAAATTCATCGTTAGCACAATTCGCTGAAATGGTGGAGACGGTACGCCACTGGCTGCCTCTACAGTCAGCCTGGGCGAGTTCATTCGATTCAAGCATTCAAAACCCCGCACACACAATTTTGGGGACTTCTATCCGCTCAACGATGACGGAGGTTTCCGACGTGTAGAGATTTGCCCGTTCGATACAGGTCGATGGAATCAGTCGTTGGTGGGTCTTGGCGCATGTCCTTGAAGGTGTTGGTGCGGCTGGGCCACAACTAAATCCATCAGCCTCAAGCTGCCGCGTGGCTATATCCATCTTGGTATCGACTCTGACAAGCGTTTGAACGTGTTCAGCGAAACGCTCGTTGTTCACGGTGTGGCAGCCGGTGATGCAAAGCGCGCATATTAAGGTCAAGGTCAATTTTGTCATCGGCTTTCGTCTTAGTCTGCACTACGCATTGCCAGGCCCATCAAAGCGTAGGCGTCAAGTCTTGAATCGGGCAGCCAATTCCTGGAAGTCGTTTGCGATGTGTCTTGCGTACTGAGCCTCCATCCCAATCAGTGGCAACATGAAGACGGAACCCGTCTTATCGAATGCCAAGACTTCGCCGCCGGCATCGCCACCGAATGCTACGTAACCTGGGGCGCACATCTCGATATCAATGTCGGCGTTGTTCTTTGCAAGTTCCTCGAGGCGCCAGAGAGCGACATAACCAGGGTATGAGTTGTCCACTGTGAAGCCCTCAAATGGTCCATTTTCTTTGATGTACTCGGAATAGATTTGTGGGACATCTGGAAGCAAAATTGACCTCACAAGAATTTTGTACATTCGTCCCGAAAATGGCAGGCATTGTTGGCCGACCTCGGCCGATAGTGCCTAGAATATCATCTGGCGTCAGCGAGGCAATCGCAATCGTAATCGAAGCCCGTAAGTCGTCATCAACCCGCCCGCACTCGGCCTCCTCAAGTGGCGCTTCGACGCAAGTCGACGCGCCCCATCGGAATCCAGTCAAGCAATAGACAGATAACCCGTATTCCTTGGCCAGCTTCGTTACGGGTGTGGCCCAGACCTCGTCAAAGAGCCTATCGCGCTCGAAGAGTGTTGTTTTCCAGGGCATGATTGCCTTCGTTGGCGTCGAGCTTGTTGACTAGGCACTCATGTCGATTCTACTAATGTTTTCTCGGCGCGAAATTTTTCGATGCGTAACTTGATATAAGTAGCTCTCGCAAGGTTCTCATCTCCATTGGCGTGCGCGAATGCCTTTAGCCAGGTAGCCCTGTGAAGGCTTCCGGATTCGAGTTCAATTCCAATCTCGTCGTACATTTTCTCTTCCATAGCTTCATCGGTTTCGCTAGCATGGAGCGGCGGGCCAAATTCAGGTAATGCTTTAGTTGGAGTACCGGCGTTTACGTTAGTTTCTTCCTGCGCTTTTGGCGGAATTCGAATGGTTTGCACATTGGCGCGCTCTCCCAAATAGGTGGCGCCCACGCGTTTCGATTTTGACAGATAGACTAACCAAATCGCCGAGAGGAGAATTGATAAAATCGTGTGATTAACGTCGTTAGCGTCAAGAGAATACACTGAATCTTTCAGTATCATCTGAGGAATCACTATTCCAACAAGGATTCCTGCGACTGGCCAAGCCGCCACTGCAGCCTTTGCATACGTAACCGATGCAGGCCTCCAGTTGAAATGCATTTGCAACGCGGCGTAAATATTAAGCGCAGAAAACAGTCCAAGCGTAAGCCAAGTCAAGGCCCTGTACGTCTCCCAAAGTTGCGACGTCACTATCGGTGAACTGGCGGTCTCCAGTTCGTAGAATCCTCTTGCAACATTTCCCAGGCTATCCGGTGCGCCAGGTGGGTTACTGGGTGCGCCGGTTGGCGGACGCGAAGC
>JAZJYP010000126.1:0-2736 GCA_040390345.1 Pseudomonadota bacterium | reverse complement strand
CAATTACGAAAACTGCCGGATTGAATTGCCGGAAATCGGCACGGTGACGACGACGCTGCAGATCCGCAACTCGCTCGACATGACGCTGTTGAACAGCAAGACCAACCGCCGCCTGGGCTGCGAGTTCGTCAACATCTCGCGCGGCAACCTGGCCAACGTCCAGCGCTACATCACCAAGCTCGAGCGCGAACGCAACGCCCGCATCGCCGGTTTGAGTTAAAAAACGTGGTCTGACCCCGTTTTTATACCTGCATATTCATGATCTCGTGGTAGGCCGAGACGAGCTTGTTGCGCACCTGGACCGTGGCCTGGAAGCCGATGCTCGCCTTTTGCATCGAAATCATCACGTCCGACAGGCTGACCTTGTCGTCCCCCATCGAAAACGCCTGGCCCAGGCCATCGGCCTTGGCCTGGCTGTCCGACACTTCGGCCAGTGAATTTTTCAGCGCATCGGCAAAATTGACCTTGGCCGCCGGCGCTTCGCCCGCGCCCATCACCGACCCCGGCGCCCCGCCCACCTCGGCGGGACGCGTCGCCGCCGCCTTCAACTGGGCCATCATGGCCTCGATCCGGCTGCTGTCTATCGCTCCAATACTCATGGTGGTGCTCCCTTGTGCTGTGCGCGAGTACAATATGCGTACAAGCAATGTCAGGCTGTCAGAATAGCAGTGCGGGCGCCAGATTTTCGGTCGAGCAAGGGGCAAATGGGCGCTCTGTTTGGCCCTTTGAAGACTGGCACCGGGCCCCATAATGTGGCCTGAGCTACTTTATCCACTCGGAAACCACCATGGCCGCAGCCGAAGAAATCGTCGATATCAACGCCCAGCCACAGGGATTCACCCAGACGCCGTTTGGGAAAAACATCCTGCTCGGCGTGGGCATTGCCATCGTCGTCGCCATCATGGTCGCCGTCTACATGTGGAGCCAGCAGCCCGAATACCGCGTCCTGTTCTCCAATTACAGCGACCGCGACGGCGGCGCCATCACCGCCGCCCTCGACCAGATGGGCGTCAAGCACAAATTCTCCGACGGTGGCCAGGCCATCCTGGTGCCATCCGACCAGGTCCACGACGCGCGCCTGCGCCTGGCCGCCCAGGGCTTGCCCAAGGGCGGCAATGTCGGCTTCGAACTGATGGAAAACCAGAAACTGGGCGTGTCCCAGTTCCTCGAACAGGTCAATTACCAGCGCTCGCTCGAAGGCGAACTGGCGCGCTCGATCCAGTCGCTGTCGGCTGTCTCGGCCGCGCGCGTGCACCTGGCCCTGCCCAAGCCGAACGTGTTCGTGCGCGAGCAGCAAAAGCCGACCGCCTCGGTCTTGCTCAACCTGCAACAGGGCCGCACCCTGGAACAGCCCCAGGTCCAGGCCATCGTCCACCTGGTCGCCTCGTCGGTGCCGGAACTGACGACCTCGAACGTGACCGTGGTCGACCAGAACGGCAACCTGCTTTCGGACACGAGCAAGGGCGCGGGGGCCAAGAACCTCGACCCCAACCAGCTCAAGTACGTGGCCCAGCTGCAAGCGTCCATCGTGCACCAGGTCGAGTCGATCGTCACCCCGCTGGTCGGCCAGGGCAATGTGCGCGCCGAAGCGACCGCCGATGTCGACTTCGCCCAGGTCGACACGGCCGCCGAAAGCTTCAAACCCAATTCGCCACCGGCCCCCTCCTCGATCCGCAGCCAGCAAACGAGCGAAGCGGCCGGCCCCGCTGCGGCCCCGGCCGCCGGCGTGCCCGGCGCCCTGTCGAACCAGCCTCCGGGCACGGCCACTGCGCCCTTGACCACAACGGCCGGCGGCGCCGCCCCGGCCGCCGCCCCCGCCGCCAGCCCGACGCGCAAGGATTCGACCACCAATTTCGAAGTCGACAAGACGGTGCGCTACGAACAGAAAGCCATGGGGGGCTTGAAGCGCCTGTCGGTCGGCGTGGTCGTCAACTACCGCCGCATCGTCGACGCCAAGACCGGCAAGGTCACCGTGCGCCCGCTCACGCCGGCCGAAGTGAGCCAGATCAACGACCTGGTGCGCGAGGCGATGGGCTTCTCGAAAGAGCGCGGCGACACCCTCAACGTCACCAATGCGCCGTTCGACGGCGTCGACAAGCCGGTCGATCCGCCGGCCGTCATCGAATGGTGGCGCGATCCGGAAAACATCAACCTGGCCAAGGAAATCGGCAAGTTCGCGCTCGCCGCCATCGTCCTGTCCTACCTGTTCTTCCGCATCCTGCGCCCGATGCTGCGCCCGATCTTCCGCAAGCTCGACGAAATCAGCACGGTCGCGCCGGTGGTCCACCCCGTCTTCATCGAGGAAGAAACGCCGGAAGACATCATCGCCCGCTCGCAGCTCGAAGAAATGGAAGCGCACCAGGCGCAGGGTTACCGCGAAAATCTGCAAATGGCCAAGAACCTGGCCAAGGAAGATCCGCGCGTCGTCGCAAACGTCGTTAAAGCATGGGTAGGCGCAAATGAATGACAATGGGATCCACAAGGCCGCCATCCTGATGCTGGCCATCGGCGAATTCGAAGCAGCCGAAGTCATGCGCTTCCTCGGTCCGCGCGAAGTGCTCAAGCTCGGTGCGGCCATGGCCACGATGAAGAGCGTGCAGCACGAGCAGGTCGTCACCGTGCTCGACTCGTTCCGCCAGCAGACCGAACTGAACTCCACCGTCGGCCTCGACTCGGACGAATACATCCGCCAGGTGCTGACCAAGGCGCTGGGCGACGACAAGGCCTCGGTGCTGC
>JAZJYP010000125.1:3327-3642 GCA_040390345.1 Pseudomonadota bacterium | reverse complement strand
ATGGCGGCTTCGCGGCCTGATCGTCATCGGCGTGGCGGCCGCTGGCTGCCACGCCGGCTCAGTCCGGATGGACCGAATAAATTCTCCCGGATTGGCGACTTCACCCCAGCCTGTCTCATCACGACGGGGCAGGCGCATCCCCGGAGCATTCACCGACATCGAAGCAACCCAGATGACGACAGCGTATTGCGTGCAACGGGCCGATCGGGTCGGCTACCAACGCATCCTGACGGTTTGGCGCGACTCACAGCCAGCACCCAGCGTCAAGCGGGGCATCGGCAACTCGCTGGGTGCTGGACGAAATCGAGGTCGATA
>JAZJYP010000125.1:0-3317 GCA_040390345.1 Pseudomonadota bacterium | reverse complement strand
AGAGGCAAGCAGCCTCGGCGGGCGCATTCAATATTGCCGGTCGCGCCATATTCACCTGAGCGTGATGGGGTCAGAGTCATAGGTTTACCCACATCTTTTAAATACAATAAAATCAATGACTTACAGATCTATCAGCGACAACAAGTGCGGCACCCAATTACCAAGAATCCATATTTTTCATGAATTTCCCATCTGTCAATTTCCGGCATTAAGGCGCCACCCGTTTTCGGCGTAATGGCGCCACTTTGGCCATTCATTTCGGGGGTTCGAACTGGGGAGTAAGAGTGCGCGATTTCGTTCATTTTTGCAAGGTGGTTTCGATCCGGAATTGGGTTCAATTTCACCTGTCGTTTTAGCGGCGGAAGACGTCGCCGTCGCCATTATGGCAAGCGACAGTGCTGACATATTGGCGAAGAGCTGGGATGATATTCAGACTCTTACAACAATTAATATAAACGATTTATATCGTTATCTATATTTCCAGTCATTTGCAGCGCGGGCTGTGACGTTTCAGTTTCAGAAGTGGCGGGACGACGCGCCAAATGACGAGGGGGGATTCGCGCAGGGCGTAGCCCGTAGCGAATCCCCCCTCGTCATTCAGTCCCGATCAACTGATTGGTATAAACAATTTATATTGTTAGTTGTCGCCACCAATCTCCTTCATCGAAACAACTCATCCAACTGACAGCCTCTACGACGCAGCGCCCCGGGACCTCTTCTCGCTCTTCTCGACTGGCGGCCTTGACTTCGCCGATGCGGGTGGCAAAGCACGGTAGCTTTCGCCATCGAGCACAATCTTGTAGGCGCCATGGCGCAAACGATCCAGCGTCGCGGCGCCGATCATCTTGTTGGCCGGGAAGGCCGCGCCCCATTCGTCGAAGTCGAGATTCGACGTCAGGATTGTCGCCGTGCGCTCGTAGCGCTCGGCGATCAGGTCATGGAAGTCTTCGTCCTCGGGCGGGCGCAGTGGCTTGAGTCCGAAATCGTCAATCAGCAGCAAAGGGACCTTGGCCAGGTAGTTGAAGCGTCGCTCATAAGTGCCCATGGCCTGCGCGGTGCGCAGACTGTTCATGAGCTGCGTCTGCGTGATGAACAGCACGTCATAGCCCTGGCGTGCCGCGGCGTGCCCCAGCGCCTGCGCGAGATGGCTCTTGCCGGTGCCGCAGGGGCCGGCGATCAGCACCGCGACTTTCTCCTCGATGAAACGGCAGGTGGCCAGGTCGTGGACGGCGGCGCGGTTCAGGCCGGGCAAGCGGTCGAAATCGAATCCCTCCATGGTTTTCTGGTTGCGGAAGTTGGCGCGCCGCATGCGCAGATCGAGCTTCTTCTGATCGCGCCGGGCGACCTCGTCGTGGATCAGCAGGCTGAGGAAATCGGTGAACGCGAGCTTGCGGTCGATCGCTTCGCGGTTGCGCGCATCAAGGGAATCGAGGATGCCGGACAGGCGCAGTTGTTTGAGCAGGGAGGTCAGTTCCGGGATGGGATTCATGGTCGTTCTCATTGGATGATGGTGTGGGTGGCGCGGTAGAAGCGACCGCCTTCGGTGTAGGTGCTGGCCAGCGCGTCGAACGCTTCCAGCAAGGCCTGCTGGTCGAGTCCCTTCTCGAGGATGCTCTTGACCACCTTCAACCCTGGCGTACCGTAATGGTTGGCGCGCGAGCATGCGGCCTCCAGCCGGGTCGCGCCGTATTTGCCGGCCAGGCGCAGTACGCCCTGGACCGCGCGCATGCGCACCAGGACCTTGTCGCCGAGCAGCGCATGCACCAGGGCGCCGCAGGCCGGACCGATGCGTTCCGCCTCGCTCACGCACCATTTCACGTCCTGGAGTTGCCATGCCTGCGCGGCCGGCGGCATGTGATCCTTGACCGTCTGTCGCTCCCCCCTGCGCGTGAGCCGCACGTGGCTGGCGACCGCTTCATGCTCGCGGTACAGCGTCACCATGGTGTCGCTGGCCTTCAGCCAAAGCGCAGCATGGGCCAGCCGGAACGGCACCGAATAATAGTTGTAGTCGTACTGGACATGGGCATCGCCGTGAACCTTGACCTTGGTCCAGCTGGCCAGTTGCGGCGGCACGTCGGGCAAGGCCGTGAGCAGGCTCTTTTCGACTTCGGCGAAGCGCGTCAACGGCACCTCGCGGGTGGTGCCGTGCACGCGGTTGCCCGCCTGCGTCATTACCCATTCGTGCAACTGGCGGTTGGCGTCGGCCAGATCGCGGAATTCACGCAGCGGCAGGAAGCTGCCCTTGATGTATTTGACTCCGGCCTCGACGATGCCCTTTTTTTGTGGATCGCGGGGCGGGCACGCATCGATCCTGAATGCGTATCCCTCGGCGCATTCGCCGTATGAGCGCTGCACTTCCGGCTCGTACACGCAGGCGCGCGTGATCGCGCACTTGGCGTTGTCGATGATCACCCGCGCCACGCTGCCGCCGAACCATTCGAAGGCGCGGCGGTGACAGCCCAGCCATGTCGCGACGCTCTGGTCGCGCACGAACTCGGCGTACTGGTGGCGCGACCAGGCCAGCGTCATCACGAAGAACCAGGTCTTGAAGACTTCGCCGGTGTTGACGTCGGTGATCAGGGGGCCGGCGCCGAAATCGACCTGCGCCGCTTCGGCCGGCTTGAACGTGAGCCGCATCGGCACTTCCTGCGCTTCGTCGACGACGAGCTGATGGAGGAAGCGATATACCGCCGAGTAGCTGCCGCTGTAGCCGTGATTGCGCACCAGCGTGGCGTGGATGGTCGTGCCCTGGATGCCGGCGGCGTACCAATTGGCGATTTGGACGCGCCACGGCTCCAACGTCGATACGCAGGTCGCCGGCAAGGCTTCCTTGCGCATCAGCGCCGCCGACAGGATGGCGTCTTCGGGGAGCGCGGTGTCCGGGGCGAGCCAGCCGCGCGCCACCGCGATGGCGCGCACCTGCGCGATTTTTTTGCGTCCCATAGTCTTGGATCGGGCGATCTCCCGGTCGGAGTCGCCCTGGCGCATGCGCACCAAGGTCTGTCTGTATTGGTACATTTCGAACTTTCGTTTGGTCACGACCTCTCCCGGCAAAATGCCGCGAGTCTAGTCGATCGATAAAAGTTCGAACCCCTGATCTGGGTGGGCGAAGTGGCGCTTTAACGCCGACGATCCGGTGGCTCCTTTACGCCGACGATCCAGTGGCTCCTTTACGCCGACAATGCGATGGCGCCATTACGCCGATAATCTGGTGGCGCCTTAACGCCGACAACGAAATGGCTCCTATACGCCGAAAATTCACACGGGGAGGCTTGTCGAATGGTATCGAGCCGGGCTGGACGTGACGCGGGAATTGC
>JAZJYP010000124.1:0-9938 GCA_040390345.1 Pseudomonadota bacterium | reverse complement strand
TTTAAAGGGATGTCATTTTGATCGTCTACGAATACCCTTTCAACGAGCGCATACGCACGTTGTTGCGGCTGGAAGATCTGTACGAAAAATTCAAATTTTTTGTCAACCAAGAACATCCCATGCAACACCACGTGGCGCTGGCCACGATCTTCGACATGCTCGAAGTGGCCGGCCGCGCCGACCTGAAATCGGACCTGCTGCAGGAACTGGAACGCCAGAAACAATCGCTGCTGTCCTACCGCTCCAATCCCAACGTCGCCGCCGACATGCTCGACCAGATCCTCGGCGAACTCGAAGCCGTCAGCACCGCCCTCGTCACGGCCCAGGGCAAGACCGGCCAGAACGTGCGCGACAATGAATGGCTGATGAGCATCCGCGGGCGCACCATCATCCCCGGCGGCGCCTGCGAATTCGACCTGCCGTCCTACTATGCCTGGCAAAAGCGCAGCGCCCAGCTGCGCTACAATGACATCATCAACTGGTTCGCCCCGCTCGCGCCCCTGTTCGATGCCCTGGCCCTGGTGCTGCGCCTGCTGCGCGATTCCGGCGGCCCGGTCAAGATGATCGCCAGCGCCGGCAGCTACCAGCAAATGCTGCAGGGGAAGGTGTACCAGATGCTGCGCCTGACCCTTGATGAAACCCTGGGCGCGATTCCCGAAATCTCGGCCAATAAATACATGCTGTGGGTGCGTTTCACTTCCCAGGGCGGCGACCTGAAACCGAAGCCGCTGGAAGAAGACGTACCGTTCGAACTGACCCTGTGTAATTTTTAAGTGATCCAATGCCTGTCGTAGCCTGCCCCACCTGCTCCAAGAAAGTCGAATGGTCGGACAAGAATCCATACCGCCCTTTCTGTTCCGAACGCTGCAAACAAATCGACCTGGGTGCCTGGGCCGAAGAAAAATACATCATCCCCGGCGGCACGCCCAATGATGAGCTGCCCGACCAGGACAACCATTAAGGGTTTTCCATGCCCCTGATCACGCTCACCGTCCGCAAGCCCAAGACGGCCGCCTTCAAAGACACGCTCTTCAATGCCATCCACGCCGCCCTGGTCGCCTCGGGCGTGCCGGCGACGGACAAGTTCCAGCGCGTCATTGAACTCGATGCCGAGGATTTCCGCTACGACGCCAGCTATCCCGACCTGACGGCCGAGCGCAACGAGGATTTCGTGCTCATCGAAATCCTGTGGTCGGTGGGGCGCAGCGTCAAGGTCAAGAAGAAATTCCTGCACGACCTGATGGACAGCCTCAAGGCCGATGGCTTCGACCCCGAAAATGTCATGGTGGTGTTCAAGGAGACCAGCTGGGAAAACTGGTCGTTTGGCGGCGGACGCCAGATCCACACTTAGGTCGCTCGCAAAACGCGGGGGCACGTGTGCCCACCCTTCTTCGCCTGGCGAAAAACGCATCAAATGCCATTTCGCAGCGCGGATTCACCGCCCCGTAGGGTGGGCCCGCGGGCCCACGCGGGCTCAAACGGTGACGCCATGTGGCATGACCAACGCACGGCGGTTCGCGCCATAGCGGTCCATGAACAAGCCTTCGAGCCCGATCTCGGGCTGGCGTCCGGACACCATATCGGCCAGTACCCGGCCCGAGCCGCACGACATGGTCCAGCCCAGCGTGCCGTGTCCCGTATTGAGGAAGAGGTTGCGGTAAGGCGTCGGCCCCACCACCGGCGTGCCGTCCGGCGTCATCGGGCGCAGGCCGCACCAGAAGGTGGCCTGCTGCGTGTCGCCGCCGCCCGGGAACAGCTCCGTCACCGAGTGCACCAGCGTCTCGCGGCGCGACTCGCGCAAGGTCAAATCGTAGCCGGCAATTTCTGCGGTGCCGCCCACGCGGATGCGGTCGCCCAGGCGCGTGATGGCCACCTTGAACGTTTCGTCCATCACCGTCGACTCGGGCGCGCCCGCCGCATCGGTGACGGGGATCGTGATCGAATAACCCTTGACCGGATAGACCGGAATGCGGATGCCCACTTCGCGCAGCAGGAGCGGCGAGTAGCTGCCCAGCGCCAGCACATAGGCGTCGGCTTTGAGCTCGCCTTCGGAAGTGAACACGCTGGTGATCTTTTCGCGGTCGGCGGCCAGCCGTTCGATGGCCACACCCTGGCGGAACGTCACGCCCAGGCCTTGCGCCAGCTTGGCCAAGGCCTGGGTGAACTTGAAGCAGTCGCCCGTCTCGTCGCCCGGCAGGCGCAGGCCGCCGACGATCTTCTCGCGCACGCGCGCCAGCGCCGGCTCGGCGCCTTCGCAGCCTTTCGCATCGAGCAGTTCGTAGGGCACGCCATATTGATTGAGCACGGCGATGTCACCGGCCGCGTTGTCCAATTGGCGCTGGGTGCGGAACACCTGCAAGGTACCCTTGCTGCGCTCGTCGTAGGCAATGCCGGTATCGGCGCGCAGCTGCACCAGGCAGTCGCGCGAATATTCGGCCAGGCGCACCATGCGGCCCTTGTTGCGCGCGTAGCTGGCCTGGTTGCAGTTGGCCAGCATCTGGAACATCCAGCGCCACATATTCGGGTCGAAGGCGGGGCGCACCACCAGCGGGCTGTGGCGCATCAGCAGCCACTTGACGGCCTTGGCCGGCACGCCGGGACCGGCCCATGGCGAAGCGTAGCCGGGCGAGACTTCGCCGGCATTGGCGAAGCTCGTTTCCAGGCCGGGCGCCGGCTGGCGGTCGATGACCGTCACTTCATGTCCCGCCTTGGCCAGGAAATACGCGGAGGTGGTACCGATGACGCCACTGCCCAAGACGATGATTTTCACGTTCAGTCCTTATGAGTTGGATGGCGCACCAGGTCCAGCCACTGCAGCAGCGGGATGGTGGCCGGCAGCAGCGGCTCGACGCCCACCGTGCCTTGCCACGCAAAGGCCTGGCCTTCCAGGCTTTGCGGCTCGCCGCGCCAGGCGCGGCTGATGAAGAAATGCAGGCGCACATGGGCGTGCTCGTACACATGCTCGACGCCGCACCACTCCTCGGCCGCCTCGATGTGCACGCCCAGTTCTTCGACAAACTCGCGCTGCAGGGCCGCGAAGATCGACTCGCCCGGCTCGACTTTCCCGCCAGGAAATTCCCAGTAGCCCTCGTAAGGCTTGCCCGCCGGGCGCTGGCCCAGCAGCACGTCGCCATTGGGCTGCATCAGGATGCCGACGGCCACGTCGATGGGCGCTTTGGATTCAGTCATTGGGATGCTTTCCGGCGTAGTCCTTGGCGAACTGCCAGGCCACGCGGCCCGAGCGCGAACCGCGCTGCAGGGCCCAGCGCAGGGCGTCGCCGCGCGCCGCCTCGATCTGCGCCGGCGTGCAGCCGTAGCTGCCCAGCCAGTGGGCGCAGATGTCGAGGTAGTCGTCCTGCTTGAAGGGATAGAACGAGAGCCACAGGCCGAAGCGCTCGGACAGGGAGATTTTCTCTTCCACCGTTTCGCCCGGGTGCAGGTCGCCGTCGTCGTCGGACGTGTAGCTGGCGTTGTCGCTCATGCGCTCGGGCAGCAGGTGGCGCCGGTTCGACGTGGCGTAGATCAGCACATTCTCGGACTGGGCGGCGATCGAGCCGTCCAGTGCGACCTTGAGCGCCTTGTAGCCGCTCTCGCCTTCTTCGAAACTCAAGTCGTCGCAGAAGATGACGAAGCGCTCGGGGCGCCCGGCCACCAGGTCGACGATGTCGGGCAAGTCGGCCAGGTCGGCCTTGTCGACTTCAATCAGGCGCAATCCTTCGGCGGCGAACTGGTTCAGGCAAGCCTTGATCAAGGACGACTTGCCGGTGCCGCGCGCGCCCGTCAGCAAGACGTTGTTGGCGGGCCGCTTGGCCACGAACTGGCGCGTGTTCTGTTCAATCTGCTGCTTTTGCGGGCCGATATTGTGTAAATCGTTTAGCCCGATCGTCGACGCATGCAGAACGGGCTGCAGGTAGCTGGCGCCGTTGCTGCACTTGCGCCAGCGGAAGGCCGACGACAGCTTCCAGTCCGGCTCGCGCGCGGCCTGGGGCAAGACCTGTTCGACCCGTTCGAGCAGGGCCTCGGCGCGCCGCAGGAACTGTTCGAGGGGTGTCATCAGGAGCGGTAGTCGGCGTTGATGCTGACGTAGTCGTGCGACAGGTCGCACGTCCACACGGTGGCGGCGGCCGCACCGCGCGCCAGTTTCACGCGCACGGTGATTTCGCTTTGCTTCATCACGCGCTGGCCGTCCGCTTCCAGGTAGTCGGGATTGCGCCCGCCATCCTTGGCGACCCAGACGTCGTCGAGGTACATGTTCAGCTTCGACACGTCCAGGTCGTCCACGCCGGCGTAGCCAATTGCGGCCAGGATGCGGCCCAGGTTGGGGTCGGAGGCGAAGAAGGCGGTTTTCACCAGCGGCGAGTGGGCGATCGAATAGGCGATCTTGCGGCACTCTTCGGCGCTGGCGCCCTCTTCCACCGTGATGGTGATGAACTTGGTGGCGCCTTCACCGTCGCGGATGATCATCTGCGCCAGCGTGCGCGACAGGTCCGTCACCGCGTCGCGCAGGGCGGCATAGGCCGGGCTGTCGCTGCTGTTGATTTCCAGCGTGCCGGCGCCGGTGGCGATGAGCATGAAGGAATCGTTGGTCGAGGTGTCGCCATCGATGGTGATGCAGTTGAAGGAATGGTCAGCCGCATGGCGCACCAGTTCTTCGAGCACTGGCTGGGCGACCTTGGCATCGAAGGCCAGGTAGCCAAGCATGGTGGCCATGTTCGGCTTGATCATGCCGGCGCCCTTGCTGATGCCCGTCATCGTCACCGTGTGGCCGTCGATGACGACGCGGCGCGAGGCGGCCTTGGGCTGGGTGTCGGTGGTCATGATCGCCTCGGCGGCGTTGAACCAGTTGTCCTGTTTGAGGTTGGCGATGGCGGCCGGCAGGCCGGCGACAATGCGCGCCACCGGCAGCGGCTCGAGGATCACGCCGGTCGAAAACGGCAGCACTTGCGTCGCTGCGCAGCCAAGCAGGCCAGCCAGTGCTTCGCAGGTGGCCTGGGCGTTGGCCAGGCCCGCCTCGCCGGTGCCGGCGTTGGCGTTGCCCGTGTTGACCAGCAGCGCCCGCACCGGCAGGCCAGAGGCCAGGTGGGCCTTGGACAGCTGGACCGGCGCGGCGCAGAAGCGGTTCTTGGTAAACACGCCGGCCACGCTGGCGCCTTCTCCCAGGGTCATGACCAGCACGTCCTTGCGATTGGGCTTCTTGACGCCGGCTTCGGCAAAACCGAGGTCGATGCCGGGAACGGGCAGGAGGTCGGCGGCGACGGGCAGGGGAGAATTGACGGCCATGGTATCGGTCTCGGGCAAAAAAATGGGGGAGTCGCTATTGTAACGCCTACCATGCATTCAGGTATTCGATCGCCTGTGATACTCTCTCTGCCGAAGCGCAGGCCGCGCCAGGCTCGGCGCACTGGCCTCCGAGGTGTTCTTGAAGCTGTCCTTGCGCGCAAAATTCCTGCTGCTCGGTGCCCTGGTCCAGGGCGCAGTACTGTGCCTGCTGATCTGGAACAGCCAGCGCCTGATGGACGACGCCGTGAGCAAGAACGCCGACCGCGTCGCCCACGAATACGCCGTCACCCTCAATCTCTCGCTCTCGCCCTATGCCAGCACCGGGCGCCTGGCCGAGATGCGCTCCTACCTGGGCGAAATGCTGTCCGATCCGCGCGACAGCTTCGTGCGCTACATCCTGATCAACGACGCCAAAGGCCACGCCCTGCTGGCCGTGGGCACGCTGCCGCGCATGCTGGCGCCGCTGAACGAAGAACGCGCCGGCCTCAAGACCGTGCTCGATGGGCGCATGCTGCACGCGCGCACGCCGCTGCTGCTCCAGCAAAACCAGGCGGGCACCCTCAGCTTCGGCATTTCCACCGACGACCTGGCGCTGGCGCGCGACGAAGTGCTGCTGCAGGGTAGCTTGATTGCGCTGGCCGGCTTCGGCGCCGGCCTGCTGCTGTTTTACGTGTTTACCACCGGGATCGGACGGCGCCTGCGCGAATTGACTGGCCAGTCCGAGAAACTGGCGCGCGGCGACTTCGGGCACCAACTGCCCGAACATGGCGGCGACGAGCTGGAAGTGTTTTCGCGCTCGCTCAATAGCATGGGCTCAGCGCTGCGCCAGCGCATCGGCGAACTCGATCGGGCCGAACAGGCCCTGCGCGAATCGGAAGCGCGCTTCCAGACCCTGTTCGACACGGCACCGGTGGCACTGGTGGTCACCGACCGCGCCGGCCACCTGTTGGCCGTCAACCAGGCCTTGAGCCGCGTCTTTGGCCATACCGAAGCGGACGTGCTGGGCAAGCGCAGCGACGAAATCTCGTTCTGGGCCGACCCGGGTGAGCGCGCCCGCATCTGGGGAAAGTTCGAACGCGATGGCGCCCTGTATGGCGAA
Organism: Pseudomonadota bacterium; assembly: GCA_040390345.1. Lineage (GTDB taxonomy): Bacteria > Pseudomonadota > Gammaproteobacteria > Burkholderiales > Burkholderiaceae_D > Telluria_A. The sequence continues at coordinate 3,559 of JAZJYP010000124.1, read as the reverse complement.
ACGGCCAAGGTGAAACTGCGCGGCGGCGTAGCAGGCGACGTGGCTATCTGGTCGTCGGCGCTGTCGCTCGACGGCGGCCAGACCCTGGTGTGGGCCCTGCTGGACCAGAGCGAGGAGCTGCGCGCCAAGCGTGAGCTGAAGGACCTGAACATTTCGCTCGAATCGCGCGTGCGCGAACGCTCGGCGGAACTGGAACATGCCTTGGCCACGCTCAAGCGCACCCAGCACGATTTGATTTCATCGGAAAAAATGGCTTCTCTCGGCTCGCTCGTGGCCGGCATCGCGCACGAATTGAATACGCCGATCGGCAACAGCCTGCTCGCCGCCACCACGCTGACTGACCGGGTTGAAGAATTCCGTAGCCAGGTCACGGCCGGCACGCTCAAACGCACCACGCTCAACGAGCATCTGGCCGACGTGACGCTTGCCTGCGGCCTGATCTCGACCTCGCTGCAGCGGGCGGCGACCCTGATCGCCTCGTTCAAGCAGGTGGCGGTGGACCAGACCAATGACGAGCGGCGCGTGTTCCAGCTGCGCGCCATCGTCGACGACACGCTCGCCACGTTTTCGCCGCGCCTGCGCCAGGCCAACTGCGCCACCCGCGTCGACATGTCCGAAGACCTGGCGATGCGCTCCTATCCGGGCAGCCTGTGCCAGGTCATCAACAACCTGATCACCAACGCCCTGCTGCACGCCTTCGACCAGCGCACCGCGCCGCATATCGCCATTGCCGCGCGCCAGAAGGATGAGGACAATATCGAGATCCTGTTTGCCGACGATGGCGTCGGCATGCCGGAAGAAGTGCTGCGGCATGTGTTCGATCCCTTCTTCACCACCAAGATGGGGCGCGGCGGCACCGGCCTGGGCATGAATATCGTCTACAACATCGTCACCGGCGTGCTTGGCGGGCGCATCGATATCGAGACCGCGCCGGGCCGCGGCACCACCGTGATCATGGTGCTGCCGCGCACGGCGCCGCAGCGCGCTAGCCCTTGACCCTGGCGCTGTCGATGATCTTGTTGACGCGTTGCTGTTCCTTGGCCGTCACCATCAGCTTCGGTGCCTGGTAGACGATCGCGTACAGGGCGCCCTTGTCGACGCCGCCGCCGCCGATGCCCGTCAGTTCCAGGTTGTCGCTCTTGCGGGTGAGCGTGTATTGGAAGCGGAAGCCCTTGGCGCCGGCGAACGGCGCCGGCGAGAGCTGCTTGAGCTTGAAGGTCGAGCCGTCGCGCGTGAGCATGCCCTCGAACAGCGCCACGATCTGGTCCGGCTGCATATCGGCGCGGAATTTGAAGGCTTTCTTGCCGCTGTCGTTCAGGTCGGCGTGCACCGCCTCGTCGTTCTGCAAGCCGCTGTAGATCAGCATCTGGTCCAGTGGCAGGCCATCCATCGTCCAGGTCTGGGCGTGCGGGCCGTTCATCCACTTGCTGCTGACATGGTTCCAGGCGCCATCGAGCGTCACGGTCAGGCGCTCGCCCACCAGGCGCTCGCCGCTGTCGACCTTGACCACGCTGATGCCGGCGCATCCGGCCAGTGCGAAGGCCAGGGCGGCGCATTGGAGTTTGACGAAGGTTTTCATGTGTTCAGTTCCTCTATATAGCTGCTAATCATGGAAGAGTCCGAGGCGTCCGGGCTCAGTTTCAGGTAAGTGCCAAAGCTGGCGCGTGCTTCGGCGAGCTGCTTGCGGTCGCGGTAGATCAAGCCCAGGCCGCGGTGCACCTCGGCCGGTTCGGCGCCGATGGCAATCGCACTGCGGTAATCGAGGATGGCCGCGTCGATGTCGGCCACCGCGCCGCGCGCCCGGTACACCTCGGCGCGCGCCCAGGCGTAGTCGGCTTGCTGCGGGCTGCGCGCCATCAGGCGCGTAAACAGGGCCAGGCTCTCTTTGGTGGCACCGCGCTTGATCTCCTCGTCGAGCCATTCGCGCCGGTAGGGCGCCGTGCGCTCGAGCCAGCGCTGCTCGAACGTTGCGCCGGCCGGCATGGCGGCGGCCAGTGTGCCCAGGGTCGCGCGCCGCTCGTCGCCGGGCGGGTGGGTCGCGAACAGGGGGCTTTTCTTGGTCGGGTCGGTGTCGGGATCGGCCTTCAGTTCCCCCATCAGGTTGTCCCAGACCTTGGCCGCTTCGCGCGGATCGTAGCCGGCCTTGGACATGAGCTGCAGGCCCATTTCATCGGCCTTGCGCTCATTGTCGCGCGAGTAGCTGTACATGCCGGCGACAGCGGCGAGCTGGCCGATCAGGCCCACCACGCCAAACATCGCCATCCCCATCGCGAAGGCGGAACGGCTCTTCGCTTCGCGCAGCGCATCGACCGAATGGCGCGCCAGGTAATGGCCCACTTCATGGCCCAGCACGGCGGCCAGCTGGGCCTCATTATCGACGCGCAGCATCAGGCCACTCCATACCTGCATCATGCCGTTGGGGGCCATGCTGGCGTTGAAGTAGCGGTTGCGCACCAGGTAGACACGCACGTCCGGGCAGTGCGCGCCGCCGAGGCGGCAGGCGATGTCCTGCACATAGTCGTGGAAGGCGGCGTCGCGCATCACGAAGGGGCTGCGGCGCAGCTTCGATTCCTCGCGGTCCATGATGGCCCACAGTCCACCTTCGTCGCTGGCCAGGTCGGGCCGCGTGAAGCGCGGTGCCTCGATCAGGCTGGCGTCGGCGCGGGCCAGCGGTGCCAGCAAAGCCGCGGCAGCGCCGGCGGCAAAGCGGCGGCGTTTCATGGCGCCTTGGCCGGGAAGTGGTCGAGCAGGCTGTTGAGGGTTTCACGCGCGCCATCTTCATCGCGCATGTCGCCGGTGGCGCGCAGGATCTTGTTGAACCACAGGACGCGGCCCGTGTTCAGGTCCACCAGCGAAGCGTAGCCCACCTGGGCGCCGCCGTGCAGGCCCACGCCGACCAAGGCCAGGGCCACCATGGCGGCCTTGCGCTCGGCGCTGGCATAGCTGTCGCGCACATAGCTGAACAGGGCATAATCGGCGCCGGTGCGCTGCTTGATGGCGGCCACTGCTTCGCCCAGTTTCCAGTCCAGCTTCTTGTCCTTGGTAGGCAGGTTCCACACGGCGCCGCTGAACTGGTGCAGCGAGATGGCATTGGCCACGGCCGCGTGCAGCGTATTGATTTCAGCGAGTGCGTCGCCGTCTTCGACCGACATGTCGGCGATATCGACGCCCAGGGCGGCCTTGCGCGCATGCAGGGCGGTCTTCAGGTTCCTGATGGCCGCTTCGGTCCAGTCGGCCTTGGGTTCAGGCACGCCGCCGGCGCTGAGCGAAAACAGTTCCACGTCGCTGGGCATCATGGCGACCTTGGCGCCCTTGGGCAGACCGGTGAAGTCCGGTGCCAGGTTCTGTGCGGCGGCGCTGCCGGCGGCAAGTGCCAGCGCCAGGACGGCGTAGCGGATGGTGGTCAAAGTCGCAGGCATTTAATCTCCGTATAAGATTGCACAAAAATCCAATTTGAATTTTTGTCAATATACAGATCTGCCAGCTTAACAGCAAGCCCCAAAAAACACGGGGGCCAAACCCGGCAACTTGACAAAATAACCGGGGTCAGACCACGATT
>JAZJYP010000123.1:0-2252 GCA_040390345.1 Pseudomonadota bacterium | reverse complement strand
TCGGAGGCGCCCAGGTTGATCGCGTCCATCAGGATCTTGTTGAGGAACTTGACGATCGGCGCGTCTTCGATCTCGTTGGCCGCGGCCGTTTCGGCCGCCGTTTCAGCAGGCGCCTCTTCTTCGGCGAACTGCATGTCGGCTTCATCGCCGACCAGCTCCGACAAGTCCTGCTCGGCGCTCTTGCTGATCGCCGCGAGCAGGCCCAGCAGGGCGTCGTGCGGCACGATCACCGGTTCGACCGACGATTCGCTCTGGAACTTGATCTGGTCCAGGGCTTGCAAATTGGTGGGGTCGGAAATGGCGACCGACATCTTGTTGCCGCGCTTGGCCAGGGCGATGACGCGCTGCGCCTGCATCAGCTTGGCGTCGATGGCTTTCGGCGGCAGGGCGTCGAGGTTCAGGGCCGACACGTCGAGCAGGGGATAGCCGAAGGTCTCGGCGCAAAACAGGGCCAGGGTCTTGGCGTCGATGCTGCCGCCGGCCAGCAGGGCGTCGATGAACTGGACCTTGTCGGCCACGGCCTTCTTTTGCAGCGCATCGGCCTGCGGCGCGCTCAGGCGCCCGCCTTGCATCAATGCGCGCGCCAGTCCGGGCAAAGGAGTGCCTGAGGTCGGAGTGGGTAGGACTGCAGCCATATTAAATTGCGCACGAATGAAGACGCCAATGAACAACACCGCTACAACAAGACGTCTGTATCGGTGAACTGCTTTGGATCATGCCTCCGGGCACTAGATTTGTAAAGTGTTTGTCGTACGGAAAGACGCACGCTTACCACGTGGACGAAATGGCATCATCCATGGCTGTGGCGTTTGGCGGACGGCTTCATGAGCTTAACGACCTTGATCGACTGGTTCTGAACCTGGATCACTTCGACCACGCAGGGCCCGATTTTCAGGCTGATCGGCGACTCGGGAATGTCCTGCAGCACTTCGAGCAGCAAGCCGTTGAGGGTCTTGGGGCCGTCGAGGGGGAAATCGAGGCCGAGGCGCTTGTTGATGTCGCGCAGGGGCGTGGCGCCTTCGAGCAGGCAAGTGCCTTGCGCATCCCAGCCGAAGGTATCGCTGCGGGCCGCGCCGGGCATGCTGGTGGTGAATTCGCCGATCATCTCTTCGATGATGTCGTCGAGCGTGACCAGGCCCTGCACTTCGCCGTATTCGTCGACGATGATGCCAAGGCGCTCGCGGTTCTCCTGGAAATACTGGAGCTGGGTGAACACGGCCGTGTCTTGCGGAATGAAGTACGGTGCGGTGAGCAGGGCGCGGAAATGCTCGACCGTCAACGCGTCTTCCTGCTTGAGCAGGCCGACAGCCTTGCGCACATGCAAAATGCCGACCACCTGGTTGATCTCGCCTTCGTAGACGGGCAGCTTGTTGTGGTAGCAGGTGGTGAGCTGGCTGAGGATGCCGTCCACGCCCTCGGCCAGGTCGAGCGCTTCGACCTGGGCGCGCGGGGTCATGATGTCTTCGACGGAAATGGCTTCCAGGTCGAACAGGTTGAGCAGGATGCTCTTGTGTTTTTGCGGGATGAAGGCGCCGCCTTCGAGCACGACCGAGCGCAATTCTTCGGGGGAGAGGCGGTGCGTGTGGCTGGCGTCGCCCGCTTCGACGCGGAAGCAGCGCAATACCAGCGAGACGAACAGGTTGACAAACCAGATCACCGGCTTGGCCAGGGTCATCATCGGTTTGAGCAGCAGGCTCGAGACGAGCGCGATGCGTTCCGGATAGGTCGCGCCGATGACCTTGGGCGAGATTTCGGCGAACACGATCAGGAGGAAGGCGACGATGGCGGTGGCGATCGTGATGACGCTCTCTTCGCGCCCGAAAAAGGTGATGGCGATGGCCGTGACCAGGGCCGTGGCCATTGCATTGATCAGGGTATTGGCGATGAGCACGAGCGAGAGCAGCTTGTCGGTGCGTTCGAGCAGCCACAGCGTGGTGGCGGCGGCGCGCGAACCGCGCTTGGCCAGGTGGCGCAGGCGGTACTTATTCGACGCCATCAAGGCCGTTTCCGCCATTGCGAAAAAGGCCGAGCACAAGATCAGAAGGGTCAGGGCGAGAAAAAGCGCCCACAGTGGCACGGTATCCAAGGGTGACCGTTAAAAAGCTTGCACAAGGGAACTGGGCGCAAGTCCCAGGGCAGAGTGAGCGATTCTAAGGCAAGGCCCCCGGCCACGCAAGTTTTCAGCAAGGTCGGCGGCAACGTCGGGGTCACATCTGACATTCGGACATTGCTTTACAACCGGGGTCAGACCA
>JAZJYP010000122.1:0-2695 GCA_040390345.1 Pseudomonadota bacterium | reverse complement strand
TCTACTACATCGGCGACCTGATCCAGCGTTCGGAAAACGAACTGCTCAAGACGCCAAACCTGGGCCGCAAGTCCCTGAACGAAATCAAGGAAGTGCTCGCTTCGCGTGGCCTGACCTTGGGTATGAAGCTCGAGAACTGGCCACCTGCTGGTCTTGAGAAGTAACAAGTTGGGCGACAGTGCTGGACATCGCGTAGCAATGTTCTGCCCTGTTGCCAACTGATTTGCAGTTTAACCACACCATGAACCGGCCCGCGCTTATGCAAGATCTTGCATAAGCGATCGAAGAGCTGGACTTTAAACACTAGAAAGGATTTACCATGCGTCACCGTCACGGCCTTCGCAAGCTGAACCGTACTTCGTCCCACCGCCTGGCTATGCTGCGCAACATGACCGTTTCCCTGCTGCGTCATGAAGCCATCAAAACCACCGTGCCAAAAGCTAAGGAACTGCGCCGCGTCATCGAGCCGATCCTGACCCTGGGCAAGACCGACACCCTGGCCAACAAGCGCCTGGCATTCTCGCGTCTGCGTGACCGCGAAATGGTCCTGAAGCTGTTCGCTGAACTGGGCCCACGCTACGCTAACCGCAATGGCGGCTACCTGCGTATCCTGAAAATGGGTTTCCGCGTTGGCGACAATGCGCCGATGGCTTTCGTGGAACTGCTGGACCGTCCAGAGATCACCGAAGCTGTTGAAATCGCCGAGTAATCGACGATCCGCAAGCAGAAGAAGCCAGGCCTAGCCTGGCTTTTTTCGTTTGGGTGGGCGAGCGCAGCAATACCCACCAGAATGCATGAACCTAAGCGGGGCTTAAGGGTATCAACAGGCAAGAACACCGTTGCCGGTGTACACTTCTGTCGTCCCACCCGAACTTAGGAAGCCATGTCCCGCTTATCGATCCTGCGCGCGCTCGCTGCCGTGCTGCTGCTAGCCCTGTCCCTGTTTGGCGCCGCCCGCGCCGACGAGGACTACCTCGAACCGGACCTCGCCTTCAAGTTTTCGGCCCGCATGGTCGATCCGCAAACGGTGGCCGTCACCTATGAGATCGCCGACGGCTACTATATGTACCGCGAGCGCTTCAAGTTCGTCGCCCATGGCGCCACCCTGGGGACGCCCGACATCCCGGCCGGCAAAATCAAGTTCGACGAGACTTTCCAGAAGAACGTCGAAACCTATCGCCACAGCGTGACGATCCGCATCCCCGTGCAGGCCAATGGCATGTTCACCCTGACCGCCACTGGCCAGGGCTGCGCCGATAAAGGCTTGTGCTATGCGCCACAGGACGCCAGCGTGCGCCTGGTGGGCGCTCCCCTTGCCGACAACGCGGCGCCGCCGGCCGGCGCCAACGCCTCGACCCCTGCCCCGGCGCCCTTAGCGGCGCCGGTGCTCCAAGAGGAGGGCAAGATTGCCGCCGTCCTCGGCGGTGGCAAGCTGCTGGCCATCATACCCGCCTTCCTGCTGCTCGGCCTGGGCCTGGCCTTCACGCCCTGTGTGCTGCCGATGGTGCCCATCCTGTCCTCGATCATCGTCGGCGAAGGCGCGGGCGTGGCGCGCTCGCGCGGCTTCGTGCTGTCGGTCGCCTATTCGCTGGGCATGGCCATCGTCTACACCAGCCTGGGCGTGGCGGCGGGCCTGATTGGCGAAGGCCTGGCTGCGGCCCTGCAAAACCCCTGGGTGCTGGGTGGCTTTGGCCTGCTGATCGTGGGCATGGCGCTGTCGATGTTCGGCTTCTATGATTTGCAAGTGCCCGGCGCGCTGCAGTCGAAACTGGCCGACGCGTCGGGACGCCAGTCGGCCGGCAAGCTGGCCGGTGTGTTCGTCATGGGCGCCATCTCGGCCCTGATTGTCGGGCCTTGCGTGGCCGCGCCGCTGGCCGGCGCCCTGGTCTACATCAGCCAGACGCGCGACGTGCTCGTCGGCGGCAGCGCCCTGTTCGCCATGGCCATGGGCATGAGCATTCCGCTGCTGCTGGTGGGCCTGTCGGCCGGGTCGCTGCTGCCACGCGCGGGCCGCTGGATGGATGCCGTCAAGCGTTTCTTCGGCGTGCTGATGCTGGCCATGGCCCTGTGGCTGGTCTCGCCGGTGTTGCCAGCCGTACTGCAGATGCTGGGCTGGATGGCGCTGTGCCTGGCGTATGGCTTCTACCTGTTCCGTTCATCGCGCCACTGGCTGGCGATGGCCGCCGCTACCGTGTTCGTGGTGCTGGGCGTGCTGCAGCTGGTCGGCGTGGCCACGGGCGGGCGCGATGCGCTCGCGCCGCTGGCGCACCTGCGCGGCGGGGCCGAGCAAGGCTTGCGCTTCACGCGTGTCAAGACTGTTGCCCAGCTCGACGCGGCGCTGGCCCGGAGCGGCGGCAAGACGGCGCTACTCGATTTTTACGCCGACTGGTGTGTGTCCTGCAAGGAAATGGAAAAGCTGACCTTCATCGACCCGGCCGTCAGGGCGCGCCTGGCCAATACCGTGCTCCTGCAGGTGGACGTGACGGCCAACGATGCCGACGACAAAGCCATGCTCAAGCGCTTTCACCTGTTCGGGCCGCCGGGCATCATCTTCTTCGACACGCATGGACAGGAAATTGCGGGCGGGCGCGTGATCGGCTACCAGGCGCCGGAACAGTTCAACGCCTCGCTGCAGAAACTGCGCTAGGAGTCTGCGCGGCAGACAGAATTTGAACGAGCCAAGCTGACTTGCCAG